>JAFTHC010000269.1 GCA_017457625.1 Kiritimatiellia bacterium
CCCGGGCTCGGACAAAACCGCGGCCGCCGCCCGCTTCGGCACGCCGAAAATGGACGAAACCGCCCTTCGCGAGTCGCTCGGCCTCCCGCCCGCGGTCGAGCAGATGGCGCTGTTCTGATCCCGGGAGCACGCGGGCTCCCCTCCCGCCTTCCCCTAGACTCCCCTCCCGTCACCCCCGCGCGCGCCGCGACGAGGCCTGGTGCACGTGGTTCGAGGCGCTGGCCAAGGAAGCCGGCGGCGCGGACGCGGCGTTGCTGACGCGCAATCCGTTCCGCCGCGGCGCGCCGATCAGGCGCCTGTGCGACCGCATGCGGCACCTGGCGTAACTCTCGAACGGCGAGGCGGAAACGGCGGCCGAAACCGGCCGCCAAACGGGGCGGCGAATGACCGGAAGACCGGAGAAGGGAACGGAAAATTTTCCACGGTGGGATTGAAGCGGCAGAGTGGGGCGGAAAGGTGTCTGGCAGGGAAAAGAAATGGGTCGATTTGTCGCATTTGGAGGGCGAGCGGGCGGCGGACGGAATTGGCATGGCGTTTGCTCCAAGGGAAGCGCCTTCGCATAGGAAGGCGATTCAAAGAAAGGAGCAAATTCGATGAACACGATTTTCGACATGACGCCCTGGAGTCTGTTGGGCGAATTGATGGGGGCGGATCGCCGTCTCGGCCGCGTTTTCCGCACGGCCGCCTGCCGCGCGGAAGGGCGTTTTCCGCCCGTGAACGTCTTTGTCGACGAGAACGCGATTCTCGTCGAAGCGGAACTTCCCGGCCGGACCGCGGCGGACGTCGAGCTGGCGATCGAGCCGCAGACGCTCGTCCTCGCGGACAAGCCCGCGAAGAAGGATGGCGAAACCGCCGCGCCGGCCGCCGCCTGGGAGCGCCGCATCGAGCTGCCGTTCCGCGTGGACGCCGACAAGGCGAACGCCGCGTTCAAGGACGGCATCCTGCGCATCGAGCTGCCCAAGGCGAACGCCGCCGGCCCCCGCCGCATCGCGATCGCGACGGCCTAGCGCGAGGCACAATGCACCATGCACAACGAAGAACGAAGAAAGGAGTTTTGACATGAACGACGAAACCGAAAAATTCACCACGCCGGCCATCCGCGCAAGCGAGACGGAGGACGGTTACGAAATCCTCTTCGAGATCCCGGGCGCCGGCAAAGGCGACGTGGACCTGCACGTCGACGGCCGCACGCTGTCGATGAAGACGCACGCCAAGCGCGAAAACCCCGCCGGCTTCCGCTGCGCGGTCCGCGAGTTCGCGAAGAGCGACTACGCCGCTTCGCTCGACCTGCCCGACCTGGTGGACCCCGCCACGATCGCGGCCCGCGTCGAAAACGGCGTCCTGGCCGTGACGATGTCCAAGCGCGCCGAACTCAAGCCGCGCAAGATCGAGATCGGCTAGGCCGACAGGACGTCGCCCGCGAGGAAGAGGGACCCCGCCACGAGGACGGGGCGACCTGCCGCGCGGGCGTCGTCGCGCGCGAGCGACAGTCCCTCCGCGAGCGTCGCGCAGGCGCGCACTTCGCGCAACCCCGCGCCGCGGGCGAACGCCGCGAGTTTCTCCGGCGGGAGACCGCGCGGGTTGGCGAGCGGGACCGTCCAGACCTTGCCGACCGCCGGCGCGAGCGCGCGCAGCCATCCGGCCGGATCCTTGTCGGCGCACATGCCGCAGACGAGGCGCACGCCGCGGGCGGCCTTCGCCGCCTTGAGCGCGGCCAGGAGCGCCTCCGCGGCGCACGGGTTGTGGCCGCCGTCGAGGATCGTGGCGGGGTCGTCGGACAGCAGCTGGAAGCGGCCCGGCAGCTCCGCCGCGCCGAGGCCGGCGGCCACGGTTTTCGCGGGCCATTCGATCCCGAGGACTCGCCCCAGCGTCTCGATCGCGGCGACGGCGGTCGCGGCGTTTTCGGCCTGGTAGGAGGCCGCGAGGCGCATCTTCACGGCGCCGTAGTCGCGGTCCGGCGTCGAAACGGCGAATTTCTGCCCGCGGAGGTCGCCGGAAACGCGGCGCACGGCGCACGCCTCTTCCGCGAGGACGGCCGGCGCGCCGATCTCCCGCGCGCGGGCCAAAACCGCCGCGCGCGCCTCGTCCGGCATCGCGCCGAGGACGACCGGGACGCCCGGCTTGGCGATGCCGGCCTTCTCGAGCGCGATTTCGCGCAACGTCCCGCCCAGATACTGCATGTGGTCCATGCCGATGCGGGTCACGACGGACAAGGCGGGGAGAAAGACGTTGGTCGCGTCGAGCCGGCCGCCCATGCCGACTTCGGCGACGGCGAGCTTCACGCCCTCGCGCGCGAACCAGAGCGCGCAGAGTGCGGTCGTCGTTTCGAAGAAAGTCGGCTCCGGGGCGCCGCGGGCGACGAGCCGCGCGGCGGCGGCTTCGACCTCGTCCAGAAGCGGGAAGAACGCGTCGTCCGCGATTTCCGCTCCGCCGATCCGGAACCGTTCGGACAGCCGCACGAGGTGGGGCGAGGTGTAGAGCCCCGTCCGCAGGCCCGCGGCGCGGAGGACCGAATCGAGCATCGCGCAGACGGAGCCCTTGCCGTCCGTCCCCGCCACGTGCAGGACGCGGAAAGATCCGTGGGGGTCTCCGAGTTCGCGCAGCAAACCGCGGATCGAGTCGAGTCCGGGCTTGATGCCGAACGTGCGGCGGGCGTAGAGGCGTTCGAGTCGTGATGGACGGTCCATGGCGCGCGGATTCTACACCCCGCGAGCCGCCGCGCGCAACCGGCCGGACGTTCGAAAAAAAATCGCTGTTAGCGTGCGCGCAAAACCGGACAGGTAGCATGCGTGCAAAACCGGACGGCGTGCGTGCAAAACCGGACGGGGACGACGCCCGCTTCAAGGCGACGGTGCAGTCGGCTGGCGTCGCCCCAGCGCCGTCCCCGCCCTCGGGCCGGTGAGCGTCCCCGAAGGGGCGGCGCGGAGCGCCGAGCGAACCCGGCCCGAGGGCGGGGACGGGATGTCCTCGCAGGCGGGGCTGCTGTATCGTTCCCGCCGCCATGAAAACACAACTCCAAGCACGACTTGCGTCGGACGTGGCGGCGCTGGTCCTCGCCAAGTTCAACCACGGAGAACTGACGGCTACCGAGGCCTGTCTGCGCCTCGGCGTAGGCCGCACCCGACTCTACGACCTGCGGACGCAATGGCTTCGGCAGGGCGCCGACTTCCGGCTCCGGGGATCCGGAGGGGACACGACGGGCGGATGGTCCAAGGAGGCGGAGGCCGTCGCCGAGCGTCTCGTGGTCCTCTCCACCCGCGAGGGAGCCGAGCCGATCAACTACGCCGTCATCGCGGACTGCATCCAATGCGAGACCGGCCGCAGGATGGATCGCACGACCGTGATGCGGCATTGCCGCGCGAAATGGCCGCTGCTGTGCCAGGCCCCCGGGCCGCGGCGTCCCGTCAAGCGCTGGGCCATGGAGCGGGCCGGGGCGCTTCTGCAGATCGATTCGACGCCCGTGCGCCTCTTCGGCGGCGAGGACGAGTGGCAGCATCTGGTCGCCGTCGAGGACGACGCCACGCGAGAGATCCTGGCCCTGCGCCTGGCCGAGTCGGACTCCGTCTTCGTCGAGATGGACGTGCTCCGGGAGGCGATCGGCGTGCACGGCGTCCCGTCCGTCGTCTACACCGACGGCTTCTCGATCTTCGGGCACGAGGGCGTGGACATCGTCACGGCCTACGGGCGCATGTGCAGGGCGCTGTCCGTAACGCACCGCATCGCGCCGACGCCGCAGGCCAAGGGCAAGATCGAGCGCTCCATGCGGACCTTCCAGCATCGCGTGCGCGCCCTCGTGATGGACGCCGTCGCCTCGGCCGGCGTCACGGATCTGCAAAGCGCGATGCCCGTCGTCGAGCGGCACCGCTTGTTTTGGAACGCGAACCACGTCAACCGCACGACGGGCATGACTCCCGAGCAGGCCTACCAGGCGTGCGTCAAGGCCGGCAAGACCGACTATCGTCCCGCGCCGAGCCCCGCGCTGATGGAACTCTTCGCGGCACGGCACGAGAGGCGGACCGTCGTCGGCGGCAACCGGATCCAGTACGGAGGCAGAACCTACGAGATCGGGCCGACGGCAAAGAAGCGCGTCTGGCTGGTCATCCGACCGGACAGGCTGCGCGTCGTAGAGGAGGATCCGCTCGAACACCCGGACCGATGGCCGCGCAAGCTCGGATCGTTTCGCCTGTAGAAGGCCCCCGTCCGGTTTTGCGCGCACGCAGAACCGTCCGGTTTTGCGCGCACGCCATCGTTTCCGGCGTTTTCGTGCAGCGCCGCAACGGCAACTCCTTGCAAACGCGCGTCTTGACTGTCCGGTTTTGCACGCACGCTGAAATCCGGCTTTGCGCGCACGCCTACATTCGAAAAAAAATCGCTTGCACGCAACGCGGAAAAATGCTAGCATTCCGCCCGCTTTTAGCTTCCAGCCGTCTGCACCGGTAGGGAACCGGGAGGCCGGAAGCGGCGAAAAACAACGGAAAATCCGAACAAAATGGCCAAGAAAGTCATCGGCATCGTGCGTCTGCAGGTGCCCGCCGGGAAAGCCAACCCGGCCCCGCCGATCGGCCCCGCCCTGGGCGCGCAAGGCGTGAACATCATGGCGTTCTGCAAGCAGTTCAACGCCGCCACGGAAAAACAGGCCGGTCTCGAAATCCCGGTCGTCATCACGGTCTACGCGGACCACTCCTTCACGTTCATCCTGAAGAGCCCGCCCGCCGCGATCCTGCTCAAGAAGGCCGCCGGCATCGAGAAGGGTTCCGGCACGCCGAACAAGACGAAGGTCGGCAAGGTGACGCACGCGCAGATCCTCGAAATCGTCAAGACCAAGGCCGCGGACCTCAACGCGACCGACCCCGAGCACGCCGCGCGCATGGTCGAGGGCACCGCCCGTTCGATGGGCATCACCGTCGTGAAGTAAGGAGCCCGGCACCATGAAGAAACACGGCAAGAAATACGTCGACGCGGCCAAGAAGGCCCCGGCGGAGCGCGTTTCGCTGCAGGAGGCCGTCGCCTTCGTGAAGGCGAACCCCGGCGCGAAGTTCGACGAATCGGTGGAGCTGGGCATGCGCATGGGCTGCGACCCGCGCAAGTCCGACCAGATGATCCGCGGCACCGTCTCGCTGCCGCACGGCACGGGCAAGAACGTGAAGGTCGTCGTCTTCGCCGGCGGCGCCCCCGCCGACGCGGCCAAGGCCGCGGGCGCGGACGAAGTGGGCATGGACGACCTGCTGGAGAAGATCAAGGGCGGCTGGCTCGACTTCGACGTGGCGATCGCCACGCCCGAGGCCATGACGGCGGTCCGCAAGCTCGCCCGCGTCCTCGGCCCCCGCGGCCTCATGCCGAACCCGAAGACGGGAACGGTGACGGACGACACGGCCGCGGCCGTGAAGGCGCAGAAGGCCGGCAAGGTCGAGTTCCGCATGGACCGCCAGGGCAACATCTGCACGATGATCGGCAAGCGCTCCTTCGAAGCCAGGCAGCTCGAGGAGAACGCCGCCGCGCTGATCGACGCGATCCGCGCGGTCCGCCCGGCCGCGCTCAAGGGGCAGCTCTTCAAGAAGATATCCCTCTCCAGCACGATGGGCGTCCCGGTCAAGATCGACATCAAGGACTAAGGAGGCGAAGAAATGCCGAAACCCAAAGCCAATTCCAAGCGTCCGGAAAAGCTCGCCGCGATCCAGGAGATCGACTCGTTCGTCGCCGCCGCGGACTTCTGCTTCATCCTGAACTACGGCGGCCTCACCGTCGCCGAATTCGCCGCGCTGCGCGGCAAGCTCGCCGCTTCGAAGGCCACGCTCAAGGTCGTGAAGAACACGTATCTGGCGAAGGCGCTCGAAGACAAGGGCTGGACCGCGGCCGAGAAGGTGCTCGAGGGGCCGACGGCGCTCGTCGCCGGCTCGGGCGACCCGGCCGAAGTCGCCAAGGCGGTGACCTCGTTCCTCAAGGACAACGAGAAGGCGTCCGTGAAGGCCGGCCAGCTCGGCGACCAGTCGCTGAGCGCCGCGCAGGTCAAGCAGCTCGCCGACCTCCCGTCCAAGGACGAGATGCGCGCCAAGCTCCTCGCCACGCTGCAGGCGCCCGCGGGCGACCTGGTGCGCGTGCTTTCCGCCTCGATCAAGGGCATCCTCTACGTCCTCAAGGCGAAGGCGGGCGCCTAGCCCGCCGCCGAACCCCCGTCCCGCAAAACCGGGACCACCGCCGCGGCGGGTGCCGCGAAACGGAGTTCCGGTTCCGCCCGGGCAAAGGCCCGGGAGGTTGGACGAACAAGAAGAAAGAAAAACAAAATGACCAAAGAAGAAGTTGTCGAGTTCCTCTCCGGCCTTTCGGTTCTCGAAATCGCCGACCTCGTCAAGACGCTCGAAGAGAAGTGGGGCGTTTCCGCCGCCGCTCCCGTCGCCGTCGCCGCGGCCGGCGCCGCTCCGGCCGCCGCCGCCGCCGAGGAGAAGACCGAGTTCGACGTGAAGCTCGTGGACGTCCCCGCCGACAAGAAGATCGCGGTGATCAAGGAAGTCCGCGGCGCCACGGGCCTGGGTCTGGCCGAGTCCAAGAAGCTCGTCGAAGACAAGGGCACCGTGAAGACCGGCATCGCCAAGGCGGAAGCCGAAGAGCTCAAGAAGAAGCTCGAGGCCGCCGGCGCCAAGGTCGAGGTGAAGTAAGCCTCCGAGTTCCGTTCCCCGCGGCGCCCGCCGCGGGGAACGGGACCTTTTTTTCCTTTTCCGGATTTTCCGGTATTCTTTTCGATCTTTTTTTCCAGTCGGGCCTTGTTCGGCGTGCATAACCGGGGCCGGCGTCCTTCGCAACGAATCGCGAACACTCCAGAGGTGAAACATGGTCGAACGCACCATCTACGGCAAGCTCAAGCCCGTCGTCAACCCGCCTGACCAGATCGAAATCCAGACGAAGTCCTACGAGGACTTCCTCCAGCCGGACGTGCCCGCCACCAAGCGCGCGCCGATCGGCCTGCAGGGGATTTTCAAGGAAATCTTCCCGATCGAGAGCTACGACGGGCACTACGTGCTCGAGTTCGTGAAATACGAGCTTTCGAAAGGCGATCCCGCCAAGCCCCAGCCCAAGGACGACCCGCTCTCGGCGCTGCGCGAGGGCGTGACCTACTCCGCCTCGCTCAACGTGACGTTCCGCCTCAAGAACGGCGAGAGCTACACGGAAGAGACGGTCTACATGGGCGAAATCCCGCTCATGCGCCCGAACGGCGCGTTCGTGATCAACGGCGCCGAGCGCGTGATCGTCTCCCAGCTGCACCGCTCCCCCGGCATCTGCACGGAGCGCCAGATCCACGCCAACGGCACGCCGCTGCACTCCGTGCGCATCATCCCCGACCGCGGCTCCTGGATCGAGTTCCAGTTCGACACGAACAAGCAGATCTGGGTCATCATGGACCGCCGCCGCAAGCGCCGCAAGTTCCTGGCGTCCACGTTCCTGCGCTGCCTCGGCTACTCGGCCGACCGCGACATCCTGAAGAACTTCTACGAATACCGCGAAATCTCCACCAAGGAGAAGAAGGCGGAAAACCTCGCCAACCTCGTCTTCCCGGAAGACGTGCGCGACGCGAAGACCGGCGCGCTCCTGGCGCACCGCTACGACTTCGCCACGCCCCCGGCGCTGCGCCAGCTCGCGCTCGCGGGCTACAAGAAGGTCGAGATGCTCGACGTGGCGTGGGACGAGGGGACGCTCCTCTACACGCTGCGCGCGGACACGACGACCAACGAGGAGGAGGCCCTCAAGGACCTCTACCACAAGCTGCGCCCGGGCGACCCGATCACGGCGTCCAACGCCTCGCAGCTCGTGAAGCGCCTCTTCTTCGATCCGCGCCGCTACGACCTCGGGAAGGTCGGCCGCTACAAGATCAACCAGAAGCTGCGCGACTTCCGCGACGAAAACCGCGGCGAGGCGGAGGTTCCCGGCGACCTGCGCGTCCTCGACAACACGGACTTCATCAAGGCGCTCCGCATGCTCGCCGCGGTGAGCACCCAGCGCAAGCCCTCCAAGGCGGATCCGCAGCCGCAGTGGAAGCTCGCCACGCAGATCCCGATCGACGACATCGACCACCTCGGCTCGCGCCGCATCCGCACCGCGGGCGAACTGCTGGAGAACCAGTGCCGCATCGGCCTGTCGCGCACCGAGCGCGTCATCCACGAGCGCATGTCGCTGGCCTCCTCCCAGAACCAGGAAGGCGAGACCGAGCAGCTGCGCCCGACGCGCCTGGTGAACAGCAAGACGTTCGGCGCCGTCGTGGCGGACTTCTTCGCCCGCAGCCAGCTCTCGCAGTTCATGGACCAGACGAACCCGCTCTCCGCGCTCGCGCACAAGCGCCGCCTCTCGGCCCTCGGCCCGGGCGGCCTCTCGCGCGACCGCGCCGGCTTCGAAGTCCGCGACGTGCACCCCTCGCACTACGGCCGCATCTGCCCGATCGAGACGCCCGAAGGCCCGAACATCGGCCTCATCTCCTCGCTCGGCATCTACGCGCACCTCAACGAATACGGCTTCGTCGAGACGCCCTACCGCCGCGTCGCGCTCGACAAGGCCGGCGTCCCCTACGTGACGGACGAGGTGGTCTACATGTCCGCCGACGAAGAGGAGCAATACGTCATCGCGCAGGCCAACGCCCCGCTCAAGAAGGAGAACGGAAAGCTCCGCTTCGCCAACCCGAGCATCCGCGTGCGCTACAAGGCCGAGTTCCAGGAAATGCCGAGCGCCAAGGCGCAGTTCATGGACGTGAGCCCGATGCAGGTGATCTCGATCGCCGCCGGCCTCATCCCGTTCCTGGAACACGACGACGCGAACCGCGCGCTCATGGGCGCCAACATGATGCGCCAGGCCGTCCCGCTGCTCCGCACCGAGCGCCCCTACGTGGCCACGGGCCTGGAGGAAACCGCCGCGCGCGACTCGCGCGTGATCGTCGTGTTCGACGGCCTCGGCGAGGCCGGCGCGCCCGGCATCGTCGCGGACGTCGACGCCTGCCACGTCACCGTCTCGGCCGACGGCCGGAAGCCCACCTCCAAGACGCCCAAGTCCCAATACCGCCGCTACGACCTGCAGAAGTTCCGCCGCACCAACGCCGGCACCTGCTTCAACCAGTGGCCGATCGTCTCCGAAGGGCAGAAGGTCGAGAAGGGCGACGTCCTCGCGGACGGCCCCGCCACCGACCAGGGCGAGCTCTCGCTCGGCAAGAACCTGCTCGTCGCCTACATGCCCTGGTGCGGCTACAACTTCGAGGACGCCATCCTCGTCTCGCAGCGCATCGTGCGCGACGACGTGTTCACCTCGGTGCACATCCTCGAGTTCGAATGCACGGCCCGCACCACCAAGCTCGGCGACGAGGAGATCACGCGCGACATCCCGAACGTGGGCGAGGACGCGCTGCGCACCCTCGACTCGCGCGGCGTGATCCGCGTCGGCGCCGCAGTGAAGCCCGGCGACATCCTCGTGGGCAAGGTCACGCCCAAGAGCGAGACCGAGCTCATGCCCGAGGAGAAGCTCCTGCGCGCGATCTTCGGCGAAA
>JAFTHC010000270.1 GCA_017457625.1 Kiritimatiellia bacterium
CCCTGGCGGCTCGTGGACGTGTGGAAGTTGTCTCACGCGGAGTCCGCGGAGTCTGCGGAGTTGCTTGGCGGGACGTGCTCTTCGAGCGCACCGAACGCCGCCGCAGGCGGCCTTCGAACGGTTGCGGGGCAACCTTCGAACACGTTGGCCTTCACCGCCTTCGCCCTCGACGCGACCAATCTCTTCTTCACGGCGTCCTGGCCGACGAACGACGCGCTTCCCGGCAACGTCCTCGACCTCTACGGGTCCACGAACCTTTCGTCCCGCTGGACGTTCCTTTCCTCGCACCCCGCCACGAACCCGCCGGTCTGCTTTTCCGTGGCCCCCGCCGCGCTCCCGTGGCATGTCGCCCCGACATCGCACGTCCACGACGCGACGTGTTTGTCCGTCACGAATTTCGTCGTTTCGCCGCTTGACGGCGTCACCGTCTACACGAACGAATTCTGGTCCTGTGCGACGAACCTTCTTCCGGGCGACATCGGCTTCTTCCGGCTCGGCACGCGTTTCGACGGCGACGGCGACGGTCTCTTCGACGCATTGGAACTCCTCGTCTACGGTACGTCCACCAACGCGTTCGACACGGACGGGGACGGCGCCCCCGACGGCGCCGACCCGGCCGTCTGGGCCCTGACGCACCCGATGTGGGCGACGAACGCGGAAACGGCCGATTTGATCGTCGACCTGATCGCCCCGGCAAACGCGGGTGCGACCGTTTCCGTCGGGAACCTTTCGGCTCCGCTTTCCGCCGCGCCGTTGCGGTTTTCGCTTCCCCCCGGACAGGTCGTTTCCTGCTTCGTCGACTTTTCTTCCCTGTTTCTCATCCTGTGGTGCGGCACGTCCGGCGGATCGTTTTCCGGCACGCCCGAATCTTTCGAAAAGCCGGTTTGGACCCGCGGCATGGAATCCTTCGCCGGCCGCCGCGAATCGGCCGGTTGGTGCGAAGTCGCCGTGCCCGTCCTGACCGCCGAACCGGCTTTCCACGAACCTCTCCGGTCCGGTCTGGTTTTGGCGGGCGGCAACCATTTCGCTTCCGACGGATCCGTCTGCGTCCACGAGGCGGACGGCATCCAGCGCTTCCCGTGGAACGTCCTGCCGGCCGTCGCGGCCGCCGGGCGCACGCCGTTCGCGACGGGCGCCGTCCGACTCGCGGACGGCATCCCCTACATCGACGTGTCGGACGCCGTCGGAATGCAGAGCGGCACGTTCGGATTCGCGCCGGGAACGCCGACGGGCGCGGCGGGTACGTTGTGGGGGACGTTGGCGACGACGCTTTCGGCGCACCGGTGCGATGCCTGTCCCGACAATCCGTTTTGCTCGCGTTGCCTGTGCTACATCCCGCTCGACGCGTATCTGTCCGTCTCGAAGAACCCGCTGACGCTCAAACACGACAACCAGGCGACCTTGTCGATCGAGCATCCGCATTCGCCGCCCGGGTCGACGTTCGCGGAAGGACGGATCGAAATCCGGCGCGCGGGAACGACTGACGAATGGGAGACGCTCGGAATGGAATCGGACCTGGACCCCTGGACCGCGCGCATCGCCGGAAATTTCGAACTGCGCGGCGTCTCGAGCGTGGACGGATGCGAATTCACGACCGCCACCGTCACCGTCGAAGTCCAGTTTCCGACCGTCGGACAAATCGCCGCGGACCAGAACGTCGTCGCCGCGGCGGACGCGGCTTGGGCCGCCACGACGAACGCCTGCACGCAAATCCCGAACCTCCGCCAGGAGTTCGGTTTCGCGATCCGGTTGAACACAACGAACGACACGTATGTCTGCGACGAACTGTGGGAGGGTTCGTTGACGCATCCGTGGGAGGCCGGCGAAATATTCGTTCCGGTCGAGCCGTACAACGATCCGGAAGATCCCGGCCCGACCGATCCCGGAGCCGTATACCTTGTCGCCGATTTCCATACTCACACATCACCAGCATATTGGCCGGAATACATGGGCCCCAAACAAGTCGGTCCTTCTGATATAGACAAGCAAACGGCCCTAGGACGACAAATTCCGGGCTTGGTGTTCGACTATCTTCCCGTGGACGAGGAGGATGATACGATTCCCGTAGGGCACCCAGTCAGTGCGCCGGCAACGCTGTATGTCACTTTTCCACCATTCCGGAGACCAACACCATGAAAACGTCGTTCATCGCACGATCCGCATTTCTCTTGACGGTTTTTGCCATGTCGATTGCTTCGGCGCAACCCACGGAAGAAACCGACGAAGAACTCGTCGAGTTGGCGAAAACAGCCATTCTCGGCGTTCATTTCGACCGCGTCCGGTCGCCTTCCGTTTTCAAGACAAACGGTGTGGCCGTGGTGACTTTTCCGCGAAAGTTCTTCGGGTCGAATCAATCAACCAACGGAATCGACCATGCGGCCACAGTCTGGATCGATGAATCGACCCGGAGTGTTTTGCCGAACCCGGAACTGATTCCATTGTCCGACGAACGAGCCTTGTATCTCGCGACGAATTCGGTTCCGATTCCGTTCGACAACAGCAAAACGGTCCGAGTCGACAGAGCCTCGAGTTTGACATTGGTGACATTGCCGGATAAAGACCGCCAGATTGCCCCCGACGTTGTTTTCCATGATGCGTTCCTTTGCAAGATATGGATTGATACCGCGACTGAAACCATTGTCGACACCATGCGTTCTTCCGAGTGAATCAATTCCGGTCATGAAAAGGTTTTCCGCTTCGCTTCCCATCTGCATCGCGCTCTGTTCCGCCTGCACGGCGGTCCGGGCGGATGCCGACGTCGCGCCGTCCGACGAAACTCTTGTCGCCAGTGCCGAGTCGGCTTTGCAGGGTTATTATTTCCAGTATGACCGGAGCCGGGAGGTGCTCGTCACGCGGACGAACCAAATGGTCCGTATCGTCTTTCCGCGATACTATTTCCGCGGACAGAGTCCGACGAACGGGCCGGACCACGCGGCCGTCGTCTGGCTCGACGAAAAATCGGGCGCGGTTTTGCCGAATCCCGGACTCGTTCCGGTGAGCGACGATGAAGCCGTTCGAATCGCCCTGAATTACTGCCGTCCGGAAATCTTCGAACATTCATCCTCCAACGAGGTCCGCCGGACGGCCAGTTTGACTGTCGTTTCGGTCTATCCCGAACCCCGTTCGGGAGGAGATCCAGCGGCCCTTTTTCCCTTGTTCTTCATCTGGATCGATACCGAAACGAAGGTTCCTTTGGGAATTGTCATGGCTCCGAACTGAAGTCGAACATCCCTGCCATGAAAAGGATTTCCGCTTCGCTTCTCCTCTGCATCGCGCTTTGTTCCGCCAGCACGGCGAGAACGACGCCGACGGACAAATCGGTGATCGAGTTGGCCAAAACGGCGATACTCGACGTGCCGTTCGATCGGATCGCGGCGATTTCGGTGGAAACAACAAATGGCCTGAAGAAAGTCGTGTTCCCGCGAGACTGGAACTGCGGCGCGCATTCGACGACTCCCGCGCAGTCCGCCGCAACCGTTTTCGTCGACACGGAGACGGGGCTCGTGGTTCCGAACCCGGAATTGCCGTTCTTGTCGGACGAGCAGGCCGTTTGCATCGCCACGAACGCCGTTCCGATTCCGTTTGACCATTCGAAAACGGTCCGGGTGGATCGTGCATCAAGCGTAATTCGCGTTACATTGCCCGACAAGGACCGGGAAATCGCTCCCGGCGTCGTTTTTACGGAGGCGCCTCTTGTCTGGATTTGGATCGACGGTGAATCCCAATCCGTTTTGTGGGCACGAATGGAGGCGAACTGAAGTGGATTTTCCGGGGACGTTGTGGTAGACTGCGCGACGGTTGTCCCGACCGGAAAGGATAGCGAAAATGGAGCAGTTTCCCGAAACCGCCGACGTCGAGACGTCGAACGACGACTACGCCACGCGCTTCCGCGGCGCGACGGGCGCGTGGATGCTCAAGGTCCAGGAGCGCGCCGTGCTGGGGCTGCTCGGCGCGCGCGTCGCGCCCGGCGCGACCGTGCTGGACGTGGGCGGCGGCCACGGGCAGCTGGCGCACCCGCTCGCCGACGCGGGCTACAAGGTCACGGTGATCGGCAGCGCGTCGAGCTGCCGCCACCGCATCGCGGACCTCGCCGACGCCGGGCGCTGCGCCTTCGACGTGGGCAACGTGGTCGCGCTGCCGTATCCGGACGGGAGTTTCGACGCCGTGGTCGCCGTCCGCATGCTCACGCACTGCTCCGCCTGGCCGACGCTCGTGAAGGAGATGTGCCGCGTTTCGCGCGGGCCCGTGATCACCGACTACCCGACTTCGCAGAGCCTCAACGCGATCGCGCCGGCGCTCTTCAAGGCGAAAAAGAGGTTCGAGAAGAACACGCGGACGTGGACGCTTTTCCGCCACCGCCAGGTGCGCGACGCGTTCGCGGCGGCGGGCTTCCGGCCGACGGGCCGCGTCGGGCAGTTCTTCCTGCCGATGGTCGTGCACCGCGCCCTGAAGTGCAAGCCGCTCTCGGCGTTTCTCGAGGGCTGCTGCCGCGCGTGCGGGCTTTCGCGGCTCTGGGGCACGCCCGTCGTCGGGCGCTGGGAGCGGTAGGGCGCCGGCGGGACCATGGACGCGGGCGCGGACAGGGAACCGGGCCGCCGGGGGCGGATCGCCGCGTGGCTGTGGGCCGCCGCGGCGATCGTCTGCTGGGGCGTGATGTTCCCCGTGGGCGACCTGCTGATGAAGGAAGGCTCCATGCAGCCCGCGTCGGTCGGCGCGTTCCGCTACCTGCTCGCCTCCCCGATCCTGTTCGCGGCGGGGTTCGCGCTGCGCGGCCGCGCGATGCTGCCGCGGTCGGCGCGCGACTGGCTCGCGCTCGCGCTGCTGGGCCTGGTCGGCTCGGCGGCGATGGCGCAGCTGCTCTTCCTCGCGCAGGAGAGCGTCGCGTCGGTGAACGCGTCGCTGCTCGAAGCCTACGTGCCGATGCAGGTCCTGCTGCTCGCGGCGCTCGGCGGCGCGCGGACGACGTGGCGCCACGCCGCGAGCGTGGCGCTCGGTTTCGCGGGCTGTCTCCTCGTGCTGCGGGCGCTGGACGGTTCTGGCGTGCGCCTGGCGGCGCTCTCGCGCGGCGACCTGTTCGTCTTCCTCTCCGGCCTGTGCTGGGCGGTCTACACGGCCTGGGGCCGCGGGCCGGCGCGGCGCCTGGGCGGGCTTCCGTTCACGGCGTGGACCGTGCTCTTCGGCGCCCTGTGGCTCCTGGCGTGGCAGGTCGCGTCCGGCGAGCCCGTCACGCCGCCGCGCTCGCGCCTGGAATGGGGCTGCGTCCTCTTTCTCGCCGTGTTCCCGACGAGCGTCGCGTTCCTCGGCTGGAACGAGGCGCAGAAGGGCGTTTCGCTCGCGCACCTGAGTTTTCTCGAATACGTCCCGCCGCTCGTCGCGGCGGTCGCGGGCGTCGCGTTCTTCGGCGAGACGGTCACGCCCTGGCAGTGGCTCGGCATCGCGGTCGTCGTCCTCTCCGCCCGGCTGCTGCCGCGAGCGCCGGCCGCGCCGCGGCCGTTCGCGGTCGTCGAGCGGGCGGAGGACGTGGCGCCCGGCCGGGGCGGCGTCGTGCTCGCCGCGGGCTTTTTCGACGGCGTCCACGTCGGCCACCGCGCGCTCCTGGGCGCGGCGCGCGACCTGGCGCGGGCGCGCGGCGCCGCCGTCTGGGCGCTCACGTTCGAGCCGCACCCGCTCGCCGTCCTCGCGCCGGACCGCGCGCCGCCGCCGCTCTCGCCGGGGGCTCGGCGTTTCGAGGCGCTCGCGGCGGCGGGCCTGGACGGCTGCCTGCGCCTGCCGTTCACCCGCGAACTCGCGGCGCTGCCGCCGGCGGACTTCGTGGCCCGCTGCCTCCTGCCCCTCGCACGGCGCGCGGGCCGCCTCGCGGTCGCCGCCGGCCCGAACTGGCGCTTCGGCGCCGGGCGCGCCGGCTCGCTCGCGGACTGCGCGGCCGCCGGGATCGAAACGCTCGAAGTCCCGCTCGCGCTCCGCGGCGGGCGCCCGGTCTCCAGCACGCGCGTCCGCGAAGCGGTCGCCGCGGGCGACCTCGCGGAAGCCGCCGCGCTGCTCGGGCGGCCCTACGAGACGGACGAAACGGCGCTGCCCGCGGCCGCCGGGCGCGGCGTCGGCTCGGCTCTCGGCGCGCCCACGGCGAACGTCATGCCGGCCGCGCCCGTCATGCCGCCGCCCGGCGTCTACGCGCTCGACGTGACGCTCCCCGGGGAAACGGCGCCGCGCCGCGCCGTGGCGAATTACGGATTCCGGCCCACGTTCCCGGACGCGCGCCCGGACCGGCCGCTGCTGGAAATCCACGTTCCCGGCTTTTCCGGCGACCTGCACGGCGCGCCGCTGCGCCTGGCGTGGCTGCGGCGCCTCCGGGACGAACGCGCGTTCGGTTCGCCGGACGAACTCGCCGCGCAGATCGCGGCCGACGCCGCGGCCGCGGCCGCGCTCGGCGCCGGCGGCGCCGGCGGGAGGGCCGCGCCATGATCGCGTTCCAGGACGTCGCCGTCTCGTTCGGGACGCAGGCGGTGCTGCGCGGCGTGACCGTGAAGGTCAACGCCCGCGAGCGCATCGGACTGGTGGGCCCCAACGGCGCGGGCAAGACGACGTTCCTCAACCTGCTCACGGGCGAGCTTTCGCCCGACCACGGCGAGGTGCTTTTCGAAGGCCCCCGCCCCGTGATCGGCTACCTGCACCAGCAGCTCGACAAGTGGGACGACGCGGACACGCTCCTTTCCTACACCGTGCGCGTCTCGCGCGACCTCGCCGCGATGGAGGATGAGATCGCGCGCCTCGAGGCGGCGATGCCGTCGCTGCCGCCCGGCTCGCCCGAGCGCGCCCGCGCCCTCGCCCGCGTCGGCGACCTGCAGACGAAGTTCGAGGCGCGCGGCGGCTACGACGTGGAGGCCCGCGCCAAGGCCGCGCTGTGCGGGCTCGGGTTCCGTCCGGACGATTTGACGCGCCCGTTCGCGGAGTTCTCCGGCGGCTGGAAAATGCGCGCCGAGCTGGTCCGCACGCTCGTCGGGAACCCCGACGTGCTGCTCCTCGACGAACCCTCCAACTACCTCGACCTGCCCGCCGTCGAGTGGATGCAGAAGTTCCTGCGCGAGTTCCGCGGGACGCTGCTTCTCGTCTCCCACGACCGCTACCTGCTGCGCACGCTCACGACGACGACGTTCGAGGTGGACGGCGAGACGGTGACGCGCTACAACGGCGACTACGACTTCTACCTGCGCGAGCGCCGGGCGCGCTACGACACGCTGCTCGCGGCCAAGCGCAACCAGGACCGCATCCGCGAGCAGCACCAGCGCTTCATCGACGAGTTCCGCTCGCAGGCGAACAAGGCCTCGCTCGTGCAGTCGCGCGTGAAAATGCTCGAGAAGATGGAGCCGATCGTCGTCCCGCGCCAGGCTTCGGCCGCGGGCAAGCTGCGCATCCCTCCCTTCCACCACTGCGGCACCACCGCGCTTTCGGTGCGCGACGCGGGTTTCTCCTACGACGGCGCGCGCTTCGTCTTCCGCCACGTTTCCTTCGACGTCATGACCGGCGAACACGTCGCGATCGTCGGCTTCAACGGCCTCGGCAAGACCACGATGTCGCGCCTCTTCGCCGGCGTCCGCTCGCCGACCGAAGGCGAGGTCGTGCTCGGGCACAAGGTCGTCCCCGGCTACATGTCGCAGGAGTTCGCCGAGACGATCCCGCCGGACCGCTCGCTCCTGAACGTCGTGCGCCGCGAGGACGAGACGATGACCGAAGCGCAGGGCCGGCAGCTCCTCGGCGCGTTCGGCTTTTCGGGCGACGACGCGTTCAAGACCGCGGGCGTGCTCTCCGGCGGCGAAAAGATCCGCCTCGCCTTCGCGCGCATCTACGCGGCCAAACCCAATTTCCTGATCCTCGACGAACCCACGACGCACTTGGACGTGAACGGCCGCCGCGCGCTCGAAGAGGCGCTCGTCGGCTGGCCCGGCGCGATCGTCGTCGTCTCCCACGACGTCGAGTTCGTGCGGCACGTCGCCCAGAATGTCGTGGAAGTGACCGAAAACGGCGTCCGCAAGATCGTCGGCACCTACGACGACTACCGCGAGCGCCTCGCGCGCGAAGCGGCGGCCGCGGCCGAAGCGCGCGCCGCCGCGCCCGCCGCGCCGAACCCGAACTCGAAAAAGGAGCAGCGCAAGGCGCGCGCCGCCGAGCGCGAGCGCAACGCGCCGCTCGTCCGCTCGCTCCGGCGACGCGTCGAGGCGACCGAAGCGCGCATCGCCAAGCTCGAAGAGGAGCAGAAGGCGCTCGCCGAATCGCTCGCCGTTCCCGCGCCGGACGCCGACCCCGCCGCCGTCTCGCGGCGCCTGGCCGACATCGACAAAGAGCTCGCGACCCTCACGACGCTCTGGGAACAGGCCGCCTCGGAGCTCGCCTTCCACGAAGCCGAATAGCGCCCGCGCCGCGGTTGACTTGCGGCCGGGGACGGCCTAGAATCCCCGCCGTTCAAACACCGGTTTGAAAAAATGTCGCTCGAATCCCGCATCGAACACCTCCGGGCCAAGAAGGAAGCCGCCTTCCGCTGGCTCAACGCCACGCAGTTCCTCGGCGCCTTCAACGACAACCTCTTCAAGGGGTTCGTCACGATGTTCCTCATCCTGCTCATCCCGGAGTGGAAGGGGTTCCTCCTCGGCGGGGCGACGGTGCTGTTCGCGATCCCGTTCCTCTGCTTCACGGCCTACGCGGGCTTTCTCGCCGACCGCTTCCCGAAGAACCGCGTGACGGTCGCGCTCAAATACGCGGAGCTGGCGCTCATGGCGCTGGGCGTCCCGCTCTTCCTTCTCGGCTCGCCGTGGCCGCTCTTCGCGCTGCTCTTCCTCATGTCGCTGCAGAGCGCGCTCTTTTCGCCCACGAAATACGGCATCGTGCCGGAACTGGTGAAGAAGGAGCGCCTCACGGAGGCCAATTCCGTGCTCGTGGCGTGGAGCTACCTGGCGATCATCGCCGGCGCGGCCGCGGCGCCCGGCGCGGCGTGGCTCCTGCGCTCGGCGGCGGGCTTCCCGGCCAACGGCGCCTACACGCTCGCGCAGCTGCTCTGCGTGCTCGTCGCCGTGGCGGGCGTCGTGACGAGCACGCGCGTCTGGAAGCTCCCGCCCGCCAACCCGCGCCTGCACCCGGACCTGCTGTTCGTGCGCCGGCTCTGGTGGACGACCGGCTGGGTGCGGCGCGATCCGCACCTGCTGCTCGCGATGGCGGGGACGGGGCTTTTTTCGATGATCGCCTCGTTCCTGCAGATCGACCTCGTGGCCTACGGCGTCTCGGCGCTCGGCCTTTCGAGCGAGGGCGCTCAGTTCCAGTTCTTCTACGCGGCGCTCGGCATCGCCGTGGGCGCGTGGCTCGCGGGGCGCCTCTCGCGGCGCAACGTCGAGATGGGCCTCATGCCGGTCGGCTCGGGCCTGCTCGCGCTCTGCACCTTCGGCCTCGCGCTGCGCGCCGCCCCGGCGCCGGCCGCGGTGGCGCTGCTGCTCTTCTGCGCGGGCGTCGGCGCGGGGATGTTCGTGGTGCCGCTCGACACGTTCCTGCAGATGCGCCTGCCGGCGGAGCGCCGCGGCGAGGGGCTCGCTCTCAATTCGTTCGTCTCGTGGCTCGGCGTGCTGCTCGCGGGCCTCGCGATGGTCGGCGGCGCGGCCGCGGGCCTCACGGCGCGGCAGGGTCTCTGGGCCGTCCTCGCGGCGGCGCTGCTGCTCTTCCTCGGCGCGCTCTGGGTGCTGCGCGACTTCTTCGTGCGGATGCTCGTCACGATCGCCGTGAAGAGCCTCTACCGGGTGCGCGCGATCGGCGTGGAGAACGTCCCGGTGGAGGGGCCGGCGCTCCTGCTCGCCAACCACAGCAGCTACTTCGACGCGCTGCTGCTGTGCGCCACGACGCGCCGCCGCGTCCGTTTCCTCATGGATCCGGGCATGATCGAGAAGTTCCGGATCCTCAAGCCCATTCTGCGCCTCTACCGCGTCATCCCGGTCTCCTCGAAGAGTTCGCCCGTGCAAGTCGCCCGCGCCCTCAAGGAAGCGCGCCGCGCGCTCGACGAGGGCTACATGGTGGGCGTCTTCCCCGAAGGCGGAGTGACGCGCACCGGGACGATCCGCGCGTTCCACCGCGGCTACGAGCGCATCGTGCGCGGGACAGACGTGCCGCTCGTCCCCGTCTACATGGGCGGCTCGTGGGGGACGATGTATTCCTACTACAGCGGGCAGCTGCTGAACGACTTCCGCCGCCTGCGCCTCCGGCGCTACCCGGTCACCGTCGTCTTCGGCGCGCCGCTGCCGACGCACACGGACGCCTTCCGCGTCCGCCGCGCCGTGATGGAGCTCTCCTGCGACTGGTTCAATTCGCGCAAGGGCGAGCACCGCTCGCTCGGAGAAACGACGGTGAAGACGTGCCGCCGCTACTGGCGCGACCCGTTCGCGGACGACACGACGGGCGTGAAGCTCACCTGGGGCCGCGCGCTCGTGGGCGGCCTCGTCGTGGCCCGCGCGATCGAGCGCCGCACGCGCGGCTCGGAGCACGTCGGCATCCTGCTGCCGAGCTGCTGCCCCGCGATGCTCTGCAACGTCGCGGTCGCGCTGCTGGGCAAGAGCGCCGTGAACCTCAATTTCACCGTCGGCAAGGCCGCGTTCGCGTCGGCGCTGCGGCAGTGCGGACTCACGACGATCCTCACGAGCCGCAAGTTCGTCGAGCGCTTCCCCGACCTGCCCGTCGCGGAGGGGACATACGTCTATCTCGAAGACCTCATGAAGGACGTCTCGACCGCCGCGAAGCTCGGCGCGTTGCTGCGCGCCAAGTTCCTCCCGCTGCGCTGGATGGTCCGCTCGGACCGGACGGGCCCCGATTCGACCGCGATGGTGCTCTTTTCGTCCGGCTCCACGGGCGAGCCGAAGGGCGTGATGCTGAGCCACCACAACGTCCTCTCCGAAGTCGAGGCGCTGCGGATGCTGCTCGCCACTTCCACGGCCGACCACATGTGCGCCGTGCTGCCTTTCTTCCACTCCTTCGGCCTCATCGGGTGCCTGTGGTATCCGCTGCTCACGCACGTGCGCGCCACCTGCCACCCGAACCCGCTCGACGCGCAGACCGTGATCGACATCGTGCGGAAGAACAAGTCCACGCTCGTCTGGGGCACGCCCACGTTCCTGCAGCTCTACCTGCGTCGCGCCTCCGCGGAGGACTTCGCGTCGCTCAAGGTGGTTCTGGCCGGCGGCGAGAAGCTCAAGGAGAGCCTCATCGACGGCTACGTGGAGAAGTTCGGCGTGCGCCCGCTCGAGGCCTACGGCGCCACCGAGATGGCGCCCGGCATCGCGGTGTCCGTCCCGCCCGGGACGGGCGGCGGGGTCGTGCAGCCCGGCTACAAGCCGGGGCGCACCGGCGTGCCGTGCCCGGGCATCGCGATGAAGATCGTCGACCCCGACGCCGGCGCCGAGCTCGGCCCCAACGAGCCCGGCCTGCTCTACCTGCGCGGTCCGAACGTCATGCTCGGCTACCTCGGGCGGCAGGACCTCACGGACGAGGTGATCGACAGGGACGGCTGGTATTGCACCGGCGACATCGCGTTCGTGGACGAGGACGGCTTCGTGGCGCTCACCGACCGCCTTTCGCGCTTCAGCAAGATCGGCGGCGAGATGGTGCCGCACCAGGGCGTCGAGGAAGCGATCGTCTCGGCCGCGGGGCTCGAGGAAGGCAAGATCGCCGTCACCGGCGTGCCGGACAAACGCAAGGGCGAAAAACTCGTCGTGCTCTACACGCCGGACTGCGGCGACCCGGGCTGGCTGCAGGAGGCGCTCGACCGCGTCGACGGCATCCCGAACCTCTGGAAGCCCGCCGCCGCGGACTACCACCGCGTGGACGCCATCCCGCTCCTGGGCACCGGCAAGATCGACCTGGGCGCCGTCAAACGCCTTGCGCGCTCGTTCCAGGTCGACCCCGGACCCCGCCGGCGGCCTTAGGGACGCACCGCGAAAAGCGCCTGTGTCAGAAGGAACGCCTCGGCGACCGGCATGGTTTTGAGTTCGTGCCCGGCGCCCCAGGAGTCGGAATACGCGATCCGGCCGGCCGCTTCGTCGTAGCCGATCAGCAGCCGGATGTGGCCCGGGATTTCCCAGACGAGGGGAATGCCCTTGTCGACGTATTTCTTCACGGTCGGGACGAATTTGCGGAGTTCCTTCGTCTCCGCCGCAGCGGCCGCCAGCGTGGCGGGGTCCGCGTCCTGGAGGGCCAGCGCCACGTCGCGGACCGTCGCCTTTTTGCCCGCGTCCAGTTTCACGGTCGCGCGCCTGTTGTAGGCCTTGAGGAGTTTTTCGGTGTCCGGTTTTTCGACGTCCACCGTTTCCTGCTTGAACCCGAACTGGCGACAGACGTCCGGCGAGACAAACCGGTCGCTGCGGACCATCGTCCCGCCGCCGTCGCCCGTGTCGGCCAGCTGGGCCAGCTCGTGCTGGCTGGCCGTCCCGCCGTAGTAGCGGATCAGGCGTTCCAGCGTGGCGACGGCGCAGTAGCCCTTGTCGCCCTGGTCCACCATAGGGATGTTGTCCACGAACACCAGGCCGTCCGGGCGGCGCACGACGTTTTTCGCCGCGTCGGCCCTGTTCGCGGTGATTTTCGCCTCGTTCGCGGCGCCGGCGGGACGCGGGCCGGCGAGCGGCGCCGGCGGCGCGGCGCCGGCTGCCGGGTCCGCCGGACGCACCGCCACGCGGACGTATTCGCCGCGGAAGGACTGTCCGACCTTGGTGAGCCCGAACGAGAGCCGGACTTCGCCGGATTTCGATTTCCAGACCAGCTGCCGCTGGTCGTGGTCGTCGACGCGGCTCATGTTGCGCGGCCGCGGGTCGACCGGCGGGCCGAGTTCCTTTTCGACGCGCGCCCGCGCGGCGGCCACGAGCTCCTTGAACGCCTTGGCGTCGTGGACGGCCGCCGCGATTTTTCCGGCGAGAGGTCCGCCCTTGGACCCGGATTGCACCACGTCGCCGCGCGAGAAAAGGACCAACTCCAGTTGCGCGAGCGTCCCGCCGTCCGGCCGGAACGCCGCCTGGATTTCGTAGACGGGAAAATCGAAGGCGCGGACGTCCGTCCGCCGGAAGTCGCGGTTGCCGCCGAGCCAGACGGCGCGATCCTTCCCGTCGCCCTGGAACGCGAACCGCATTTTGCCCGCGGTCGCGGGCCACGAATCCAGCGTCGCCGCCGTGAGCGCCGGCAGCGCCCCGTCCTTGAGCAGCGCCGCGTCCGACAGGTCGACGTCCGCGGCGGCGGCAGACGCCGAAGCCGCGCAGAGCGCGGCGAGAAAAAGCGGAAGGAGACGGTGCATGGGTCGTATGGTCTGATGGTCTGACGGTCGCATGGTTTGACTTGAATTAGTTCGTGTCTCAGGCCGCGGGCCGCCGTCGCGTCCGCACGAGGCCCAGCGCCGCCCACAGCGCCTCGTCGAGCGCCTTGAGCGTCCTGTGCGCCGCGAGGAGCTCCCGCGCCTTCGCCCGAGCCGCTTCGAGCCGCGCGGGCGCCGTCGCCGGAAACCACGGCCGCGGCGCGCGCGCGTCCGCTTCGCGCAGCTCCGCCGGCGCCCCGAGCGCGTCCTCCGCAGAATCCGGATCCGCGAGCCCGCACACGAGCCGGAACTTGTCCGCCATCGCCTTGTAGCGCATCAGCGTCTTGTAGTGTTTCATCAGCGGCCGGCACGTTTCGTCCAGCCACCGCCGCACCCCGCCACGGCGCCCGAC
>JAFTHC010000271.1 GCA_017457625.1 Kiritimatiellia bacterium
TCCTTGCGGACGATGCAGATCCACTTGCCGTCTTCGCGCGCGGCGCTCTCCTTGTCGCCCTTGGCGAGCGCGCTTTCGACCGCCTTGCGCGACTGTTCGGCGAACGCGGGGTCGAGGTCGCGCAGGTCGACGACGACCGCGCCGCGGCTCTCGTGCGCGAGGCCCGTCCGCTCGAGCCGCTCGACCATCGCCGCGAGCTGCGGCTGGTAGTAGCTCTCGCCGCGCGTCGTGTCGAACGAAATGCCGAGGCGGTCGTAGATTTCGTCGAACGTGTGGCGCGACATGCGGATGAAGTCCTGCCAGAGCGCGCGGTTCTCCGGATCGCCCTGCTGCAGCTTCACCGTCTCGGCGCGGCAGGCGTCCATCCACGCTTCGTCCGCCTTCGCGCGGGCGTAGCTCTCCTTGTAGATGCGCTCCAGCTCGGGCACCGGGTCGCGCGCGATCGCCTCCTTGTCCGCGAACTCGCGCCAGCCCTTGATGATGATGCCGAACTGCGTGCCCCAGTCGCCGATGTGGTTGTCGCCCACGACCTCGTAGCCGAGCGCGCGGAAAATCTCCACGAGCGAACCGCCGATCACCGTCGAACGGATGTGGCCGATGTGCATCGACTTGGCGACGTTGGGGCTGGAATAGTCCACGACGACGGTCTTGCCGGCGCCGGTCTGCGGGACGCCGCCGCAGGCCGCGTCCTCCGCGACGGCCGCCGCGCGCGCGCCGAGCGCTTCCGCCTTGAGCGTGAGGTTCACGTAGCCCGCGCCGGCGACTTCGGCCTTTTCGACGCATGCCGGCAGCTCCGCGCCGGCGAGCACCGCCTCGGCGATCTTGCGGGGCGGGAGTTTGAGGGTGCGCGCGAGCTGCATCGCGTCGGCGCACTGGAAATCGCCGAAACCGGCCTTGGCGCTCGGGACGGCGCGTCCGGCGCGCGCGGCCTCGGGGGAGTCGGGAAAAGCGGCGGCGAAACGCGCGCCGAGCCAGGCGGAGAGCTCCTCCGCGAACGACGGAATCGGTTCCATGGGCGCGCAGTCTACCACACCGCCGCGCCGCCGGGCAAGGCCGCCGGGCGGCGCGGGAGAACGGGCCGGAAGTCGATCCGGCGCTCGTCGAAGTCGACGGCGGCGACGAGAACGCGCAGCGGCGTCCCGGGGGCGAATTCGCCTTCGGGGGCGACGAGCCGCCCCCGCGCGCGGTCGAAGCGGACGTGGCCCTTCGAGAGTTCCCCGACTCTCACCATGCCGCCGAGCTGCAGCGTCGGCACGTCCACGAACGCCCCGAACGGCGCGCACTTGACGACCACCGCGTCCAGTTCCGTCGGTTCGCCCGCGCGCAGCCGGTCTTCGAGCCAGCGGTATTTCTTGATTTCCAGCAGGTCCCGCTCCGCCTGGTCCGCGCGGAACTCCGCTTGCGTGGATTCGGCCGCGACCGCGCGCAGTGCCGGGCGCTTGGGCTGCGCGGCGCGGTCGCCCGCGAGCGCAAGCGCGAGCTGCCGGTGCATCACGAGGTCCGGATAGCGCCGGATGGGCGAGGTGAAGTGCCCGTAGAAGCGCTTGGCGAGGCCGAAGTGTCCCATGTGGTCGGCGCTGTATTCGGCGCGCTTGAGGCTGCGCAGGACGAGCGTCGAGACATACCAGTCCAGCGGCGTGCCGCGCACGGACGAGAGGACGCGCTGCAGCGAACGCGCGTCCGAGAGCGGCCCCGGCCGCAGTCCGAGGCCCGCCAGCGCGGCTTCGAGGTCCTTGAGCTTCTCCTCGGCCGGCAGGTCGTGGAAGCGGCTGATGAACGGGACCTTGAGGTGCGCCAGTTCCGTGGCGACCGCTTCGTTGGCCGCGAGCATCGCCTCCTCCACCAGTTCGTGCGCCTCGTCGTGCTCCGCCGGCGCGAAACCCGCGATGCGGCCGTCCGGCCCGAGGCGGATCTCCGTCTCCGGCGCTTCCAGGTCGAGCGAATACCGGTCGAAGCGGTTGCGCCGCAGCTGCGCGGCGAGTTCGCGGAGATTGCAAACGAGCGCGCGGATCCGGTCGTCCGCGGCGCCGCGGGCTCGCGGTTTCGCGGGCCGGGAAGCCGGCTTGCGGCCCTGCGCCCCGGAGCCGTCCGCGGGGCGCGCGAGCATCGCGAGCGCCTCGGCGTAGGTCAGGCGGCGCGAGGAGCGGATGACGGTCTTGGCGAAGCGGCGCGCGACCGGCGCGCCCGCGGCGTCGAACGTCACGAACGCGGAAAACGCGAGCCGGTCCTCGCCCGGGACGAGCGAGCAGACGCCGTTGGAGAGCTGCTCCGGCAGCATCGGCAGGACGTGGTCGGCGAGGTAGACGCTCGTGCCGCGGCGCCGCGCCTCGGCGTCGAGCGCCGAACCGGGGCGGACGAAGTGCGACACGTCCGCGATGTGGACGCCGAGAACGCGGCGGCCCTTGCCGTCGACGGAGAGCGAGAGCGCGTCGTCGAAATCCTTCGCCGCGGCCGGGTCGATCGTCACGACCGTCTCGGCGCGCAGGTCCTCGCGCGGCCCGGGCTTGTGCAGGAGCGACGAAACGCGTTGCGCTTCCTCCAGGACCGCGTCCGGGAACGCCGTCGGCAGCGCCAGCGCGCGTTCCACCGCGACCGTGTCGAGCGAGGGGTTCCGTTCCGCGCCGATCACGGCCGCGACGGCGCAGGCCGGATCGCGCGGCGGATCGGCGCCGCCCGCCGGCAGGCGCAGCACCACGCGGTCGCCCTGCCGCGCGCCCTTGCGGTCGCCGACGCGGAAGACGCGCCCGCCGATCGGGACGATCGGAACGCCGATCCAGCTTCCTCCCAGGTGGCGCAGCGTGCACACCAGGTCGCGCTCGCCGCGCTCCACGACGCGTTCGATTTCGCCGACGGGGCGCGCGCCGCCGCGTTCGGACGGCACGAGCCGGACGCGCACCGTGTCGCCGGGCAGCGCGCCGCCGACGCGGTCGGCGGGCACGATCACGTCCTCGCCGCCGCCGGCGGGGGACACGAAACCGACGCCGCTGCGCGCGAGCGACAGGACGCCTTCGACGCGGCGCGCGAACGCGTCGCCGCCGGCGGCGGAAAAGCCGGCCGCCGTGCGCGGGGCGCGCCCGCGGCGCGGACGCGGCCCGGCGGAAAGGTTCTTCTTCTTCATGACAATCGCGGCCGATTCTAGCAAACCGCCGCACCCGCCGCAACGGCGCGCGCCCTTGCGCGGGAGCGCGGCGGTGTGCTAGCATTCGCCCCCATGAAGGACTTCGCCTCCGCGCTTTCCGCCGCCAACGCGTTCGCGCAACGCGTCCTGTCGGTCGCCGCGCTCGGCGCGGTCGTCGCCTCGTTCGCCGCGATGGAGGGCTGCCGCGTCTACGGCGCCCCGTCGCGCGGCGGCGTGCCCGGCCGCACGGTGAAGATGGAAATCACGGGCTACGATTCCGGCCAGAAGTCCTGCAACTGGACCTACGACCGCCACGGCCGGCCCGTAATCGCGAGCGGCCCGAACAAGGGCAAGCCCAAGGCCGTCGGCGTCACGGCGAGCGGCACGCGCGCCAAGCGCGGCACGGCGGCCGCCGACACCGCCCACTACCCCTTCGGCACCGTCCTGCACGTGCCCGGCTACGGCTACGCCACGGTCGAGGACCGCGGCGGCGACATCAAGGGGCCCCACCGCCTCGACCTGTGGTTCCCCTCCGAGCGCGAAGCGCGCAAGTGGGGCCGCCGCAAGAACGTGACGGTCACCGTCTGGCCCCCGAAAGGCAAGTAGCGCGCCGCCATGCCGCCCGACCCCGCGAGAAAACGCCGCCGCCGCCGCCGGATCGTCCGGCTCGCCGCCGTCGCGGCCGTCCTGCTCGCCGTCCTTTCCTTCCCGGGGGGCTGGGGCGCCGCGCTCGCCGGGCGGCTCGCGCGCTCGTATCTGGACTTGGACGCGCCGGGCAGCTCGCGCTGCACGGTGGATTGGATATCCCCGTTCGGCCTCCACGTGCGCGACGTGTCGCTCGGCGCCGCGCCCGGCACGCCTTCGCTCGAACTTCTCGTGGCGCGCTTCACGCCGTGGGGGCTGCTGCGCGGACAGGTCCGCCACGTGGCGGCGATCGGCTTCTCCGCCGATTTTTCGAACGAACTCGCGGGCGCGGAATCGCTTCTGGACGACACGTCCGTCCGCGCGGGGCTCAGCCTGGCGTGGCGGGACGGCGAAGGCTACGCCGGCAGTCTCGACGGCACGGCGTTCGGCGGGTCGTTCGGCACCGAGGTGAACAGCGACGCGGCGCTTTCGAACCTGACGGCGGCGCTCGTGTTCGAGCCCGCCCTGCGGGGGCTCCAGCTGCCGCCGTTCGCGGCGACGCTCTCCGCGGCGCTCGCGCCCGCCGCGGAGACTTCCCTCGTCGCGACCGCGCACGCCGGCTTCGCCGGGTCGTCGTGGGCGGTCGACGCGACGGCAGCGGTCGAAACGAACGGCGCGTTCGCCGCCGGCGCGGCGCTCCCGGCCGCGTCGCTCGCGCGCGGCGACCCGCTCGTGGCACCGCTCCTGGCGTGGAGCGGCGCCACGAATTTCCTGGCCGCGCTCTCCGGCTCCGTCACCGGCGCGGTGCACGTCGCCAAAGCCGCGGACGCGCCCGTGGCGGAATGGAACGCGGCGCTGCGCGTGTCCGGCCTCGACGCGGACGTGGCGGCCGGGGACGTGCCCGTCTGGCTGCGCGGCGGCGGGACGCTGCTTCGCGCCGACGGCTACGGCGGGAAGCTCCTCGTTCGCCCGTTCGGCCTGCGCTACCGGTCGCTCTCCGCCGGCGACCGCGTGGCGCTCGAGTCGGGGTCGTTCTGGTTCCGGGCGGACGACACGTCCTCGCTGCTCCTCACCGAAGGCCGCACCGGCTTCTGCGGCGGCACGGTGCGCGTCTACGCGCTGCACCTGGACCTGGAGCACCTCGACGCCGGCTTCACGCTCTACCTCGACGACCTGCAGACCGGCGACATCCTCGCGCTGCTGCCCGGCGTGGCCGGGTCCGCGACCGGCACGGTCCACGGCAAGATACCCCTCTCGTATCGGGACGGCAAGATCCGCCTGCGCGACGCGTATCTCTATTCGCCGCCGGGACAGGTCGGCAAGCTGCGGCTCTCGGAAACGGACGCGGTCGTGGAAAACCTCCGCGCCGCGGGCGTGCCCGATTCGACGTGCGACGACCTGCGCACCGCGCTCGCCGACCTGGACTACACGGTCCTGCGGATGGACCTGCGGCAGAACCGCGACGCGACGGGCCGCCTCGACGTGAAGCTCGAAGGCACCGCCGGCGAAGGCAAACGCGCGGTTCCCGTCTCGCTCGAACTGGGTTTCAACGGGCAGATCCAGGACCTGCTCAACGTCGGGCTCCGCGCCTCCGCCCTCGGCGGCGGCGCCCGGCCGTGAAAAAGGACGGACCGCCCCGTCGGGAGCGGTCCGTCCAAGTCTGGCGGGAAGGACGGGGATCGAACCCGCAACCACCGGATCGACAGTCCGGTGCGCTAACCAATTGCGCCACCTCCCCGCGGAGGTTTTCCCCCGGCTCCGGAGACCCGTCGCGCGGAAGACGGGGTGCAGACTAGCAAAACCGCCGCACCGTGTCAAACGGTTTTTTCCGCCGCTTGCGCAGGCGCGGCGGGCGGTGCTAGAATGCCCGCCCATGGACGATTTCACGACAAACGGAAGCCCGGACGGTCTCGTCGCGGCCCCGCCGCGCGCGGAGCCGCCCCCCTCCGTGATGTGGCGGATCGTGGCGGTGCCGATTCTCGTCTTCTCCCTCGTTTCCGCCTTCTCGCTCCTTTCCTACCAGGCCGCCGACGTGTCGGCGATCCAGTCGCCGCCGAGCCGCGTGGCCGCCAACTGGATGGGCGGCTTCGGCGCGAACCTGGCCTGGGGGACGCTGCTCTTCTTCGGCCTCGTCGGGTTCCTCGTTCCCGTGGCGACCGGCGCGGTCGCCGTCCTCATGCTCTGCGGCCGGCACATGCGCTGGCGTCCGCTCTGGATGCTCGGCCTCGCCCTCTCGCTCTGCGCGCTGGCGCAGTTCTTCAACGGGGCCTTCGCCCCGCTGCTCGCCTCCGAGCGCCTCGACATCGCCCCGAACGCCGGCGGCGGCGTGGGGTGGCTCTTCAACCACCCCGGTTCGCCCGTCCTCGAAGGGCTCGGCACCGCCGGCGCCGCCACGCTCTACGGCTCGCTCGCGCTCCTGTTCCTGCTGCTGCTCGTCGGCTTCGGCAACGTCGCGGGCGCGATCCGCGCCGGCCGCGCCCGCCGCGCCCGCCTCGTCGAAGAGGCCGAGGACCGCGCCATCGGTTCGCGCACCGACCTGGAGGCGGACGACATCGCCCGCGCCGAGGCGCGCCGCCGGGCGCGCGAGGCCCGGCAGTCCGAGCGCGACGCGCGGGAGGCGGAGCGCGACGCCGCCCGCCGCGCGGCCGAAGACGAACGCGAACGCCGCCGCGCCGAAAAGGAGGAGGAGAAGGCTCGCCGCCGCGCCGAGAAGGAGGCCGCGAAGGAGCGCCGCCGCGCCGAAAA
>JAFTHC010000272.1 GCA_017457625.1 Kiritimatiellia bacterium
ATTCACCCCGCCGAGCGAGCGACGCCCGCGAATCCGCCCGCTCCGCGCGGTCTGCGAGCGGCCCCGCGATCGGGAACAGCTTCTCATGCGACGACGCCGCATGCGACGACGGCGCAGACCCCCGATTCCTGACCGATTACCGCCCGGCGCGCGCGGGGGTTTGCGTCCTCGGGCGGGGATGTGGTATGATGCGCGCCCGTGCGGGACGCCCGCCCCGGCGGCGGCGCGTCCGCGCCATCACGAAACACACAGCGGAACGAAGACAGCCATGCCCAACTTTTTCGAACAGGCCAAGAAGGCGCTCGAGATGCGCAACAAGATGAAGAAGCTCCAGAAGGAGCTCGAGGAAACCGTCATGGACTACGCCAACGGCGGCGTCAAGGTTTCCGCGCGCGGCGACATCTCGCTCGTCTCGGTCGAAATTTCCGACGAGTCCCTCCTCGCCCCCGCCAAGAAGGACAAGCTCGAGCGCCTGCTCCTCGACAACGCGAACAAGGCGCTCAAGCTCGTCAAGGACGTGGCCGAGCAGCGCGGCAAGGAAGCCATGAAGGAACTCGGCGCCGGCGGCATGCTCGGCATGTAGCGCATGGCCGCCCCGTTCGACGCGCTCGTCCAGGAGCTCTCGAAGCTCCCCGGCGTGGGCCGCCGTTCGGCGGAACGCGCCGCGCTTTCGCTCGTGCGCAAGGGCGCGCCCGCCCTCGCGGCGCTGGAGGACGCGCTCGCCGCGGTTCGCACGGGCGTCGCGCTCTGTTCGCGGTGCGGCGCCGTCACGTCCGCCGCGGAAAACCCCTGCCCCTTCTGCACCGATCCGGCGCGCGACCGTTCGCGCCTTCTGGTCGTGGAGGAGGCGGGCGACGTGCTCGCCATCGAGCGCTCGGGCGCCTGGAACGGACTCTACCACGCGCTGGGCGGCCGCATTTCGCCCGCCGCCGGGACGGGACCGAAGGACCTCGCCGTCGCGCGGCTCGAAGCGCGCCTGGCCGGCGGCGAGGTGCGCGAGGTCGTCCTCGCGCTCGGGACCGACGTGGAGGGCGACGCGACGGCCGCGTGGCTGCGCGAGCGGCTCGCGCCCTCGGGCGTCGCGGTCACGCGGCCGGCCTACGGCCTGCCCGCCGACAGCGGCGTGCGCTATTCCGATCCCCTCACGCTGCGCCGCGCGATCGCCGGCCGCGCCGGGTGCTGAAAGGGCCGCCGTGGGAACCCCGCGCCACCGCCGCCGGACGCTCACCGATTCGCCCGCCGCGAGCCTCTTTCCGCAGATGCGGGAGGAGTTGGAGCGCACCGGGCGGATCCGCCGCCGCCGCGTGGACGCGGACCTGCCGTCGGATTCGCCCGGCAAACTCTACACCTACGTTTCCGCCGGCCGCGTCGAACTGCCCGGCGAGACCGGCTACCGCCGCCGGTTCGTCGCCCGCAGTCCGAAACTCGCCATCGTCCTGGCGGCGGCGCTCTGCCTCGTCTGGCTGCTGCACCGCTAGGGCGCGGCGCCGGTTTCGTCGCGGAAGTCCGCGTCCGGAAAGCGCGCGCGGGCGACGGCCGCCCAGAGGCCGGGAGCCGCGCCGATCTGGCGCCCGGCCGCGTCGTGGAGCGGCGAGGCGAGCCCGCAGCTCGGCGAGCGCGACTTGAGGACGAAGCCGTCCACGCCGCCCGCGCGCGAGAGCGCGTCCGCCTCCGCCTCGCACGCCGCGAGGAGCGCGTCGGTCGCGTCGCCCGTCCGGTCGACGCGGAGCGCGCGGACGCGCCCGCCGGCGTCCGCCAGCTCGATCGGCGGCCGCGGGCAGCCGAGCCCGGCCGCGAGCTCCGGGCAGAACGGGACGATTTCGGCCTCCGCGCCCTCCGCGAGGCGTTGCACCGCTTCGCACGGCTTGGCGTCGCCCTTCCAGCGGCACGGCACGCCGAGCAGGCACGCGCTGACGCAGAGACGTTTCAAGGCGGCTACTTGCAGCCCTCGTGGCAGCGCGGGAGCGGCGGCTCGAGGAGGCGCTCGCGGAAGGTTTCGAGGTCGGCCGCGGAGAAGCCGAGCGAGAGGACGTAGGCCTCGACGCGCTCGTTGACCGTTTCGCCCGGCCAGCGGTCGAAGCCGCGCACGAGCTTGTCGTAGCGCCCGGCGTGGTTGAAGTGGTCGTAGGGGTTCCAGAGCGCCGTGGCCTCCCAGTCGCGGGCGAGGTCCTCCCCGGAGACGCCGAGGAGCGCCAGGACGACGAACGAGACGGCGCCGGTCCGGTCCTGTCCCGCGATGCAGTGGAAGTCGATGCCGGCCGCGTCCGGGTCGAGGAACACCTCGAACACGCGGCGGAAGGCGTCGCGGCCCCAGTCCAGCTGCAGGTCCCCGTATTGGGCGGAAGAGACGTGCGCCCAGCGCACTTCCGGACCGAGGGGCGAACCGTCCATGCCGCGGCATTCGCCGTCCGTGCGCAGGTCCACGTCCGTGCGGATCCCGAACGAGCCGAGGAGCAGCCCGCGCGTCGCGTCCGTGACGCGCGAGGCGCCGGGCGCGAAGCCCTTGCGCACGCGCCAGAGCGCCTTGCGCCGCGTCTCGACGAGGCGGCGTGCGGCGGCCAGCGCGTCCGCCGGGGTCGCGGCGGCGGGCGCCGCGTCGAAGCACCAGCGCCAGCCGGCCGTCCCGGTGCGGACGACGGCGGCGAGCAGGTTGCGGCCCTTGCGCACGGGCACGAGGAGCGGGTGGTTGCCGGCCGCGACGGGCCAGCGCTCGTTGCCGATTTCGGCCGGAAGGCGGTTCACGAGAAGCTCGCCGTTCACGCGCAGCGACCACCACCAGTCCGCGCCGCACGTGACGAGCGCGAGGCCGTCCGCCTCCGCGTCGAGCGGCAGCAGCAGCACGGCCGGCCCGGCGGCCTGCCCGGGCGAACCGATCGCGCCGTCCTCCGGGAGCGGCTCCGCGGCCGCGCCGAGGAAGGCCGCGGGGACTTCGCGCAGCGCGGCGACGGCCGCGCCGTCGAAGTCCGCCTCGGCCACGCGGAAGAGCGTCCAGCCGCCGGCGGGCGCCGCGCGCACGGGGACGATCCCGTCCGGCGCCGATTCGCGCGCGCGGATGTCCGCCTCCTCGCGGTCGAGCGCGGCGGCGGCGGCGGCGAAGACGCCGTTGGTGTCCGCCGCCTCGAGCTCTTCGCGCGTGTACCAGAGGTCGGCGGCGTTGTCGTTGAGGCCGGCGGTGCGGAAGAGGACGCCCTGGCGGACGCGGCGGCCGTCGCGGCCGGTCCAGCCGCCCAGGTCGCGCGCGTTCGGGATGCCGGGCACGTCCAGCAGGCGCGGCGCGCGCGCCTCGGTCGAGAAAGTCCCGCCCGCGCTGGAACGGCCGGCGCCGGAGACGGTCCAGCGGTAGGTGCGGCCGACTTCGAGGTTCGAGAGGTCGAGCCACGGAACGGCTGCGACGAACTCGCCGGCGGGCTTGAACTCGTCAAGGTCGCCGAGCCCGCGCTTCTCCAGCGCGACGCGGTAGTTGCCCGGCGGATCGGAGTTCCGGGTCCAGGACCACCGGAGGCGGACGGGCCGCGGGCGGTGCCCGAGCTGCTCCAACGCGTGGCGCCACGCGGGGTCGCGGAAGCGCTCGCGCCGCGTCTGCGCCGGGAGGTCGAAGAACGCCTTCTGCCCGTCGGAGAGCAGCGGCACGACCGCGCCCTCGGCGGGCGCGAGCAGCGTGATGTCCGGCGCCGCGGCGGGCGGCGGCGTCGCGCAGCCGGCGGCGAGAACGAGGAGGACCGGGGCGAAAAGAATCCGTTTCATGGTCGGTGCGTGGATTGCGAAGTCTGCGGCGGATCGCGGTTGTCGCGGGCAGTCTACCAGACGCCACCGCGCGGAACAAGGGAAAACCGCGCGGACGGGGCGGGTCAGGGGGCGGCCGGGACGCGGCACTCGACGACGCGGCCCGTGGCGGGGTGGCGGAAGGAGAGCGACCAGGCGCGGAGGAAGTAGCCGGTCTCGCCGGGCAGGACGTCGGGCCGCGCGCCGCCGCCCGGCAGAAAGAGCGGGTCGCCCAGCAGCGGGTGGCCGATGGCGGCGAGGTGGATGCGGATCTGGTGCGGGCGGCCGGTCCGCGGCTCGGCTTCCCAGAGCGCGGCGTCGGGGCCGTTCTCGAGCAGGCGGCAGATCGTGAGCGAGGGCTTCCCGCCGCCGGGGGCGGCGGCCCAGACGGAGCCGAGGAGCGCGTGCGGGACGCGTCCGATGGGGACCGCGATCTCGATGTCTCCCGCTGGCGGGTCGGCGACGTGCGCGGTCCGCGCCAAGTAGCGCTTGCGCAGCGCGCGCTCCTCGCCGCCTGCCTCGCGGAACTGGCGCGCGAGGGCGTCGCGCGCCGACGGCCGCCGCGCGCACAGCACGAGGCCGGAGGTGCCGCGTCCGAGCCGGTGGACCGGCACCGGCGCCTCGCCCGGGAAGCGCTCGCGCAGGATCGCGGCGAGCGTGTTCCGGACGAAGCCGCCGCCCGGGATCGTCGGCAGGCCGGCGGGCTTGTCCACGACGATCACGTCGTCGTCCGCGAGGACGACGCGCACGTCGCGCGGCACGTCGGGCTCGCGCCACGGCGGGCGGTTCCAGCGCAGGACGTCGCCCGCGCGCAGGCGCTCGTCCGGCCCGGCCGGGCGGCCGTTGCGGAGCACGAGCCCCGCCTCGGCGCGGGCGCGCCAGTCGGCCTCGGAGGAATGCCGGTAGCGCGCCGCGTAGAAGCGCGCGACCGTCTCGCCGTCGGCGTCCGGCCCGATCCGGTCGGTGTAGGTGCAGCCTTCGTCCATTCAGGGTCGGGGCGCGTCCTCGGCGCGCTCGAGGATGACGGTCTCCGCGTCCGGGCCGCGGAACCGGAGGGAGGCTTCGACGTAGTCCGGATAGCGCTCTGCGGGGAATTCCGTGCGCCGAAGGTACCGCGTGGTCGTGAATGTCGTGTGCGTGTCGGAATCCTGCACGATCCGCTGCATCTGGACACCGAAGCCGCCGTCAACCGGGAGCTTGCAGTCGGCCGGCGACGACGCGATCCGCCAGCCGGGCGGCGGCTGGACGAAGCAGGCGGTTTCGGTCGCGGCGTCGGCGGTGCGGCGGAACGGGAAGCGCCGCTTCTGCATGGCGGGCGAGACGGAGAGTGCGCCGGGGAGCCGGAACACGAGCCGTTCGCCGTCGCGCACGGCGAAGTCCGGTATCTCGGCTTCGAAGCGCAGGAAGCACGGGCCGTCGGCCGGCGTCTCGGCGACGACGTCGCCGATGAGCCGCCCGGACTGCGCGAGTGCCGCGACGAGCCGCTGCGCGTCGCGGCGGCGTTCCTCCGGGAGGATCTCCTCGTATTTCTTGCGGAACGTCTCGAAGTCCCGGCCGGAATGGCGGACCGCGACGCCGATGCGCGCCGAACCGTCCTCGCGCACCGCGATGTCGTATTCGGTTTCGGTTCCGTCGCAGCCGTCGTATCCGTCGGACGGCGCGTCGGGCCGGATCGTGCCGTCGACGTCCGTCCCCGGCAGCGGAACGCGGACATGGCACCTGCCCTCGTTCCGGCTTCCGAACACGGGCGCGTATTGCGTGGAGCCGTCGAACAGATAGTTGCTCCTCAAAACGGTTCCGTCGCCGACGCGCCGCTCGGACAGTTCCACTGCGATCGTGTCGTAGAAGGAGGGCGAAGCCGGCTCGGGTCCGAGTTCGTCGAACGCCCGTATGCCGTCCCAGTCGGCGTTGTAGAAGCGCAGCGCGAGCCCGGGCGGGATCGACGGATCGGCGGGAGGCAGCGAGGAGATGCCGTCGCCCGCCGGTGGCGACGAGCGAAGCGTCGCGGGCAGCGCGCGCGCCATCGTGAGCTGGAGGATGCGCAGATCCGCCTCGTGGCCGTAGCGCGCGGCGAGCGTGGCGTCCGCGGGCGAGAGCGCGGCGAACGGCAGGTCCCAGTAGGCGGGCCCGGCCTCGCGCAGGTTGATCGCGCACCAGTCGCGGAGCGCGACGAACGCCTCGCGCACGGTCGCGTTTGTCGCGACGAGCGAGCGCGCGAGCGCGGCGGCGTTGGTCTGCACGGCCGGGTCGGAGAGCGCCCACATCCGCGCCGCGAGGGCGGCGGCGCGCTCGGGGGCCGTCTGCGACGAGGCGCGCAGGACGGGCGCGAGGCGCGCGAGCGGCGGCATGTTCGGCTCGGCGACGATCTGCGAGCCGGGGCCGCCGCCGCGCACGAGGTAGGTCGTGGCGGAGGGCGTCGCGTTCGTCTCGACGGGGAAGCGGTCCGCGATCGTCTTCCAGAACGGCTCCTCGACGCGGAAGGCGCGCGCGAGGTCGTTCGTGCCGGCGACGGTGACGGCGATCTCGCCGAACGAGCCGAGGGAGCCGAGCGTCTCGGAGAAGGAGAAGAGGTCGCGGTCGTGCGCGCGGCGGCGCGTGGTCCACTGCACGGACATCCCGGGCGCGAGCTTCGGGAAGGAGACGGTCGCGAGGCGGCCGGCGGGATAGCGCGGCGCGTCGGCGACCCACTCCTGGTCGCCCTCGAAGAGGTCGAGCTTCGGATCGACGGGCGTCTCGGCGCCGTCGGGCGAAATGACGCGCGCGTCGACGACCTCGAAGTCCGTCGTGGCGGGGTTCCAGCGGAACGTGAGGTCGCCGGCCTTGCGCTGCCCGGCGTAGGTGAGGATGCGGCGGCGCGTCGTCGTCTCGACCGTCCATTCCTCCGGCGCGCGAGAGACGTCGACCGTCGTGCGCGAGAACTCCGTGTAGAGGTCGTCCGTCGGGGCGGGCTCCACGGCGCGCGCGAGGACGTTCGAGAGGCCGTCCCCGAACGCGCGCCCCTCGAAGAGCGCGGCGACGCCGGGCCCCTCGAGGCGCAGCGGCGCGCGGTCGGCGCGCTCCTCGGCCTCGCGCGCCGCGCGCAGCTCGCCGTATTCCTCCGGCGAGTAGCGCGAGCGGAAGAGCTTGAGCGAGCGGTAGCGCGCCGGCGCGCCGGAAGGCGCGTTCGTGGCGGCGTCGACGAAGAGGACGGCGGGGTCCTGCGCCGGCGCGGGCGCGGCAAGGGCGAGAAGGAGGAAGAGGCGTGTGGCTTTCATCGGGAGCGGATGGCGGGAATTCTAGCACAGGTCGGGACGTCGTGTCAGGCCGCGGCGGGGCGTCGTCGCATCCGCACGAGCCCCAGCGCCGCCCACAGCGCATCGTCGAGCGCCTTCATGGTGCGGTGCGCCGCAAGCAGTTCGCGGGCCTTTTGCCGCGCCGCCGCAAGCTTTGCGGCCGGCGTCGGCGGAAAACCTGAAATTTGAGATCTCGAATCTGAAATCGCGCTGGCGCCGAGGACGCTCGGCGCAAGCGCGTCTTCCGCGCCGTCCGGGTCGCCGAGCCCGCACACGCGGCGGAACTTATCCGCCATCGTCTTGTAGCGCATGAGCGTCTTGTAGTGCGGCGCCAGCTCCGGGCAAACCGTGTCGAGCCAGCGCCGCACCCCGCCACGGCGCCCGACGATCTCGCCGTTGTCGCCGCGGATGTACGAATGGTCCACCGCCGCATCGGCGTCGCCGAGCAACGAGCCGAGCAGGATCTTGCCATCGAGAGAATCGCGCGAGAGCTCCCAGCAACGCAGCAGAAGCTCGCGCGACGGCGGTTCGCGCCGCGACGTTCGGTGCACGACGCGCATCGCCTTCTGCGCGCGCGCCGCCGCCGCGAAGCCGCGCCGGCGTGCGCCGGCGGCCTCGCGCCGCAGGGCCCGGAGAACGGGGCGCAGCAGCCAACGCGCGATCAGGAAGCCCGCGACGCCGGCGACGAGCGGGGCGGCGAGCGCGCAGAGCGTCAATGCCGCCGAGGCATTCGCGAAATCGGATCCCGTTCCGGAGGGCCGGAATCGCTCGACCGGCTCGTAGCGATAGCGGTGGCGGTCGGAGTAACCGACCGGCGCATGACGACATCTGCAGCGACCGGAGCAATTGACCGACTTACGGCGGCGAGGGCGGCCGCAACGCGAACGGGTTCCGTAGGGCATGGCGAACAGTCTACCAAAACGCAGTAAAATCTACAAGCTTGATTTTATTAAATCTACAGCTACTTATCCAATGAGAATTCGGTAAATCGCGAGCGGCTCGATGACGTCGGCGTTCGCGCGGGCGAATGAGCGCGTCAGCGCACGGGCGGCGCGTTCGTGGCAGGGTCGGCGTCTGCGCGGCGGCGGATTTTGACGAGCGGTTCGGGCGGGCGGGGTTCGGCGGGGATGGGCGTGCCGGGATCGGGGGTGTCGAAGGAGGGGGATTCGTTGGCCGACGCCATCGGCAGGTGGATCTTCGAGACGATGCCGGGGAACGGGATGTGCGCGCCGCAGAGGAAGAGCGGCGGATGGTCGATGGGCGGACTCGATAGCGGCGTGATTCGATTGGGCTTCGGCTTCGGGATGTTGGTGTACGAGCGCTGGATCAGCGCGCGGCGCGTCGCGACCGCCGTGGCGGGCTCCTGGTCCCATTTGGCGCAGTATTCCGGCACGAAGATCTGCAGATCGACGGCGTGGAAGGCGTCGCCGACGAAGAGCAGCGTCCCCTTGCGGTAGAAGACGTGGCAGGGCGTGTGGCCGGGGCCGGGCTCGGCGACGAAGCCCGCGGGGAGGTTGGTCGCCGCGGCGGGATCGGCGAAGGCGCGCAGCTCGTAGAGGTCGGGGCGCAGCGGCGCGGGGTCGGCGCCGGGCGGGACGAGCGCGTGGAGCGTCGCGTTCGGGAAGGCCGCGGCGCCGTCCGGGCCGACGAGCCCGCCGACATGGTCGCGGTGCTCGTGCGTGAGAAGAATGTCGGTGATCGTGGCGGGGTCGACGCCGTCTGCACGCAGCTTCGCGAGGAGGGAGCCGCGGGGGGCGCCGTTGCCGGCGTCGACGAGGACGCGCCGGTCGCCCTCGATCACGAGGAACACGTTGCACGACGAGCGGAACGCGCCGCCCGGGGGCGGATCGGGGTGGCGGCCGTCGCCCGGAATCGAGAAGATCGACGGCGGGATGGCCTGCTCCGCGTCCTGGTAGACGCGCAGCTCGAAGCCCTCGCCCGGGAAGCGGGCGGACGGCGGTTCGGCGACGGCGGCCGGCGCGACGAGCAGCGCGGCCGAGAGGAGGGTTCGTTTCGTTCGGTTCATGGCGTGGCGAGGGGGACGAGGGAGCGGATTTCGGTGCCGTTGGCGCGGCGGTTCTCGAAGCGGTTGTCGCGCTGGTCGAGGACGGAGCCGGGGTGCAGGCCGCCTTCCTCGCCGACGGAGACCATCGTGCCGTTCGGGGCGACGGGCGACTGCACGAAGCGGCAGCCGGCGATGCGGACGCGGCCGCCGTTCGGGCAGTCGACGAGGTAGCTGCTGCGGCCGTCGTCGCCGTCGTCGAAGACGCAGCGCTCGACGACCGTCTCGAGCGCGCGGCTCTTGAGCGCGTGGCCCTCGCGGGCGTGGTCCGAGGCGCAGTCGCGCAGGACGAGCTTCCTCGCGCGGCCGATGTAGAGGTTGTGCGACTGGCCGTCGCCCGCGCCGTTGCCGCGGAAGACGCACCGCTCGAAGGTCAGCACCGCGTTCGTGGCGACGCCGGAGAGGACGCCGTTCTCGCTGCCCTCGAAGCGGCAGTCCGTCACCGTGAGCGCGCCGTCCGCCTCGTGGCGGATGCCGGCGCCGTTGCGGTCGGGGCACGCCGCCCCGCGCAGCGTGACGCCGCGGATCGCGACGTTCGTCCCCTGCACGACCCAGAGCCCCTTGCCGGCGGCGGCGCGCCCTTCCGCGTCAAGGACCGTCGCGTCCGCGCCCGCGCCGAGGATCGTCAGGTCGTTCGCGCGCCAGACGCAGACGTCGCCGCGCCACGTCCCGGCGGCGATGCGGACCGTGTCGCCGTCGCGTGCCGCGCGGGCGGCGTCGGACGGCTTCGCGAACGCCTCCCCCGGCCCGACGCGCAGCTCGCGCGGCGCGGTTGCGCGGTCCTGGGCGAACGCGGACATCGCGAGCGCGAGGAGGACGAGAAGAAGGCGTTTCATGGCGTGGCGGAACGAACGGGGAGGATCACGGGGCGGTCTTCGCGTAGGAGGTGGCGCGCCCGGCGCCGAGCTTGCGGATGAAGCCGGCGGCGAGCAGCGAGGCGAGGGCGCGTTTCACGGTGATGGCGCTCACGTCGGGGCAGGCGTCGAGAATCTGCCGCTTGGAGAGCGGCGCGACGGTGCGCTCGAAGAGGAGCCGGACGCGTTCCTCCTTGGACGCCTTGGCGACGAGGACGTCCGACACGCGGTCCTCGAAGACGGAATACGCCTTGAGGAACGTGCCGAGCAGGTAGCGCACGAACGGCACGGGGTCGTTGCGTCCGGCGTGCCACCCTTCGGACGACGCCCGGAGCGCTTCGTAGTAGGTCTCCTTCGACTCCTCGATCGTCTTTTCGAGGCTGACGTAGCGCCCCGCGACATAGCCCGCGCGGTAGAAGAGCAGCAGCGTGAGCAGACGGCTCATACGGCCGGTCCCGTCGTCGAACGGATGGATGCAGAGGAAGTCCAGGACGAAGAGCGAAAGCACGAGCAGCGGATCGAACGTGCGGTCCTCCAGCGCGGCGTTCGTCGCGTCGCAAAGCGACTCGACGGCGGCTGGCGTCTCGAACGCGGACGCCGGACGGAACCGGACGGCCCGGCGTCCGAGGGCGTCGGTTTCGGCGATGACGTTGTCGGAAGCCTTCCAGTGGCCGCCGGCTCCCGGACCGAGGTGGCCGCAGAGGTCGCGGTGGAGCTGGAGGATCACGCCGGGGCGGAGCGGGATCGCCTCGTGCGCCTCGTGGATCGTCGCGAGGACGTCGCGGTAGCCGGCGATTTCCTTCTCGTCGCGGTTCCGCGGGGCGGTCGAACCGCCCACGAGCGCGCGGATGCGCGCGTCCGTGGTCGAAATGCCCTCGATGCGGTTGGACGCCGCCGTGCTCTGGATCTTCGCGATTTCGAGGAGCGTGTCCAGCACGTCCGGCGTGGCGCGCAGATAGAGCGCCTGCTTGCCCCTGCATTCGTGGAGCGAGGCGATCAGGTTGGAGACCTCGGGCGTGAGCCACTTGCGCGGAGCGTGGATGTAGTCAAAGGTTCTCATGGGCTTGGATTTCGCTGTCCAGGGTCATTCCAGCATAAATCGGTATCATTGTCAAGCAAAATGATACCGATATTTCTGATATGATACCGATTCCGCCGGGAACATGTCCATCAAAGGCCCGAAATGCGCGCGGCCCGCCGAAGCGCGGGCGGCGGGGACGGTGTCAGAACCGGCCGACGGGCCGGCCTCCAGTCTTTCCGGCCGCGCTCCGTTCAATCAGGTCCCACCAGAAAAGCGGGACCAGGACGGGGACGAGGCGGTAGACGAGGTAGAAGACGTTTCGTGCCAGATCGCCTCCCGCTGCGGGTCGGTCCGCTCCAGTTCCGAAGGGTTGATTCGGACGAGGCGGGCTTCGGCGCCGGAGGCCAGATCGCGGGCGTCGGCGACGATCATCCATGCGAGGAACACAGCCAACGCCACGAAAGCGATGCCGACGATCCGCTGCATTGCGCGAACGGCACGCTGTCGCGCCGTTTCACGGCCGGAATCGAAGCCTTGGAGAACGGACGTCAGTCCGGGATTGCGGATTGCGTTCATGCAAAGAAGCCTGGCAGAAGCGGCGTGGCGGGGTCAAAGGGATGGAGCGGCGGACGGAAGGTCCACGCGCGGGCCTCCGAAGCGCGGGCGGCGGCCGAGGAGGACGTCGCGGACGGCGGCGACGCGGGCGAGGGGTTCGCGGACGATCGTGCGGGAGGAGAGGCGGCCGAAGGGAACGCCGCGCGCGGCATAGCCGCGGACGTCGAGCCCCTTGCATCGTCCGAGAAAGATCGCGCGGCGCACGTGGAAGTCTTGCGAGATGACGAGGAACGAGTCGAGGCCGAAGATCGTCCTGGCGCGCACGACGGAGTCCAGCGTCCGGAAGCCCGCGTAGTCGCACACGATGCGGTCCTCCGGCACGCCCGCCGCGACGAGCGCCGCCTTCATCTCGGAGGGTTCGTCGTACCACTCGACATGGTTGTCGCCGCTCACGATCAGCGCCTCGACCTTCCCCGCTCGCCAGAGTTCCGCCGCGGCCTCGATGCGCGCCGTGAAGTACGGGTTGTCCCAGCCGCCGCGGAGCTTCGGGACGCATCCCATCACGATCGCCGCGCGCCGCGCCGGCGCCTCCGCCGCGCGCCCCACGGGCGTCACGCGCCCCGCGGCGGCGACCAGCACCGCGAGGTTGCATGCGACGACGAACGCCATGCCCGCGAGCGCCAGGCGCACGAACCGCCGCAGCCAGCGGCGGCAGGGGGACGAAGCGGGCGACGGGCCGCCGATGAGACGGCGAAGGTCGCGAAGCTGCCGCCTCGCGGCCGGGTCCCTGCGCGCAAGCGTTTCGGCCTTCCGCACGGCGTCGCCTGCGAAGTCGGTGACGCATTCCCGCGCGGTGACGACGGTCTCGGTGACAATGGGCAAATCGGTCGCGATCGACACGGCGAAGCCGTTGTCGGGCGAGCCGAGGTGCCGCCGGATCGCGGAAAGAAGACCGCTTCGGAACATCCGGGACGAAAGCAACTGGAGGCCGAAGAGACGGTTCTCGAACCAATCGTCGGAAAGACCGAAGTCGCCCCTGAACGCCCGTCCACGCCGGAGCCGTCCGGAAAGGAGGTGCAGCCGTTCCCGCCAGGACCGCCTCGCGGACGGATCGAGTCCGCCGTGCTCGAACCCGCGGACGCCGCGGCGGGTGAGGAACGCGGCCAGCCGTTCCCGTTCGGCGAACCATTCCTCGTAGGAAAGGGCCCCTCGCGCCTTGCGGTTTTCCTCATCCCGCCGCGCGTGGAAGGCGGCGAGTTCGTCGGCGTTCATGGCGTTCATGGCGCCGAGTCTAGCAGAGGCTCGTGTGGCGGGCGGCGGAGGCATGGCAGGGGCGCTTGAACGGAAGCATTCTTACACCAAATGACGATTTTTATCGTGTTCCATTCTACACCAAATGTTATTTTTCGCTCGCAACGAAATGCGGGACATTTCTCTGTGGCTGGCGGATAGGGGGGCGAAGGATGCGAAGCCTCGGGTCATTCGGACTGCCGCTCCGCGGCGGAATCGGGGGACAGCGTGACGCCGTCGGGGAGGCGGATCTCGACGGTCTCCTCCCAGCCGCAGGGGTAGTCGGTGACGAGGGGGAAGCGGCGCTTCTCGAGTCCGAGGTCGCCGACGACGCGCGAGGCGATCGCGAGAGCGGCGGGGACGGTCGGCAGGTCGAGCAGCGCCGCGCGGCCGCCCTCGGCGCCGCGCGCGGCCTCGGCGATCGCGTAGTCGAGGCGGACGACGAGCGGCTCGGGGCTCGTGCGCAGCGCCTCGGGCGCGGGACGGACCTCCCAGCCCGTCAGCACCGCGCCGGGGATGCCCTGCAACACGCGCTCGAAGAAGGCGCGGAGGCCGTCGCGCGGGATCGACGCGAAGTAGCCGCGGTAGGCCGCGTCGTTCACGCCCGCGAAGGAGAGCGTCGTCGTCACGTCGGCCGAGGCGTCGGCGTGGAGCGTGTAGACCGTCTCGGCGCGGAGCAGATTCTGCTCGACCGGCAGCGGGGGCGTCTCGCGGATGCCCTCGCCCTCGTCGCGCGCGACGAGGTAGCTCATCTCGCAGAGATACTCCGGCAGGAGCGAGCGCGTCGTCTCGCTCGTGGGGTCCATGAGGAGGTAGGGGTCGTCCGGATCGCCCGAGTCGGCCGCGACGATCGCGTGGTTGAAGTAGGGCTGCGGCA
>JAFTHC010000035.1 GCA_017457625.1 Kiritimatiellia bacterium
CGTGACGCGGTAGAAGTGCGCGTTCTGCGTCTTGATGTCGGGGTTCAGCGGATCGTTCGTGAGCGCGCCGACAAGCGGGGTGATGTCTGCCATTTGGAGTTGTCTTTCTGTTGGTTGGTGTTCGACGAGGCCGTTCCGTCCGATGGTCGTGACAAGTCTGAACCCGCCGGTTGGGGGCGCATTCTACCACAACGCGGACGTGGATGGAAACATTTTTTTCGCGCCGGCGGAGCGCGCGGGCGCGAGCGCGGAGGCGAGGGGGGGGGTTGACACGTGCGGGGCCGGCGCGGTAGAATGCCCGGCGTTCACCTCCAAACGGAAGCCTGCATGATCTGCTTCGCGCTGACGGGCGGCATCGCCTGCGGCAAGAGTTTCTTCGGGGGGGTCCTTTCCGGCCTGGGCGTCCGGGTCGCCGATGCGGACGACGTCGTCCGCTCGCTCCACGCCCCCGGCGGGAAAGCCGCGCAAGCGGTTCTGCGCGAATTCGGTCCGGACTATCTCGGACCCGATGGCGCGACCGACCGCGGCCGGCTCGGCAAACTGGCGTTCTCGGACGTTTCCGCGCGCCGCCGACTGGAAGCCCTCGTCCATCCTCTCGTCCGACAACACCTCCTCGACTGGAAAGCGTCCGCCCCGCGGGCGGACTTCCTCTGCGCCCAGATTCCGCTGCTCTTCGAGAGCGGCTGGGAAGGCGACTGGGACGCGACCGTCACGATCGAGTCCCCGCTGCCGCTGCGCCTGGAGCGGCTCGCCGCGCGCGGGCTTTCCCGCGAGGACGCGCTCGCCCGCATCGCCGCGCAGCTGCCGGAAGAAACGCGCCGCGCCAAGGCGGACTTCACCGTCGAAAACGACGCGGACGCCGCCACGATGCGGCGGCGCGCCGTCCACCTGCTTCAACAACTCGGAACCCTCCGGACATGAACGAAAACTCGGACGCCGAACTGGTCGACCTCGCGACCGGAAACCCCGTCGTCGTGGACCCCGCCACGGGGATCGCGAAATTCAAGAACCGCCGCGGGCGCCCGCCCCGCAACCCGCCGCCGATCGTTCCCGTGACGGCCGCGGAGCGCGCCGCCCGTCTCGCCGCGCGGGCCGCGGACGCCGGCGGCGCGCCTTCGCCCGAGGCCGGCGCGCCGGCCCCGGCGGCGGAGGAGACGATTTCGCTCGTGTCGCCGCCGGAGCCGCAGGCCGCGCCGGAGACCACGGCGGAGCCGGTCCCGCAGGCCCCCGCCGATCCGGACGCGTCGCTCGCGGCCGCGGCGGGCGTCGATGCCGACGCGCTTCTGCGCGCGCGTCGCGCCGCGGCGCTGCGCATGAAGCAGGGGCTCGACGACCTGGCCAGTTCCGTGAACGCGATGAACGCGTTCTTCGCCGCCTCGCCGCAGAAGCAGGCCGCCAAGCCGCAGGGCGGCGCGCAGCCGTCGCAGCGCGAGCGCGACGCGGAGCGCGAACGCCAGCGCCGCCTGCAGAGCGAGCGCGACCGCGAGCGCAACCGCCAGATGCAGCTGCTGCGCCAGCAGCAGAGCGAGCGCGACCGCGAGCGCAACCGCCAGCAGCAGCTCCAGCGCCAGCAGCAGCAGGCGCAGGTCCAGCCGCAGCAACAGCAGCGGGGCGGCGGCGCGGCGCGGCCGGCCGAACCGCCCGCCGAGCAGCGGCCGGTTCTCCCGCCCATCAAGATTTCCGATCTCCAGGAGCTCCCCGCCGGCGACCTGTTCCGCCTGGCGGCCGAGCAGAATCTCGCCGCGGAAGGCGGCAGCGGCCGCCACGAGACCGTGTTCGCGCTGCTGCAGGAACACGTCAGGCGCGGGGGCACGGTCGAGGCCGAAGGCTGGCTCGACGTCTGGCAGGAGGGCTACGGTTTCCTGCGGAGCGCGCTGGCGGACTTCAAGTCCGTCGCGGAAGACGTCTTCGTGCCGCAATCGCTCGTCCAGCGCCTGGGCCTGCGCCCCGGCGACCGGATCGCCTGCCGCACGCGCCCCGCGGACCGCGGGCAGCGCGACCGGCATTTCGTCGCGACGGACGTCGTTTCGGTGAACGGTCTGGCGCCCGACAAGGCGCGGCTCGTGCCGCCGTTCGCGTCGCTGCCGGCCGCCGCGCCGGACCGGCCGCTGCGTCTCGCGGGCGCGGCGCCCGACCCGGTCGCGGAGGCGTTCGACCGCGCCGCGCCGCTCTTCTTCGGTTCGCGCGCGCTCGCGCTTCTGCCGCGCGGCGCGGACCACGCCGCGTTCGCCCGTTCCCTGGCCGTGCTCGCCGCGGACGCGCAGCCGCGGGCCGACGTCTGGCTCGCGCTCTTCGGCGCGATGCCCGAGGCGCGCGCCGCGGCGGCCGCGCTGCCCGTTTTCCGGGAGCGGCGCGCCACGCTGCTGTGCGTCGACTGGGAGGACACGCCCGACAAGGCGCTTCAGGTCGCGTCCGTCCTGACCGAGGCGGTGCGCCGCTCCGCCGAAAACGGCGCCGACGCGATCGTCGTGGTCGACACGCTGCCGGCGCTCGTGCGCGCCTACGGCATGGTCGCCACGAACCAGCAGGGCGCGCTCACCGACGGCGTGGACGGCCGCGCGCTGCAGAAGGCGCGCCGCCTGTTCGCCACGGGCCGCGCCTTCGCGGACCGCCCCGGTTCGGCCACCGTGGTCGCGCTCGCGGAGCGCCCGGCGCCGGACGCGCCGTTCGCCGTCCGGCTCGCCGGGGAGTTCCGCCCGGCCGCGACGGCCGTGCTCGAACTCGAAGGCGATCCGGCCGACCCGGCCGCGCCGCTCCGGCCGGCCGCGCGCTAGCGCAGGTCGTCCATCGTCGCGACGGGCACGTCCCGCGCGGCGGCCGGGGCGAGGGGTTTGGCGCGGGACCAGTCGTAGGCGTAGCCGTCGGGGCCGAGCGGCCACACGGCGGGCGCCGTGTTGAGGACGGCGGCCTTGAAGCCCTGGACCGTGGCGCCCATGTTGCCGGTGTGCGACGAATTGCAGCCTTCGTTCTCGATCGAGAACGGGCCGTCGAAGCCGCGCTTCATGAGCGTCTCGAGGAAGAGCGACCAGTCCATCGAGTCGCTGCCGCCGAAGCCCGGCACGCGGGGCTCGTAGTGGTGGCGGTCCCATTCGCTTGCGGGAATCGGGACGCCCGCCTTTTTCGCGAGCTTCGGGTCGACCGTCTGCTCCGGGAAGAGCCGGCCCCAGTGCACCGCGGCCGCGTCGCGCGCGAAGTTGCGCGTGCCCTTCACGTGGACGCGCTTGATCCGGCGCATGTCGCTGGCGAGGACCACGTCGCTCGGGTCGACGTGCTGCCAGACGTCGTGCGACGGGTCGTAGATCTCGCCGTGCGCCTTGCTCGGGATCAGCGCATACATGAGCTTGCGCGCGGCGAGCGTGCAGGGCAGGTTGTTGTAGGTGTCCGGCGCGGTCGCGGGCTGCCAGCCCTCCATCGGGCAGTTTTCGTAGACGAGCGTGACGCCGAGGCTTTCCGCGTATTTCACGATCGGCGCGAAGACCTTCTCGTAGAGCGCGAGGTTCTTCTCGAAACCGCCGTCCTCGCGGCCGAGCGCGTTGTCGTAGCCGACGAACGTGCCCACGACGACGTCGTTGGCGTCGCCGCCCAGCAGGTGCGCGATGCGGATGAGCTTGAGGATGTGGTTCTGGTTGCGGACGCGCTCGGCCTCGTCGCCGCCGATCATGTTGTCGTAGGCGCCGAGCGAGATGCGGAGCTTCGCCTTGCCGAGGAAGTCGAGGAGGCGCGCCGCGTCGTCGCGGCCGAAGCGCTCGTAGGGCAGGTGCGTGGCGACGTGGTCTTTTCGCGTGCCGTCGCGCCGGAACACGCACAGCTCGATGCCCTGCGCGCCGACTTCTTTCGCCTTGGCGGCGACTTGCTTGAACGTGTGGCGCGGGAACGCGCTCGACATGATCCAGATGGGATTGTTCATCGTTTCGTCCGTTTTCGTTTTTGCTGGGCGGCTCGCGCCGCGTTCAGGAAAGGGGAGGGGAGGGGGCGTCGCCGGGCGCGGGGGGCGGCAGCGAGTCGAGGATGTCGTCGAGCGCGGTGCGCGCGCCCTTGGCCTGGTTGCACGCGCGGCAGCACGGCACGACGTTGCCGCGGGTGGAGCGGCCGCCTCGCGCGAGGGGCGTGACGTGGTCCATCGTGAGCTCGCCGGGCGGAACGGTCTTGCCGCAGTAGTGGCAGACGCCGCGCGCGACCTGCGCGCGCCACCAGGCGGTCTGCCGGAGCGCGCGCGCCTTGTCGCGTTCGCGGCGGACGTGCGCGTCGTCCGCCTCGAAGGGGATCCAGCCGCGCGTCGTCACGCCCGGCCCTCCAGAATCCCTTCGCGCAAGTAGAGAGCGCCGAAGAGAAGGAACAGCGCCCCCGAAGCGATCTTGAGGTGGCGCGGGTTCGCGTGCGCCGACAGCCAGGCGCCGAACCCCGCCGCGACGGCGGACGTGCAGACCAGCGCGAGCGCCGACCCGAAGAACACCGCGAGCCGCGGGTGCCGCGCGGCGCCGCCCGCGGCGGCGGCGAGGCCGAGCGTCGAGAGTTGGGTCTTGTCGCCCATCTCGGCGAGAAAGACGAGACCGAAGGAACGCAGGAAAAGAGAGAGCATGGCAAGGACGCGTGCTGGAATCCGAAAGAAGATGACCGTTCGACCGTTTGACCGTTTGACCGAAGAACGTTCCCGATGCTATCAAAAGCCGCGTCGCCGGCGCAAGGGTGCATCGATTCCACCGTGCGTGATTTTGCGGTCGGCGATCTTCGCGACGCCTCCGGCGGCGATTTTCCGTCACGCCCGCCGCCGCCGGCCCAGCGCCGCCATGCGCGCGTCCCGCATGGCCAGCAGTCGCGCTTCGAACGCTCGCACGCTCGCCGCGTCCGGCCCGTCGAGCAGCTTGCGCGCCGCAGCCCGCGCCGACGGAAGCGCAGCCCGCACCGCCGGCATGAGGCGCCTTTCGGGCTCCGGCGCGGCATCCAGCAGCAGGTCCGCCGGCGCCGGATCCGCGAGCCCGTGTTCCGCCCGGAACGCCGCGGCCATCCGCCGGTAGCCCATCAGCGCCGCA
>JAFTHC010000273.1 GCA_017457625.1 Kiritimatiellia bacterium
GAACTCGCGGTCGATGCCCGTTTCATGCCGGTCGATCGCGCGGCCGGCGGCCTTCCAGCCGTGGGCCACGGCGGCCGCGGCCAGGAGAACGAACAGGACCGTGCCCGCGTTCGCGGCCATCCAGACCGCGACGGACACGGAGAAACAGGCGGCGGGATCGGTGTAAATCGGACGGCTCATGGCGGAACTCTTTTTTGATTCACGGCGGGATTGAGGCGGGGAGAATGGCGTAGGGAAACGGCGGCGCGGGTGGGGGGAAACGGCGGCGCGGGCGGGGGTAACGGGAGTGGAGTCTAGGGGAAGGCGGGCGGGAATGCAAGAAAAATTTTCCACGGTGGGATTGAAGCATGCCGGGGGGGGGAGCGGCGGCGGACGGACGGGTTGGGGCTCCGGCGCATACATCCCGGGGCGCGCCATCTTCGCTCGCGTCGCCTTGCGATCCGCTCCCCGCGGGCGCCACGAACGCGCCCGATCCGGTCTTTTCGGCTACGCCGCCAAGTGCGGCGCATGCGACCGCGCGCATGCCTTGCTCCACGCTCCCCCCGATTCCCGACCGATTACAACGGGGAAAATCGGGATGATTGCGAAGAGGCGGCCGTTGTGGTATCCTCCGCCGCCATGAACAACGATGCAGTCGTCAACGTGAATCTCGTGGGCGTGGGCGGGCAGGGGATCCTGCTCGCGGCCGACGTCCTGGCCCGCGCGGCCGCCGAAGCCGGGCTCGACGTCAAGAAAACGGAAATCCACGGCATGAGCCAGCGCGGCGGCTCCGTGTCGAGCCAGGTCCGTTTCGGAGGACGCGTGCATTCGCCGATCGTCCCCGACGGCGAGACGGACCTGCTCGTTTCGTTCGACGCCGTCGAGGCAATCCGCGCGTTCCCGTCGGTGCGTCCCGCCGGCCGCGCGCTCGTGGACAAGTGCTACCTCGTTCCGATCACGGTTTCCTCCGGGCAGCAGCCCGCGCCCGAGGATCCGGACGCGACGCTGGCGCGCCTGTTCGGCAACCGGCTCCTCCGCGTGGACTCCAAGGCGCTCGCCGCGCAGGCGGGCAATCCGCGCACCGCCAACATCGCGATCGCGGGCGCGCTTTCCACGCTGCTGGACATCCCGGAAGACGCCTGGCTGGCCGCGCTCCGCGGTCGCGTTCCCGCAAAACTGCTCGACGCGAACCTCAAGGCGTTCTCGCTCGGCCGCGCCGCCCTCGGCGCGTAGTCTTCCTGCGCGTGGTGGGACAAGCGGGGATCGAACCCGCGACCCACGCATTAAAAGTGCGTTGCTCTACCGACTGAGCTATTGTCCCGTTGCGCGGACGGGTCGGGAAACTAGCATTTCGCCGGGGCCAAGTCAAGGCCCGCGGCCGCGCGGACCCGTTCGCCGATCCGGGCGGAGACGGCGCCGTCGGGGGCGAGGAAGCGCAGGACGCGCGCGTTGCCGGCGGGGTCTTCCGAGAAGGGCGTCGAGCCGTCCGCGGCGACGCGGACGCGCCCCGCGGGGCCGAGTTCCCAGCAGGCGTTTTCGCCTTCGACGGCGAGGTCGACCGTGATCGGATCCCAGCTGCTGCGCTTCATCGCGGGGCCGCGATGGTGGCGGAAGGCCTCGACGAGCGGATGGGCGTCGCATTCCTCCGGCAGTCCCGAGAGGTCCGTCATGACCGTCTCGCCGCATTCGAAGCCGACGAAGCGGATCGGGCCGTCCCACGCGTCGAGGAAACGTCGCGCGGCGTCCTCGTATCCGACCACGTTGAACTCGCGGCACCCGGCGCAGCGGCCGAATCCGCCGGCCATCGCCCAGACGGCGCGGACCTTGCGGCGGAAGAGCGCGGGGTCGGCGGCGAGGACTTCGTCGAGCGTGTTGAAGAAGCCGATCGAGATCACGTCGACGGAGCCGTCCGCCGCCCCGGCGAAGACGCGGCGGTAGAGTTCGCGCGCGGTGCAGTCCGCGGCGGGGTGCGGACCCCGCCACCGCGCGGCGAGGCCGGCGAGGTAGTCGGAGCGGTCGCCGCTGGGCGGAAGGTCGTCCTCCGTGACGCCGACGGGCACGTTCTGCATGCCCCAGGCGGACATGACGACTTTCACGGCGGCCGCGACGAAGGGGCTTTTCACGTTGCACGAAACGCCGCCGATGCGGAACGCGCCGGGGAGGCGCCGCGCGTCGCCGCAGAGCAGGGAGAGCGCGGCGACGTCGTCCACGTCGGTGCAGAAGTCGGTTTCGAGGATGACGGTTCCGCCCGAGCGGGCGCGGAGGGGTTCGATGTCCATGGCCGGGGATTCTACCGCACGGCGCCACGCGACCGCAAGCGGTCCGCGCGGACGCCGGCGAGCGCGCCGCATTTCCGCTTGCCGCGGGAGCGGGTTTCTGGTTTAATGGAAGCCGCTTGCGCGGAACGGCCGCGCGAAGCGAAACGGATGCCCCAACCATGAACGCAAAGTCCCTCCTCCTGCCCGCGCTCGCCGCCGCCGCGCTGGCCGCCGCGCCCGCGCGCGCCATCAAACTCCCCGTCTACGGGGAATGCACGATCGTCGATTCGATCGACTGCTCCAAGGAAGACCACCGCTTCGCCGATTTCCCGGTCGGCGCGAGCCGCGTGGAGACGATCCTCGGCAAGCCCTGCCGCGTCCTCGACGTGCAGCCGGAAACGGCTTCCTGGGTCGACTGGCGCCTCGGCGAGGGCAAGAACCTGCGGCCCAACGGCGCCTACGTCGTCGTGATCGAGTATCCGGACGACGAGCCGCGCGCGTTCCACGTCCGCAACTACGGCAACAACTCCCGCCGTTCGTTCTACACGGGGCAGTCCAACGGCGACGCCTTCGAGGGCCCCATCGTCCACCACAAGCCCGAGTCGCTCAAGATCCCGCAGAGCGGCCGCTTCCAGACGTGGTCCTCGCTCACGTTCCTCGGCCAGCGCGCCGCCACGCGCGACGACAAGGGCAAGATGGACATCGCGACGGACGGCTTCGAGATCGCGATTTCGCAATACCAGAAGTCCTGGCACCCGCTTTCGGCCGGCATCGCCGTCTCGCGCATCCTGCTGTGCGAGATCGACGACGAAAAGGCCGCCTGGGCCAAGATCAACTACCCGCCCGCGCCGCTGCCGCGCCGCCACATCTTCTGGCGCGAGGAGATGGCGGACGGCGTGACGGGCGAAGGCGGCCTCTGCGACTCCAACGCGGGCCTCGACTGGATCGAGCAGAAGTTCCGGGCGATGAAGATTTTCGGGCAGAACACCTACTGCAAGGATCTTCTGGAGTTCGGCCACAACCAGGGCTGGGACGTGAACTGGAAGGGCCGCAACAACCTCCCCGGCGCCAAGCACCCCAACTGGATGTGGGGCGGCAACGGCCACGACTGGGACATCTGGGGCCGCATCGTCCCGATGGCCGTGGACCAATACGGTTTCGACATCCTGCCCTACTACGAATACGGCGGGGCCGCGGGCGACGTGAACTGCTCCACGCCCCCGCTCGGCCCGCAGAAGCGCGCCGAGCCGCTCGACATCACCAACAAGCCCAACGACCGCGGCATCAACTACACGCACATCTGGTGGTCCGAAGGGAAGCTCCGCGTCGACATCACCGATCCGGACACGCTCGCGGAGCTCGAATACATCCTCGACTGCACGATCTTCCGCTTCAAGGAGCAGGTCGAGAAGGGCGGCTTCCTCGGCGTCCTGATGCGCCCGCGCCCCGGCCAGTGGGCGATCGGCTTCGGCGACGCCACGCGCGCCCGCTTCGCCGCGGAGGAGAACGCCGGCCAGGCGATCACGCGCCAGGACCTCAAGGCCAACAAGGCGCTCTACGACAAATACATCGCCTGGTTCGGCAAGCGCCGCGCCCAGTTCATGGACCAGATCCGCGACTACCTCGAGAAGGGCGGCGTGAAGAACGCGGTTGCGATCCTCGAGAACGACGACTCCGAGACCGGCTATCCCCTCAAGGACGGCGGCAGCATGACGACGGACGACCTGCCGTTCTGCCAGGCGGCCCTGCCCGGCAAGAACATCGTCGACGTGAACGACCCGAGCGTCGTCGGCCAGCACCGCTACCTGCAGGCGCTCAAGACCCCGACCGGGACGTGGGGCTGCTGGGAGTGGCAGCACGCCTCGCCCTTCTGCGACCCCGAGCACTACCAGCGCCTCAAGAACGTCTGGATCGCGATGCCGTTCCACGCGCTCTTCACCGTGACCGACCCGGCCTGCTTCGACGCCTTCCGCAACGCCAACGGGATGCAGACGATCATCCGCCACTACGACCTCAACGAGGGCGCGCTCATCCAGGGCGACAAACCCGGCAGCACCGGCTACTGCATGGCGGACTGGGAGCACGCCGGCCGCGCCTGCATGATCGCGGAGGTGAACGCGATGGCCAACGGCGACCCCGGGATCATCGGCTACCTCATGGGCTCCAACTACACGCGCGGCTTCCCCGGCCCGGTGCAGGAGTTCAACCTCAACTTCCTCGCGCTGCCGGCGCTGCCCTCCAAGGTCGTGCCGGACGCCGCGAACGCGCCGGACGTCGTCGTGCGCGCCATCGACGGCGGCTCCGCGGGCAAATACTACGCGATCGTCCACACCGGCTACCGCCCGAAGAAGGGCGTGAAGATCCGCCTGCCCGGCGCCAAGCAGGCCCTCCTCGCCGCCAGCGGCAAGCCGCTCGCGCTCGAAAAGGGCGTCGCCACGATCGACCTCAAGCCCTGGCAGCTCCTCGCCGTCCGCGCGAAGTAGCCGCGGCCGGGCGTTTTCCCGCCACCGTTCCTCCCTCCTCCGTCCGCCCATGCCCGAAACCGACGACATCCTCACGCCCGAACTCCAGGCGCGCGTCGACGAGCTCGTCGACGGCAAGCTCTGGGGCCAGCTCGGCGCGGAGCTGCAGGACCTGCCTCCCGCCGACGTGGCGGCGCTCATCGCGCACCACGACCCGGAGACGCTCGCGGAGATCTTCGCCGCGCTCCCGGCGGACCTCAAGCCGGACGTCCTCGCCGAGCTGCCGGCGGACCTCGCCGGCGACCTCGCCGCCGAACTGCCCGCGGCCGAGGCCGCCGACATCGTCAACGAAATGGCGCCGGACGACGCGGCCGACGTCCTCGGCGAAGTCGACGACAAGGAAGTCTCCGCGAAGATCATCGAGGGGATGGACGACGAGAACGCGGACGACGTCTCGCGCCTGATGACCTACCCGGAGGATTCCGCGGGCGGCATCATGACGACGGACCTCGTCGCGCTGCATCCGGACCAGACCGTGGACGACGCGCTCGACGCGATCGCCCGCAGCGAAGACGACGAGCACGTCTACCAGGTCTACGTCGTCGACGCGGACGAACGGCTCCTCGGCGCGATCACGATCTGGGACCTGCTGCGCCAGAAGGACCGCACCGCGAAGCTCGGCGACATCATGGACGCGGGCGTCATGTCCGTGCGGTCCGACGAAAACCAGGAAGCCGTCGCCGAGCAGATGGCCAAATACGACCTCTCGGTGATCCCGGTCGTGGACGACCGCGGCTACCTGCTCGGCCGCATCACGCACGACGACGCCACCGACATCATCAAGGAAGAGGCCGAGGAAGACATCCTCAGCCTGGCGGGCACGACGGACGACGAACTGGGCAACGTCTCGGCGTGGCGCTCCTGCTGGTACCGCCTGCCGTGGCTCTTCATCACGCTGTTGGGCGGCGTCGTCACCGCCTCGATCATGAGCTCGTTCGGCAAGGTGTTCGGCCTCTTCATCGTGCTGGCGGCGTTCATCCCCAACGTGATGGGCATGGGCGGCAACACGGGCCTGCAGAGCTCGGTCCTCATGATCCGCGAAATCGCGTCCGGCTCCGGACGCCGCCACTCGCTCGGCCGGCTCTTCTTCCACGAACTGCGCACGGGCGCGCTCATGGGGCTGATCTGCGGCGCCGGCATCTTCCTGAGCGCCCTCGCGATCCTCTACGCCACGCCGTCCGGCCGCGAAGGCGCGGCCGCCGTCGCGCAGAACGCCGGCCTGGGCGCCTGGTGCGCGCACTTCGCCGTGGCCGCCGTGGCGGGGCTCGCGCTCTTCTGCGCGATGACCTTCGCCGCGGGTTTCGGCGCCGTCGTCCCGATCGTGCTCGACCGCCTCAAGATCGACACCGCCGTCGCGTCCGGCCCGTTCATTTCCGTCATGGACGACATCTCGGCCCTGCTCATCTACTACGGCGTGGCCTGGCTTCTTTTCTCCCGTTTCATCGCAGCGACGTGAACGAAAACTCCCCCGCCGCGGACGCCCGCGTCCCGTTCCCCCGCACGCTTTCCGAACTCCTCCGGCAGTTTTTCGGCCGGAGCGGGACCGCGCATCCCTTCGTGCAGTTCTGCAAATACGCTGCCGTCGGCGTCTTCGCCACGCTCGTCAACATGGCGACGTTCTCGGTCTTCGCCTGGCACGTGTTCCCGTGCATCGGGGCAGACGACTTCGTCGTGAAGCTCTTCGGGCTCGTCCCGCCCCCGGTCGACGAAGCGGCGCGCGCCCGCCTCTCCGCGTATTGCAGCGTGGCGGGGTTCGTCGTGTCGGACGTGGTCTGCTACCTGATCAACCGCGCCTTCGTCTTCAAGCCGGGCAAGCTCCCGATGTGGCTCGAGTTCCTCGCGTTCACCGCGGTCGGCGCCTTCGCCGCCCTCATAGGCACCGCGCTCCAGACGTGGCTCATCGCGGCCTTCGGCGCGCAGACGAGCGTCGCGTTCCTCGTGTGCATCCTCACGTCGCTCATGTTCAACTACGTGCTGCGGAAATTCTTCATCTTCAAGGGATAGGGCAGGGGAGGGGTTCCGCCATGGTTTACACCGCCGACTGGATCGTCGTGCAGGACGACGCGCGCACCGTCGTGGAACACGGCGCGCTCGCCGTCGCGGACGGGCGCGTCGCGGACGTCGGCCCCGCCGCGGCCGTGCTCGCGCGCCATCCCGGCGAGCCCGTCTCGGCGCTCGGCGAGGCCGCGATCCTGCCCGGCCTGGTCGACGCGCACACGCACGTGCCGATGAGCGCGATGCGCGGCCTCGCGGAAGACAAGGAGCTCTTCGCCTGGCTGCACGAGGACGTATTCCCCCGCGAAGCGCGCTGGGAGCCGCGGCTGCTGCGCGCCGCCGCGGAGCTCTCGTTCGCGGAGATGGTCCGCACGGGCTGCACCGCCTTCTACGACATGTACATGCTGCAGGAGAACGTGTTCGCGGCGGCGGACGCCGCGGGCCTGCGCGGCGTGGTCGGCGAGAACGTCGTCCGCTTCTTCCCGCAGCTCGGCGGCGCCACGCGCGACGCGCTCTTCGGCCGCATCCGCGACAACGCGGCCGCCTGGCGCGGCCACCCGCGCCTGCGCGGCGCCGTCGCGCCCCACGCCGTCTACACGACCGACCCGGAGACGCTGCACGCCTGCCGCGACCTGGCCGACGAAACGGGCTGGCTCTTCGGCATGCACATGTCCGAAACGCGCAAGGAGACCGCGGACTGCCTGGCGGAGCGCGGCCTGCGTCCGATCCCGTATTGCGACTCGCTCGGGATCCTGCGCGCCGACACGGCGCTGTTCCACTGCGTGGACGTGGACGACGCGGACCTGGCGATCCTGCGCGGGCGCGGCTGCACCGCGGTCCAAAACCCGGCCTCCAACATGAAGCTCGCCTCCGGCGCGGCCCCCGTGCAGCGCATGCTCGACGCGGGCGTCCCCGTCGCGATCGGGACGGACGGCCCCGCGTCGAACAACGCGCAGAACATGCTGCGCGAGACGTGGCTCGCGGCGCTGCTCGGCAAGCTCTCCACGGGCGACCCGACGGCGCTGCGCGCGCAAACCGCGCTCGACATGGCCACGCGCGGCGGCGCCGCCGCGATCGGCGACCCGCTCGCGGGCCGGCTCGAGCCGGGCTGCCACGCGGACTTCTTCGCGCTCGACCTTCGCGGCCCCGGCATGCTGCCGGTGCACGACGTCGTTTCGAGCGCGGTCTATTCGGCCACGGGCCTGGAGAACCGCCTCACCGTCGTGGCGGGCCGCGAACTCTACCGCGACGGCGAGTGGCTTTCGATCGACGTCGAGCGCGTCCGCGCCTCCGCCCGCCAGCTGCGCGACTGGGCCCGGTAGCGCGGACCGTCTTGCCCGCGCGGGGGCGGTGTGGTAGACTCGCCCGCGTTTCAACGCAACGGATGCATGCCATGAGCGACGACCCCGCCACGCAACAGCCTTCTTCCACGGACTACCGCGCGATCCGCATCGAGAACCTCAAGAAGCTCCAGGCCGCCGGCTTCACGCCGTTCGGCGCCGGCGCCGTCGAGCGCACCGGCACGATCGACAAGATCCGCGAACTCGGCGCCCCGCTCCTCGCCGCCCACGCGGCGGCGGCCGCCGGCGGTCCCGCGGAGAGTCCCGACGGGCAGGCGCCGTCCCGCCCGGAGGTCAAGACCGCCGGCCGCCTCCTCGCCCTGCGCAACATGGGCAAGACGGTTTTCGCCGACCTGCGCGACGGTTTCGGCCGCGTCCAGCTGTTCGTGAACGCGAAGAACTTCGACCGCCCCGAGGACTTCGAGGCGTTCAAGTGGCTCGACCTGGGCGATCACGTCGCGGCGGAGGGCGATCTTTTCGTGACGCGCACCGGCGAGCTCTCGGTCCGCGTGAAGCGCTGGTCGCTCCTCGCCAAGGCCCTGCGCCAGCCGCCGGAGAAGTTCCACGGCCTCGTCGACACCGAGGACCGCTACCGCCAGCGCTACGTGGACCTCTTCACGAATCCCGAGTCGCGCGAGCGCTTCTACAAGCGCAGCGCGATCCTGCGCGAGACGCGCCGCTGGCTCGAGGCGCGCGGTTTCATGGAGGTGGAGACGCCCATTCTCCAGCCCCACGCCGGCGGCGCCACCGCCAAGCCCTTCACGACGCACTACAACGCGCTCGACCGCGAGATGTTCCTCCGCATCGCGCCGGAGCTCTACCTCAAGCGCCTCGTCATCGGCGGCTTCGACAAGGTCTTCGAGATCGGCCGCGATTTCCGCAACGAGGGCCTCGACCGCACGCACAACCCGGAGTTCACGGTCCTGGAGCTCTACCAGGCCTACGGCGACCGCCGCTCCATGATGGACGTGATCGAGGGGCTCCTGCCGCACCTGTGCGACACCGTGATCGGTTCGCGCAAGGTGAAATACGGCGAACACGAGCTCGACTTCACGCCGCCCTACCGCGAGGTCGCCTACGAGACGCTCGTCAAGGAGCGCATGGGCGAAGACTGGTTCGACCTGCCGCTCGAGGCGGCGCAGGCGCGCGTCCGCGAAGCCGGCCTGCCCTTCGACCCGGCCTGGAACATGCTGCTGCTCACCCACGAGGTCTACGACAAGCTGATCGAGAAGACCCTGGTCCAGCCGACGTTCGTCACGCGCGTGCCGCACGAGTTCGTGCCGCTCGCCAAGGTCTGTCCGGACGACCCCACGAAGGCCAACGTCTTCGAGTTCGTCGTCGGCGGCCGCGAACTCTGCCCCGGCTACACCGAGCAGAACGACCCCTTCGCGCAACGCGAGGCGTTCCGGGCGCAGGTCGAGGAGGACGCCGAATCGACCGACGAGGACTTCGTCGAGGCGCTCGAATACGGCATGCCGCCCACCGGCGGCCTGGGCCTGGGGATGGACCGCGTCGTGATGATGCTCACCGGTACCGAGGTCATCCGCGACGTGATCCTCTTCCCGCAGCTCAAGACGCAGCCGCCGGCGGCGCGATGAACCCCGCGCTCGCGAACCTCAAGGTCGTCCTCGTCGGCACGCGCTACGGCGGCAACGTCGGCAGCGTCTGCCGCGCGATGGCCAACTGCGGCCTTTCCGAGTTGCGCCTCGCCGCGCCCTCGCCCGACATCACGTGGGAGTTCGCCGAGCGGATGGCCGTGCACGCGACCGGGATTCTCGCGGCGCGCAAGACGTTCCCGACGCTCGCCGAGGCGGTCGCGGACTGCGCGGCGGTCGTCGGCACCTCGCGCCGCGGCGGGCTCTACCGCCAGCATTCGACGGACGCGCGCGCGGCGGTTCCGGACCTCCTCGCGGCCGCCGCGAAGGCGCCGGTCGCGCTCGTGTTCGGGCGCGAGGACAAGGGGCTGCTCAACGAGGAACTGCTGCTCTGCACGCACGTCGTGCGCCTCCCCGCCTCGCCCGACTACCCGTCCTACAACCTCGCCCAGTCGGTCGTTCTGCTCTGCCACGAGTTCTACCGCGCCTCCCTCGGCCCGGCCGCCCTGGCCAGCCCGGAGGAGGAAGTTTCGCCGCCCGCTTCCTCGAAGATGCGCCAGACCATGCTCGGCAAGTGGCGCGACATGCTGCTCGCGACCGGGTTCACGGACGAAGAGCGCGCCACGCACATGATGGAAGGCTTCGGGCGCATCTTCGCGCGCGGGGCGAAGACCGAGGCGGACATGCGCATCCTGATGGGCCTGGCGCGCCAGGCCGGCTGGGCCGCCGGCGGCCGGGAGCCGCGACCGTGAAGGACCTGCTCCGCTGCCGGCTCTGCCCGCGCGCCTGCGGCGCGAACCGCCTCGCGGGCGGCCGCGGCGTCTGCCGCGCCGGCGCCGTGCCGAAGGTCTTCCGCTGGGGCGCGCATTTCGGCGAGGAGCCGCCCGTCTCCGGCACGCGCGGCTCGGGCGCCGTCTTTTTCTCGCACTGCCCGCTCGGCTGCCTCTACTGCCAGAACCACCCGTGGACCGCCGGCGGGGCGGGGGAGGAGGTTTCCGTCGAACGCCTTGCGGAGATTTTCCGCGGCCTCGCCGCGCAGGGCTGCCACAACTGGAACCTCGTCACGCCCGAGCCCTGGCTGCCGTTCATCCGCGAAGCGGGACTCCGCGCCAAGGCGTCCGGCGCGGACCTGCCGTTCGTCTACAACACCAGCTCCTACGCCGACCCGGCCGTCGCGGAGCGCTACCGCGACCTCGTGGACGTGGTCCTGGCCGACCTGCGCTACGCCTCGGCCGCGTGCGCCCGCGAGGGATCGCGCGCGCCGGACTACCCCGAAGCCGCCCGCGCGTTCGTGAAGTGGTGCTGGGACAACGTCGGGCCGCTCGAGCTCGGCTCGGACGGCGTGGCGCGCCGCGGGACGATCGTCCGCCTCCTGGTCCTCCCGGGGCATGCGGACGAGGCCGTCGAAAACCTGCGCTGGCTGCACGCCGCCTGCGGGACCGGCATCCACCTTTCGCTCATGTCGCAATACACGCCGGCGCACGCCGCGCTGCGGGCGCCCGGTTGGGACCGGACGATCGCCGAAGAGGAGTTTCTCCGCGTCACGGACGAAGCCGCGCGCCTCGGCATGGACGAAGGCTGGACGCAACCCTGGGGCACCGCCGTCGGCGACGACGAACTCATGGGCGAAAACATGTCCCCCGGCGAAGGCGCCGTCGGCGCCGCTCCCCCCGGCCCGCCCCCGTCCGCTCCGCCCGCATCCCCGGACTTCCGCGAATGACGCTCCCCGCGATCGGCGCGGCAACGCGCTGATGCGCGGAAATTGACGCGCCGGGCGGCGGGGTGGTATGATGCGGCCGCGAACCGTGAACTACCTCGAATTCCACCGCTGGATCCTCGCGGCCGTCCTCGTCATGGCGAGGTTCGGCGGCGCGTTCGCGATCTGCCCGGCGCTCGCCGAGTCGATGATCCCCGGCGTCGCGCGCCGCGCCGCCTCGATCGGGCTGGCGTGGATCGCGATCCCGTGGGTCCACGCGCACATGCCGCCCGGCGAGCCGGTCTGGTGGATGTTCGGGCTCGTGGCCGCCAAGGAGGCTCTGCTCGGGGCCCTGATCGGTTTTTTCGCGGCGATTCCCTTCTGGGTGGCGGAGAACGTCGGCAACTTCATCGACAACCAGCGCGGCGCGACGATGGGCGAAGTCTACTCCCCGCTCAACGGCTCGCAGGTCTCCACGACCGGCATCTTCTTCACGCAGATCGTCTCCACGCTCTTCTTCGTCGGCGGCGCCGTGTTCGTGTTCCTCGGCGCGCTCTACAAGAGCTACCTGCTCTGGCCCGTGTTCGGGGAATGGGGCGCTCTCTCGCCCGGCGCCGCGGGCGTCGCGCTCGGCGCGCTGGACGGCATGCTGCGCACCACGGTCGTCGTGTCCGCTCCGGTGATCATCCTCATGTTTCTGGCCACGCTCGGCCTCGGCTTCGTGAACCGGACCGCGCCGCAGCTCAACGTGTTTTTCCTTTCGATGCCCGTCAAGAGCGCGCTCGGCGTCGCCATGCTGGTCCTCTACCTTCCCTTCGTGCTCGACATGCTGATCTACACGAAGGACGCGCCGATCCTCGACCCGGTCCGCGCCGTGTTCGCCCCGTGACGGGCGTGGACCCGCGGGGCGGCGCTGTTTCGCGGCGGGGCGGGGGATTGCGCCGGCGGGGCGGATTTGGTAGCATTGACGGCCTTGCAACGCATGTGCAATACCCTCCCATGAAGATTCTCGTCATCGGAAACGGCGGCCGCGAGCACGCCATCGCGTGGAAACTGCACGAAGACGACCCGTCGGCCGAGCTCTTCTGCGCCCCCGGCAACGCCGGCACGGCCGCCATCGCCCGGAACGTGCCCGTCGCCGCCAAGGACGTGGCCGGCCTCGTGGCCTGGGCCCGCGCCAACAAGCCCGATTTCACCGTCGTCGGCCCCGAAGTCCCCCTCTGCCTCGGCGTCGTGGACGCCTTCCGAGCCGAAGGGTTCGCCATTTTCGGCCCCTGCGCCGCCGCCGCCCGCATGGAGGGGAGCAAGGAGTTCGCCAAGGACGTCATGCGCGCCGCCCAGGTCCCCACCGCCGCCGCTGAGGTCGTCAAGACCGCCCAGGAGGCGCGCGAGGCCGTCGCCCGGCTCGGCATCCCCGTCGTCCTGAAGGCGGACGGTCTTGCCGCCGGCAAGGGCGTGAGCGTCTGCATGACGCGGGAGGACGTGGACGCCGCGATCGCCGACATGTTCGACGCGCGCAAGTTCGGCGCCGCCGCCGACTCGGTCCTCGTTGAGCAGTATCTGGAAGGCGAGGAAGCGTCGCTGCTCGCGTTCGTCGACGGCGAGCACGTCGCCCTGCTTCCCTCCGCCCAGGACCACAAACGCCTGCTCGACGGCGACAAGGGCCCCAACACCGGCGGCATGGGCGCCTATTCGCCCGCCCCGGCGATGACGCCCGACATGCTTGCCGTCGTCGAGTCGCAGGTGTTCCTCCCCGTCGTCCGCGAGCTCAAGGCCCGCGGCATCGACTACCGCGGCGTCCTCTACGCCGGCCTCATGCTCACGGCCAACGGGCCCAAGGTTCTCGAGTTCAACTGCCGTTTCGGCGATCCCGAAACGCAGGCCGTCCTGGCCCGTCTCTCCAGCCCGCTCCTGGAGCCGTTGCGCGCCTGCGTGGACGGGACGCTCGACAAGGTGGCGCTCGCGGTCGATCCGCGCCCGGCCGTCTGCGTCGTCATGGTCGCCGGGGGCTACCCCGAGACCTACAAGAAGGGAGAACTGGTCGAGGGGCTCGAGGAAGCGGCCGCGCAACCGGACGTCGTCGTCTTCCACGCCGGCACCAAACCCGGCGAAGGCGGGGCGGTCCTCACGGACGGCGGGCGCGTCCTCGGCGTGACCGCCCTCGGCGGCGACATCCGCCAGGCCGTCGCCAACGCCTACCGCGGCGTCGTCAAGATCAAGTTCGACGGCGCCTGCTACCGCTCCGACATCGCCCACCGCGCTATCGCCCGCCTGGCGTGAAGTTCTCCATCGTCACGCCGAACTACAACTACGGGCGCTTCCTGAAGAAGAATCTTCGGAGCGTCCTCGATCAAGTTGCATCCGCCTTCCGGTCGGAGGACACGAGCCGTCCCGACGCGTCGCCAAACGACGCGGGTCGCGCGCAGCGCGACCCGCGGAATTTTCAACTCGAGCACATCGTGGTCGACGGCGGCTCCACCGACGACTCCGTTTCCATCCTCAAGGACTGGGCCGCCTTCGCGGCGGCGCAGCCGGCCGCGAAGGCCGGCCGCTATTCCTTCTCCTACGTTTCGGAGCCCGACCACGGCCAGACCGACGCGATCAACAAGGGCCTCCGCCGCGCGACGGGGGACATCGTCGCCTGGCTC
>JAFTHC010000274.1 GCA_017457625.1 Kiritimatiellia bacterium
AGATGGACTTGAGCGCGGCCTCGTCCTTCGCCACGAGCGCGCGGCGGATGGCGCCGTAGGACTGCCCCTCGCGCCATTCCTCGCCGCCGTCGTGGTCCCAGAGCGTCGTGGAGCCGAACGTGAGCTTCAGCGTCGCGCCCTCGCCCCAGAGCATCAGGCCGGTCGAGGAGTTGCCGAGCATCGGCCCGGTGTGCGGGCGGGGGAGGGGAAAGTGCCAGACGGGGAAATCGGTCTTGGCGAGCCGCACGGGGGCGGACTTGGGGGCGTTGTTCATGGCGCGCCATTCTACACCGCCGCCGCGGTTTTGCGCAACAGAGCGGCGCCGGTTCGTCCGAAAGGGGGGAATCCGCTTGAAAAAACGCCGGAAAATGCTATCCTTCCGCGCCCACGAGGAACACACGATGTCCGAAGAAGATTTCACGGCCGCGCCGGGCGCGGAACCCGCCGCGGAAACGAACGGCACCGCCACGGAAAGCGCGGCTCCCGCCACGGAAACGAGCGACCCCGCCACGGAAAGCGCGGACGGCGCCACGGCGGACGCCGCCGGCGAAGCGCCGGCCGAAGAAGACGAGCTGGCGCGGACCAAGGACCGGCTGCTGCGTCTTCAGGCCGATTTCGACAACTACCGCAAGCGCCAGGCGCGCGACCGCGCGGACTGGATCCGACAGGCCAACGCGGACCTGATCGAGGCGCTGCTGCCCGTGCTCGACCAGACCGACCAGGCGCTCGCCGCGCTGCAGACGCAGGCGGACGAGACGGCCAAGCCGTGGCTCGACGGGTTCGGGATCGTCCGCAAGACCTTCCTGCAGGCGCTCGAAAAGTTCGGCGCCAAGCCGCTCGAAGACCCCGTCGGAAAGCCGCTCGACCCGGAGCGCGCCGAGGCCGTGAGCGCGATGGCGACCGGCAAGGCGGAGCCGGGCAGCGTGCTGTTCGAAATCCGCAAGGGCTACGAACTCGGCGGCAAGGTGCTGCGCGCCGCGCAGGTCGTGGTGGAGGCCGAACCGGACGCCGCCGCGCCCGCCGACGCCGCCGCGCCAGCGGACGCGGCTCCGGAGAAGACGGAGGGCTAGGGCATGGCCGACGAAACCGACTACTACGCGATCCTCGGCGTTCCGAAAACGGCGTCCGCGGACGAAATCAAGAAGGCCTACCGCAAGTTCGCGATGAAATACCACCCGGACCGCAATCCGGGCGACAAGAAGGCCGAGGAGACGTTCAAGAAGGGCTCCGAGGCCTACGAGGTGCTTTCGGATCCGGCCAAGCGCCAGCGCTACGACCAGTTCGGCGCGGAGGGCGTGAAGTCCCAGTTCGGCCCCGGCGGCTTCAACTTCGACCGCGACTTCACGCACGCGGCGGACCTCAACGACATCCTTTCGCAGATGTTCTCCGCGATGGGCGGCGGCGGCGGGCGCCGCCGCCGCGGTTCGATCTTCGATTTCTTCGGCGGCGGCGGGAGCGCGGAGCCGGACCCGAACGGGCCGCAGGACGGCGCGGACCTGCGCTACGACCTGGAGATCGACCTGGAGGAGGCGCTCTTCGGGGCGACCAAGGAGATCACGCTGCCGCTCGAAAAGGACTGCGCCGCCTGCCACGGCTCCGGCGCCGCGCCCGGCACGTCGCGCGAGCGCTGCCGCCGCTGCGGCGGTTCCGGCTACGTGGTCGCGGGCAATTCCTGGCTCCAGATGCAGCAGCCCTGCCCCGACTGCCGCGGCAGCGGCAGCGTGGTGCGTTCGCCGTGCAAGGCGTGCGGCGGCAGCGGCCGCGTGAAGGAGCGCACGACAGTGTCGCTGCGGATTCCCCGCGGCGTCGAGACCGGGACGCGCATGCGAATGGCCGGCCACGGCGAGGGCGGGAGCCGGGGCGGCCGTCCCGGCGATTTGCACGTCTTCCTGCACGTGCGCGACAACGACCTGTTCGAGCGCCAGGGCGACGACCTGCTCGTCACGGTTCCCGTCGCGCCCGACGTGGCCGCGCTCGGCGGCGACGTCGAGGTGCCCACGCCCGAAGGCGCCGCCCGCATCCGTCTGGCGCCCGGCACGCCGGACGGCAAGGTCTTCCGCCTGCGCGGCAAGGGCTGCCCGGTTCTCAACGGGCGCGGCAGCGGCGACCTGCTCGCGCGGATCGCCGTGGAGATACCGGCGCGCCTCACGCCGGAGCAGAAGCGCGCGCTGGAGGACTTCCGCGCCGCCTACGACGACCGGTCCTACCCGGTCGCCCGCGCGTTCCGCGACCGCGTGGCGACGTTTCTCAAGGCGAAGGCCGGGCTCTCGTCCTAGCGCGGCCGCGGCGCGAGCGCGGTGTGCTCGCGCCCGCTGTGGGCGAGGTAGCCCGAGCCGAGGAAGAGGTAGTTGTCGGCCAGGTAGTTGTAGCCGCAGGGGTTGCCCTCCTTGGTGCGCCAGTCGACGCTCTCCATGTAGCCCGGGAAGAGCCCGGAGTGCGTCGGCCAGTTCTCGAACGTGTCGAGCATGCGGAAGTAGATGCCGTCGGCCTCCTCGCGCAGGCCGCAGCGATACATCGCGTTGAGGAAGTGCCACGCGGTCATGCCGCAGAGCCCGCCGTTCTCGTAGCGCGGCCACGCGCCCATGAACGCCCAGTCGAAGGTGTCGGTCGAGAGCGGGATCGGCCTGCAGTTGCCGGGGATGCCGTATTTGAGGTCGCCGAAGCCCTCGGCGGCCATCGCGCCGAGGAGCGTGCGCAGCATCGGGCGACCCTCCTCCGGCGTGAGCACGGCCTCGTTGACGGCCATCGCGGTCGGGCAGGTGAAGAGCCAGTCGTGCAGCTTGCCGTCGCGGTCGCGCCACCCCGCCACGACGCCGGTCTCGGGATTGAGGAGCGCCGGGCGGAACGCGGCGGCGAAGCGCGCCATCCAGTCGCGGATTTTCGCGGCGGTCGCCTTGTCGCCGCGCGCGGCCGCGAGGTCGCCCACGAGTCGGAGCGCGCGGTGCGAGAGCAGGTTGTACCACGCGTCCTTGTGGCCGTAGGCGATGTTGTCCCACCAGTTGACGGGGCGGTGTCCGGGGCGGTCGTATTCCTCGAAGAAGAAGCGGCCGGCGAAGGGGTTTTCGAGGATCGCGTCGCCGTCCTCGTCCATGCCGAGCAGGTAGTCGGCGGCGCGCACGAGCGCGGGATACCACTTCTTCGCGTGGCGCTTTTCCCAGCGCAGGCAGGTGCACGCGGCGATCATGTTCGCGGGCGTGGTGTCCACCCACTTGCCGCATTTTTCGCCGGGTTTCTTCGGATTGTGCGGATACTCCCAGTTGATCTCGCCGTCGGCGTCCTGCGCTCGCATGGCGGCGTCGGTCTGGTGGATGAAGATCCTGCGGACGAGCGCGAGCGTCGGGTCGTCCGAGTCGCCCGCGAGGTCGAGCAGGTCGGCCTTGTTCTGGACGGCGAGGTGCGCGTAGCCTGCGAGGACGATGTTGTCGCCCATCGTGAGCGTCGGGCGGTTGAGCGTGAAACCGCTGAGGTAGTTGCGGCGGAAGCCGTCCCACTTGGCGTCCTTCGTGAAGTCCTCGCCCGTGGCGGGGTGCGGCGCGATCTCCGGCAGGACCGTGAAGCGCAGGACCGCGCGGGCGCAGCCCTTCTTCGGGCGGAACGCGAGGAGCGACCGGCCGGAGTGCAGGCCGCAGTTCTGCGTGTGCGGGCCGAGGTTGAGGAAGCCGAGGTTGAGGCCGGAGAACTCCTCGCTCTTGAGGAGGCGCTCTAGGCAGTCCGCCTCGCCTTCGGCGGCTTCGATCTTGAGATGCCCGAAGTCGGGGAAGTGAACGACCATCGGGAGCTTCCAGACGCGGCGGGCGCTCTCCAGGCATTCGGGGTGGCGCGGATGCGCGTGGCGGCGCGCCTCGACCTGCACGGGATCGTCCATCCTCGTCTCGGCCCAGATCGTGGGCGGCGCGGTCTTGATCTGGAGGCTCATCTCCCAGAACGGGCCCTTGAGCGGCGCGCCGTCCTTCGACTCGACGGCGATGTCGAACGTGCGGTCGTCGACCGGCGAGAACGCGAAGGCGACCTTGTCGGACGCGGCGGCGAGGCCGGCCTCGCAGGCAGCCTGAGCGAGCCAGTCGGCCGGGACGGTCGGCGGGCCCTTCGGCGCGGCGGCGGGCGGCGGCGGGAGGAACTCGGGCGGCTTCTTCGCGACGCGGTCCAGGGCGGGCACGAGCGCGCCCTGCGAAGGCTTGAGGAGGTTGTAGGTGTTCTTGTGGTCCCAGCGGCGGCCGCCGGAATCGATGCCGAGGAACGCGAGGCGCGCGTCGCGGCGGCGGAAGGTGATGGCGAAGAACGGCGACTCGTAGGCCGCCCAGGCGTGCTTGTCGTGGAATTTCATTTCGTGCCGTCGTCCGGTTCGGTCCGGCGGCCCGCCGGCAGGGCGGGGGAGCCGTTCCGTTCGGCGGGAAAGTCTAGCGCATCCGGGCGTTTCTCCGCAAGTGCGGAAACGGAGAAAAAAAGCGCTTGACTCGCGCCGCCGAAAGGCGTAGACTGCCCCCCCGTTTTCCGACACCCGCTTGGACAACGTCGGGGGATTAGCTCAGTTGGTTAGAGCGTTTGCTTGACATGCAAAAGGTCGGTGGTTCGAGTCCACTATCTCCCACCATTCGGCGCGCCGCGCGGTCCAACCCCCGCGCGGCGCGTTTTCCTTCCCGGCCCGGCCGTCCATGACTCCGAAGACCTTTCCGTTCCCCCTCGAGACCGTGCGCCGGATGGAGGCGCGGACCCCGACGCCGTTCCACGTCTACGACGCGGCCGGGATCCTGCGCCGCGCCAAGGCGCTGGACGACGCGTTTTCGTGGAGCCCGGGCTTCCGCAACTACTTCGCGGTGAAGGCCACGCCCAATCCCGCGGTCCTGGAGCTGCTCAAGGGCGCCGGTTCGGGCGCGGACTGCTCCTCGATGGCCGAGCTCGCGCTCGCCGAACGCGCGGGGCTTCGCGGCGAGGACGTGATGTTCACCTCCAACGACACGCCCGCGGCGGAGTTCGCCGCGGCCGCGCGCATGGGCGCGATCCTCAACCTGGACGACCTGGAGCACGTCGAGTTCGCGCGCAAGGCGCTCGGCGGGCGCCTGCCGGAACTGATGTGCGCGCGCCTCAATCCCGGCCGCGCCAAGGAGGGCAACGCGATCATCGGCAAGCCCGAGGAGGCCAAATACGGTTTCACGCCCGAGCAGATGTTCGAGGGCTACCACGCGATGAAGGAGCTCGGCGTGAAACGCTTCGGCATCCACGCGATGGTCGCCTCCAACGAACGAAAGCCGGAGTATTTCGCGGAAACCGCGCGCATCGTCTTCACGCTGCTGGCGCAGCTCTCGCGCACGCTCGGGATCGAGTTCGAGTTCGTGGACCTCGGCGGCGGCATCGGCATCCCCTACCGCCCGGACGAGGACGAAGTCGACCTCGCGGCCGTTTCGGCGGGCGTGAAGCGCGAGATGGAGAACGTTCTCGTGAAGAACGGCTTCAAGCCGCCCCGCCTGTGCATGGAATGCGGGCGCGCGATCACCGGTCCCTGCGGGTGGCTCCTTTCGCGCGTGCTGCACGTGAAGGACACCTACAAGAAATACGCGGGGCTCGACGCGTGCATGGCGAACCTCATGCGACCGGCGATTTACGGCGCCTACCACCACGTCACCGTGTTCGGCAAGGAAAACGCGCCCGCGGACGAAGTCTACGACGTGACGGGCTCGCTCTGCGAAAACAACGACAAGTTCGCGATCGACCGCCCGCTGCCGCACCTGGAGCCGGGGGACCTCGTGGCGATCCACGACGCCGGCGCGCACGGCCACGCGATGGGCTTCAACTACAACGGCAAGCTTCGGAGCGCCGAATGGCTCGTGATGCCGGACGGCGAACCGCGCCTGATCCGGCGGGCCGAGACGCTCGACGACCTTTTCGCCACGCTCGTGCCGCCGATCCGGACCGGAGAAGGAGAAACGCGATGATCCGCTGCCCTCACTGCGGCTTCGCCGGGCGCTGGAAGCCCGGACGTCCCCACTGGATGAAATGGACCCCCGGTCCGATGCGCAACGTGCGCTGCAACCGTTGCGGCCACGAATACGCGATCTGGCTCGGCGCGTTCGCGCTGCGGCACCGTTTCGCGCGGCCGTTCGTGAAACTCTGGAACTGGATCCTGATTTTCGCTATCGTCCTCGGCCTGGCGTTCGTGCTGCCGAAGGCTCTCGCGTAGCGCCGCCGCCCGCTCGCGGCGCCGTGTTTGGCGCCATGTTTGGCATCGGCCTCCCGGTCTCCGGCGCGTAGCGCCTTGCACCCGGCCGCCCGCTCGCGGTGCCGTTTCGTGCAGCGTATCGCCGCCCGGCCGCCTGTCCCGCAAGCGTCTTTCCATTTCATTCTCCTTTTTCAATTCATCCGTCATCATCGGCTATTTTACAATTGCCCGTCCGCAATAAATTTTTCTTGACTCCTGCCGCTCTTTGTGACAGACTCCCGCTCCCGAGGCTCTTCCGCGGCTCCGCGTTCCCTCACCACCTCGCGCTCCGCGTTCCCTCACCACCTCGCGCTCCGCATTTCCTCACCACCCCGCGCTCCGCATTTCCTCACCACCCCGCGCTCCGCATTTCCTCACCACCTCGCGCTTCCCGCCACTTCCGCTCCGCTCGATGACAAGCACCGGAATTTTCGAAAACGCAATCGAAGTCGACCGCGCGCTCCGCGCGCAGGGCATCGACACGGACTACCCGCTCACGTTCGCACTCGTCGGGTGGGCGTTCCGCAACGTCGCGGGCGGACTGGCCGCCGCGGCCGCATGCTGCCAGAAGCGCTACCAAATCTACCGCCGCAAAGGCGATTACTGGAACCAGAAGCGGTGGGACGACGCGAA
>JAFTHC010000275.1 GCA_017457625.1 Kiritimatiellia bacterium
CCCTCGATGAGACCGGACATCGAGCCGGTGGTGTCGAGGACGAAGACGACCTCGGCGTCGACGGGCGCGGGATCGGTCGCGGCGGCGCTTGCCGCAAATGAGGGATCGGCCTCGGCGGCGCTTGCCGGGACAAGCGCGGCCGAGGCGAGGAGGGAAAGGAGGGGGATGGTCTTCATGGTTGAAAGGGTTGAAGAGGTTGAAGGGGTTGAAGGGGTTGAAGCGGAGCGCGCCTACAGCCCCTCTTGCACCGTGCTCTGCTGCGTCTCGATCTGGGACGAGCGGGTCTTGAGCATCTTACCCTTGCGGGCGTCGAGGAAGCCGCCGAGCGCGGAGACGTTGGAGACGTTCCAATCGTTCTCCTCGTTGAGCTCTTCGGCGGCACTCCTGTCGCCCACGAACGAGGCGTCGTAGTCCCGGAGGACCTGCACCCCGGCATCGTTGTTCATCCGCAGGAGCGCGCCGGCCTCTTCGTAGCGACCGACCTTGTTGAGCTCGAGCGCGCGCTGCGTGCGGAGGGCGTTCTGGGTCTTGACGCTCTGGACGAGGACCTTGGCGTCGCCGCTCGCGCGGACCTTGGCCGGGTCGGCGCTGAAGGCGACCGAGCCCGTCGCGGCGGCGGAGCCGGCGGCGTCCGAGCCGGGGAGGACCCAGGAGACCTCGGCGGCGGCGAACTCGCGCGTCTCGCCGTCCTTGCCGACCGGGAACTCGGTGCGGACGAGGACGTATTTCTCCTGGCGGGAGTAGATCTGGTTGAAGTCGACCGAGACGACGCCGTCCTCGATGCGGCCGTCGCGGCCGATGAGCTCCACGGGGAAGGCGTCGCGGAAGCGGACGGAGAGCTTCACGTCGCGCGCGGCGACCTGGAACGCGTCGCCGAGCTCCGCGTTGAAGATGCGCGGCACGTCGTCGCCGTTCTCGATGAAGTAGGTGTTGCCGTCGCTGCGCGTGGCGAGCGCGGCCATCAGGTTCTCGTTGTAGCCGAGGCCGACGCCGAGCGTGGAGACGCTGACTCCCTCCTTGACGAGCGACGCGCCGAGGAGGCCGAGCTCCTCGGGCGAGGAGGGGCCGACGTTCGCCTCGCCGTCCGAGAGCAGCACGATGCGGCTTACGAGGCCGCGCGCGAGGTTTTTGCGCAGTTCGGCCGCGCCGGCGGAGACGCCGCCGAAGATCGCGGTCGAGCCGCGCGCCTCGACGCCGCGGAGCTTCTCGACGATCGCCGCCTTGTTTTTCTCCGATGCGGTCTGGGCGCCGGCAAGCACGTCGATGCGGTCGTCGAACACGACGACGGAGACGAAGTCGCGCTCGTCGAGGCGCCGCACGGCGGCGATGGCGGCCTCGCGGGCCTTGGCGATGCGGTCGCCCTGCATCGAGCCGGAGCGGTCGAGCACGAGGGCGAGGTTGACGGCGGGCCGCTCGCCGGCGGGCAGCGCGGCGCCCGTGAGGCCGACCTTGACGACGGCGGTCTCGGGCCGGTCGCTCGCGAGGACCTTGCGCTCGGGCGCGACGACGACCGAGACGGCGGGCTCCGCGGCGGCGCCCGCGGCGGCGAGCGCCGCCGCGAGAATGAAGGACGAAGGTCGAAGGACGGAGGACGATCCCATGGTTGTTCCTTTCGGGTGGGTGGTTGGCGTTTGGCGTCGGGGCCATCGCGCCCCGGCGCCAGAAAAGCTAGCACAACGCCCGCCGGAAGTTGTCATGGCAATGTCATGGGGAAGTAAAAAGTTCCTGACGCGGACCGAGTACGGACCGGGGCGCGGCGGCGATTGCGCGCGCGGCTCTCCCTGTGCTAGAATCCGCCGCGTTGCAGGGCGGGTAGCTCAGCGGTCAGAGCTCTCGGTTTACACCCGAGCGGTCGCGGGTCCGAATCCCGCCCCGCCCACCAGCGCTTCACGCGAACGCGTCGGCGACCGCCTGCGCGCAGGCCGGCAGGCGCCCGGTTTCGAAGGCGAAGTCGAGCACCGTGTAGCGCGGCGAAAGGATCCGCGCGGCGAGCGCGGACGCGGCCAGGCGCGCCGGCGCGAGCCCGAGCGCGGCCGGATCGACGGCGCAGCCGGCGGCGTGGAGCATCGCGGCCGCGCGTTCCGGCGCGACGAGCCGTTCGTCGATCCGCGCGCGAAGCGGCTCCCACAGCGCCGCCGCGCGGAGCAGCCGCGCGCGCAGCGCGTCCGGCCCGAGGGCCTTGGCGCGAATGGCGGCGGCGGCGCGCGCGCGCAACGCGGCGTCCGCGAAGAGCCCGCCCGCGAACGCCTCCTGTTCCGCCGGCGCGGGACACCCCGCCACTGCGGCGGCGACGTCCGCCTCGGCGAACGGCCGCTCGAAGAGCTTGCCCCAGACGACGAGCGCGCAGAGCGAACCGAGCGCGAGGCGGTCGGCCCGCGGCGCGGCCGCGCCGGCGAGCGCCCACACGCCGGCGAACGCGTGCGCGGCGGAAGCGGCCGGGCGGTCCGAGCCGCACAGGCGGACCGCGTCCGCGACGCCGGCGAGGCCCGCGCGCAGGTCCGCAAGGGCGTCCGGGTCGCCGGTCGCCGCCTCGCGCGGGTGCAGCGTGCGGGCTCCGAGTTTCTCCTGCGCGGCCCGCCACGCTTCCGGCGGGACCGGCCCTTCGCCCGCGACGGCGGCCGCGAGCGTCCAGTCCGCGCCGGCCGCGAACTGCGCGAACAGCTCCGCGTAGGCGGCGGCCGGTCCGCCGCGGAGCGCGGCGGCGAGGGCGTCGAGCGCGGCCTGCGCGGTTCCGTCCACGGCTAGGCGGCCCCCGTTTCGGCGCGCAGGAGCAGCGCCACGTAGGCCAGATACCCGGCGAGCAGCAGCGCGCCGCCCCAGCGCGGGACGACCCCCGGGCGGCCGCGCCGGCGCGCCAGCGAAAACGCCCACAGCGCGGCGGTGAACGCGAACGTCGCGGACAGGTCGCGGACGAGGACCGCGTCCGGCACGTCGCGCAGCGGGGCGATCGCGCCCGCGAGCCCGACGACCGCGAGCGTGTTGAAGAGGTTCGAGCCGATGACGTTGCCCACGGCGATGTCGTCCTCGCCGCGCATCGTGGCGGCGACGGACGAGGCCAGCTCCGGCAGCGACGTGCCGACCGCGACGACCGTGAGCCCCACGAGCAGGTCGCTCACGCCGAGCGCGCGCGCCACCCCGGACGCGCCCCAGACGAGTGCCTTGGACGAAAGCACGAGCACGGCCAGGCCGACGGCCAGGCGCCACGCGGCGGCGCCCGCCCGCATCGGCGGCGGCGCGTCCGGCGCCGGCGCGGGCGGCTCGGCG
>JAFTHC010000036.1 GCA_017457625.1 Kiritimatiellia bacterium
TGCCGGCGCTGTCCTGGGCGGAATAGGCCGCGGGCGCGCCCGCCGCCGCCAAGCCGCGCATCGTCGTCGGCCCCGCCGCCGCCGCGCCCGCCGCCATGCCCGCGGCGTCGGACGGCGGAACGCGCCGCTCCGCGCCGGTCGGGCAGCCGGACGCCGCCGCCGAAGCGACCTCCGCCTGGGCGCGGCCCGAAGCCGCCTACGTCCCGCCGGCCGGCGCCGTCCGGCCGCACCCCGCCAAGAAGCGCGGCGCCGGCGAAATCCTCGCCGGCATCGGCGCGAAACTGCTCGCGTTCGTCCTCGTCGCGCGTCCGCCCATGGTCGTGCGCGTCGCCGGTTCCGTCCTCTGCGTCGCGCTCTTCCTGCTGTTCCTGCGCATGCGCGTCGCCGGCCTGGAGTCCGTCCCGGCCGCCAATCCGCGCGACCCTTCGTCGATCAAGGCCGTCGCGCCGCGTCCGGGCAAGGCGCTTCCCGCGCCCAGGCCCGTCGCGGTCAAACCCATCGCGGCCGCGATCGCCGCCGCGCCGCGCCCCGCGCCGGCCGCGCCCGCGGAGCCGGCGGCGCCGGTTGCCGCGGAGCCCGCGCCGGCCGCGGTTCCGGACGCCGCGCCCGTCGCGCAGACCCCGCCACAACCCGCCGAGCCCGAAGCCGCCAAGCGCCTGCCCGTGACGCTCTACGAGGACGCGCTCTTCCAGATCGTCCAGGACATGCGCCGCAAACCGTGGGCCGACGCGAAGGCGTCCGGCATCCGCGCGCTCAAGGACGTGGCGCGCAAGGTCCCGGACAAAGCCGCCGAGTGCCAAGCGGTCGAAGCCGCGCTCGGCATGGCGGACAGCTGGGAGGACCTCGTGGGTGCGACGCTCTACGACCATCCGCGCAAGCGCGAAATCACGGTCGGCCGCAACAAGCACACCATCGTTCCCACCGCCACGATGCCGGGCGTCCTGATCTGCGACCGCATCGTGAACGGCATGACGCTGCGCAACCAGAAGCTCGACCTCACGAAGATGCCGAACCGCGAGAAGTGGGCGATCGTCAAGGCCGAGCGGCCCTCGGCCGAGCCGGCCGCGCTCTACTCCCGCGCGTTCCTCGCGCTCGCGTTCGGGAGCGAAAAGGACTTCCGCGCCCTCGTCGACCGCTACCGTCCGCTCGAGTCGATGAAGGCGTTCTACCTCGTCTACGAGCTGGACCGCAAGTAGCGATGGACCCCGCCACGCCGCACTCCGCCGCGAAAGCGTCCGCGACGGCCCGCTCCTGGCGCGGGCCCGTCGCGCTCGCGCTGCTCGGCGCCGCCGCGCTCGCCCTCGTCAACGTCTGGTTCGGGCCGCTCAACCAGGACGAAGGCTGGTATCTGCTCGCGGCGCAGAACGTCTCGCGCGGCCTGATGCCCTACCGCGACTTCTTCTACACGCAGGGGCCCGTCCACCCGCTGGTCTACGGAGCGCTTGCCGGCGCCTGGTCCGGCGCCGGCGTCCTCGGCGGCCGACTCGTCACGGCCTTTTTCGGCCTCCTGGCCGCGTTCTTCTTCGCCCGGGTCGCCGGCGAACTGGCGCGGCGCCGGGATCCGGACGCGTCCGGCCCCGCGTTCTTCCTCGCCTTCGTCCTGCTCGGCCTCTCGCCCGACTGGGCCTACTTCACGGCCATTCCCAAGACCTACGCGCTCGGTTCGTTCTTCCTCGCGTTCGGCTTCGGGCTGTCGCTCGGCGCGCCGGGCGTTCCCAACCGCTGCGGCTCCGCGATCGCCGGCGCGTGCTTCGCCCTCGCCGCCGCCACGCGCGCCACGCTCTGCCTCGCCGCCGTCCCGGTCTGGATCGCGCTGGTCGCGGTCGCGCGCCGCGACCGCGTGCGCCGGTTCGACTGGCTTTGGTTCGCGCTCGGCTGCGCCGCCGCGCTCGCCGCGGTCTACGGGCCGGTCCTCGCGCTCGCCGGCGACAACTTCGTCTTCTCGCAGACTTTCCACGCCGCGCGCGCCGTCTCCTCCTTCGGCGGCTGGCTCGTCCTGCGGGCCGGCTTCGCCTGCTTCCTCGCGCAGGGATTTCCCGCGATGGTCGCGGCCGCCGCGCTTCTCGCGGCCGTCGCACGCAGGACGCGCGGGGACGGCGGGGCCGAGGGCCCCGCCGTCCCGTCGCGCGTCCTGTATGCCGCCATCGTCGCGGCGTTCGCGCTGCTCACGGCCGCGCACTTCCTCGTGCCGTTTCCCTACGCGGACTACAACGTGCCCGCGATGCCGCTCGCGGCGGTCGCGCTCGCGGTTCCGCTCGGGCGGGCGGCGGCGCGGGCGGGGCTGCGCCCGTGGCGCGTCGGGCTCGCGGCGCTCGCCGCGTCCGTCCTCTTCGTGGCGGGGTCCGCCTGGCCCATGAA
>JAFTHC010000037.1 GCA_017457625.1 Kiritimatiellia bacterium
CCTGGACTTCCGCCGCGCCAAGGTGCTCGACCTCTCCGGCGTGCACACGCTCGTCATCGACGAAGCGGACCGCATGCTCGACATGGGCTTCATCCCCGACGTGCGCAACATCGTGCGCTCCGTCTCGCCCGACCGCCAGACGCTGCTCTTCTCCGCGACGCTCAACGACGAAGTCATGCGCCTGGCGGCGCAGTGGATGCCCAACCCCGTGCAGATCGCGGTGGACGACGAGTTCCACCCCGCCGACACGATCGCGCAGATGGCCTGGCCGATTTCCACGCACCAGAAGTTCACCGTCCTCTACAACCTCCTGAAGAAGCGCGAAGGCGAACGGGTTCTCATTTTCCGCAACCGCAAAAGCGGCTGCGAGCAGCTCGTGCGCGAGCTGCAGTCCCACGACATCCCCGCGCTCGAGCTCTCGGGCGACGTGGACCAGAAGAAGCGCATCCGCATCCTGGACGACTTCCGCAACGGCGTCGCCAAGATCGTCGTCGCCACCGACGTGGCGGCGCGCGGGCTGCAGGTGGACGACATTTCGCTCGTCGTGAACTACGACTTCCCCTACGAGCCGGACGACTACATCCACCGCATCGGCCGCACCGGCCGCGCGGGCGAAGCCGGGACGGCGATTTCGTTCGCGTGCGAGGACGAGAGCTTCATCATCCCGGACATCGAGAAGCTCACCGGCAAGGAGCTGCCCTGCGAGATGCCCGACGAGGAATACTTCGCCGAGGTCCCCGAGGCGACGCACAGCGTCCCGCGCCGCGAGCGCCACGCGCCGTCCGGCGGCCGCTTCGGCGGCCGCGGCCGCGGCGGCCCCCGCCGCGGCGGCCCGCGCCGGCGCTAGCGGGCGCCAGCGCGCCGCTCGAGCGCGGCGGCGAACGCGCCGTCGCAGAACCGGTCGGGCGGCACGAGCGCGGCCTTGTCCGCGAGCCGCCAGTCCGGGTGGCGGGCGAGGAACCCCGCCACGACGCCGCCGTTCTCCTCGTCCTCGATCGAACAGGTCGAGTAGACGAGCCGCCCGCCGGGCGCGAGCAGGCCGGCGAGGTTTTCGAGAATCGCCTCCTGCACCTGCACGAGCGTCGCCAGGCGCGCCGGGTCGAAGCGCCAGCGCGCGTCCGCGCGGCGGCGCTGCACGCCCGTGTTGCTGCACGGCACGTCCGCGAGAATCCGGTCGAACGGGCGCCCGCCCAGGTCGGCGAGGCGCACGCGCTTGGCGTCGGCGAGGACCACGCGCGCGCGGTCCCCGAAACCGAACCGCCGCAGGTTTTCGCGCAGCGGCGCGAGCCGGTCGCGCCAGCAGTCCGCCGCCACGAGTTCGCCGCCGGCGCCGAGGCGCGCCGCGATCTGCACGGACTTGCCGCCCGGCGCCGCGCACGCGTCCAGCGCGCGCATGCCGGGCCGCGCGTCCAGCAGCCGCACCGCCTCGAGCGTGGCGGGGTCCTGGATCGAGAACATCCCGTCTTCGAAGCCGGGCAGGCGGTCGACGTGCGAGCCGTGGGGTATGACGACCGCCCGCTCCGGCACGCCCGGATGGCGGGTCGCCGCGACGCCGGCTTCGAGAAACGACGCCAGCAGCTGCGGCGCCGCGGGCCGCCCCGGCAGCGAAAGCACGGTCGGGGACGCCGGTTCGTTGTCCCACTTGCAGATCGCCTCCGCGCGCTCCGCGCCGAAGCGCTCCGTCCAGCGCGCGACCTGCGCGTCCGGATGGGACTCGCGCACCGCGAGCGGCGCGGCCGCGAGGTCGCGCAGGACGGTTTCCCGGTTGCGCAGCAGGTTGCGCAGGACGCCGTTGGCGAAACCGCAGGGCCGCGGACCGTCGAGCGCCTTGAGCGCTTCGACCGTGGAAAAGACGGCGGCGTGTTCCGCCACGTCCGGCATCTTGAGGATCTGCGCGGCGCCGAGCAGCAGCGCGGGCATGGCGTGCGGGTGTTCCGGCTCGCGCGCCAGGAACGTCCGCAGCGCCGCGTCGAGCGCGCGCGCGTTGCGGACCGTCGCGTATACGAGGTCCATCGCGAACCCGCGCCGCGCCGCCGGGATCTCCCCGAACATCCGGTCCGGGAAATCGCCGGCGTCGGCCCAGCGCTTCAGGATGCGGATCGCGTCGATGCGCGTCCGCGTGCCCGCGTCGGGGCCGGCGGGGCCGGCGTTCACGCGCCCCTCCCGTCCGCGCCGGCGCGCCGCCGCAGCGCGAGCCGCGCCAGCAGCGCGAGCCCGAGCGCCCAAAGCGCCATGCTGATCGACTGGGAAATCGAGAACCGGCCGAAATGCAGGCGCTCGTCGGCGCGTAAGATTTCGTCCGCGAACCGGATCGCGCCGTAACCGATGAAATAGCCGGCCGCCACGGCGCCCGGCAGCCGCGCGGGCTTCCCGGCGTCCGTGGCGGGGTGCAGGCGGCGGAAAAGCCACAGCAGCAGCGCGAAGAGCGCGAGGCAGCCCGCCGCCTCGAACAGCTGCGTCGGCAGGACCGGCAGCGAGCGCGCGGGCAGCGACCCGTCGGAGAACGGCGCGAGCAGCCCCGCGTCCAGCTGCGCGCGCCACGGCGCCGAATGCGCCGGGTAGCGGACGGCGACGGCCGATCCGGCGACGCGACCCCAGCAGCAGCCGTTGAGGAAGCAGCCCACGCGGCCGAACGCCTGGCCGAGCGGAACGACGACCGCGAAGAGGTCGAGCCATTCCAGGACGCTCCTGCGCCGCCACAGGCACCACGCCACGAGCCCCGCCGCGCCGAAGACGATGCTGCCGTAGAACATGAGGCCGCCTTCCCAGATGCGGACGGCGGCCGCCGGATCGGCCGCGAACTGCGCGCTCCAGTGCTCGGCCACGTAGAACGAGCGCGCGCCCGCCAAGCCGACGAGCACGAGCGCCGTCACGAGATTGGCGAGCGAATCGGCCGCGATTCCGCGCCGCGCGGCGAGCCGCGCGAGGAACCAGTAGGCGCAGAGGATCCCGACCGCCATGCACAGCCCGTAGCTGTGCAGCGTGAAGGGACCGAGACGGAAGAGAACGGGATGCATGGGCGGGAACGCGTGGCGTGGCG
>JAFTHC010000038.1 GCA_017457625.1 Kiritimatiellia bacterium
CCGTGGTAGCGGATGCCGAACGCCCGCGCGTAAGTGAAGCCGCTCTTGCCGTAGAAGGCGATGTTGCCCTCGAAGAAGACGGCCCCGAAGCCGAGCGCCGCCGCGCGCTCCAGCGAGAAGTCGAGCAGCCGCTTGCCGAGGCCGCGGCGCTTGAGGTCCGGCGCGATGCAGATCGGCCCCATCGCGAGGATCGGGACGTCCCGGCCGTCGTCGGCGGCGATCTTCGCGCGGACGAAGACGTTCTGCCCGACGATCCGCCCGTCCTTCTCCATCACGAAGTCGAGCTCGCGGACGAACGCCGGATCGTCGCGCAGGCGGTGCAGGACGTAGTGCTCCAGCGCCCCCGGGCGGTAGACGTTCCAGAACGATTCGCGGACGAGGTTCTCGACCTCGCGGCGATCGGCGTTTTTTTCTTGTCGGATGGTCGGTTCCATGTCTCGCGGAGTCTAGCGCAATGCCGCGTCCGCGGCAAGGACGCGTGGCGGGGTGCGGACCCCGCCACGCGGTGGTGAAGCGCCGAAGCCGCCGCGACGCGACGCGGCGGGGCGGCTTCAAACGTGCGACGCGAGGCAGCGGCCGTTGCGGCGGCGCGGGCAGGTCGCGCCCTCGGGACGCTCGGTGCCGGTGCATCGGTAGCAGATTTCGTTCTCCAGCGGTGCGCCCGAGAAGAAGGCGTCGAGGTTGGCGAGCGTGGTCGAGGCGATGTTCGCGAGCGCCTCGTGCGTGAGGAAGGCCTGGTGCGAGGTCACGATCACGTTGGGCATCGAGACGAGCAGGGAAAGCGTCTTGTTCTGCCGCGTCACGTCGGAGCGGTCCTCGTAGAACCACTCGCTCTCCTCCTCGTAGACGTCCAGGCCTGCGGCACCGACCGTGCCGTCGCGCAGCGCCGCGAGGAGCGCCTCGCTGTCGACGAGCCCTCCGCGCGAGGTGTTGATGAGCGTGAGGCCGCGCTTGGCCTTCGCGAGCGAAGCGGCATCGACCATGTGCTTCGTTTCGGGCAGGAGCGGGCAGTGCAGCGACACGACGTCCGATTCGGCGAGAAGGCGGTCGAGCGCGACGTATTCCAGCCCGGTCGCCGGGTTCGGGAAGGCGTCGTAGGCGAGGACTCGCATCCCGAAGCCCTTGCAGATGTCCGCGAAGATGCGGCCGATCTTGCCCGTGCCGACGACGCCCGCGGTCTTGCCGTGCAGGTCGAAGCCCGTGAGGCCGGCAAGCGAAAAATTGAAGTCCCGCGTCCGGGCGGCGGCGCGGTGGATGTGGCGCGTGAGCGCGAGCAGGAGCGCGGCGGCGTGCTCGGCCACGGCGTAGGGCGAGTAGGCCGGGACGCGCACGACGGCGAGGCCGCTTTCGTAGGCGGCCTTGAAATCGACGTTGTTGTAGCCTGCGCAGCGCATCGCGAGAACCTTGATGCCGCGCGCGACCAGCCCCTCCACGACGGCGCGGTCGATCTCGGCGTTCACGAAGGCGCAGGCCGCGTCGCAGCCGTCCGCGAGCGGAAGGGCGGCGGCCGTGAGGCGCGTCTCGAAGTAGCGGATGTCGTAGCGCCCGGCGTTCAGGCGGTCGAACGATTCGCGGTCGTAGGGCTTGGTGTCGAAAAAGGCGATCGTCTTCATGGCGCGCGAGTCTAGCACATCCCCGTCCCCGGCGAAAGCGGTTTCGCGCGCGTGGCGGGGTGCGGGCGTCGCCCGCACCCCGCC
>JAFTHC010000276.1 GCA_017457625.1 Kiritimatiellia bacterium
GAAGACCCTCGACCAAGTCGGCGCCTACAAGCGCCGCTTCCGTGGCGGGGCCGTTTCGACGCTTCGCCACACCCGCCAACGCCTCCGCCAACAAGCCGCCCGGATCGCGGCGTCCCGAACCGCCTAGCCCATGTTCCCCGCACTTCCCGCCCACGCCCTCGCGCGCAACCTCGCCCGCGCCCTTGCCTCCGCACCGGAGTTCGGGGCCGCGTGCCAGGCGCGTTTCGGAAAGGCTCCGGGCGTCTTCCTGGACTCGACCGGCGCGCGCGACTGGGACGATCTCTATCCCTTCGCCGTTGTCTTCCCGGAGCGCGAGGACTTCGGTCGCGGCGAACGAACGCTCGTCGTGAACGTCCTGCTCTGCATCCGCGCGCTCGGAGACGAACCGGGCTCCGCCAAGCCCGTTCCGGCGCCGGACGGTTTCTTCGAGCTGCCCGGCTCCGACGCGCTCCAGGACGTCGCAGCGGGGCTCGTCCTCGCCGTCCGCAACGCCGAGATCGGCGCCGTCCTCGACGACTGGTCCGCCGACTGGGACTTCGGCTCCGAATGGCCGGAGCAGTCGGCGCTTCTCACGTTCAACTTCCACAACGACTTCGCTTACCACCACTAACCCAAGGAGTCAACACCATGCCCGACCCCACCCCCGTCCTTCGCAAGGACGTCAAAACCATGCAAATCACGGCCGGGACCGGCCTCACGATCTCGGCCGGTCTCGTCTCCGCCACGCCGTTTCCGCCCGCCACGCGCGAAGTGGACTCGATCGCCGCGTTCGAAGATCCCGTCGCGACGAACGTGCCGCGCCCGCTCGTCACCGTCGGCGATATGACGCTCACGTTCCTCGACGAAGGCCAGGCGTTCGCCGACATCACGGCGGGCGTCGTCACGCTCTGTCTCAAGACCTCCTACTGGGACGGTTCCACGACCGTCGAGCGCACCGTCACGCGGGACGTGTCCGTCAAGTCCGTCGCCCCCGGCGGCGAAGTCTCCGTCGACGGCGAGCGCAAGGCGACCGTCGTTCTCACGGTCCAGCCCGTCGCCGGCGGAACGCTCGCGTCCGCGGGAGTCGAAGGCTCCGGCAACGCGTAAGGAGGCGCGTCATGGAACTGCCCGTCGTCGCAACCGTCGAAATCCAGGGCGAGCGCGTCCAGGTGCGCGCCGCCCCGCTCTCGCTGCTGGCCGAAATCGCCCAGGCGAAGGACGCCGCCGGGACGGTCCGGTTCGAGCTCGTCGCCAAGACGCTGTCGCGCTGCTGCGCGCTGGCCGAGGGCGGCGGGCCCCTCGACCTGGACGTGCTCTCGCTGCCGAGCGCGACGCGGCTCTTCCGCATCGCGATCGGCGACGAAGCCCCGGAGGGCGCCGCCGCGCCGGATTTTTCCCTGCCGCCCGGCTCGCAAGAGTCCGGCGGCTAGGGCTCGATCCGGAGCGGACGCCGCTCGCGCTCGTCCGCGAGCTGCACGGCGACCTGCTCGGCGAATGGCTTCCGCTCGCGCTCGCGGACCTCTGCACGGCCCTGCTGCTGCTGGGCGGAAACACGACCGACCGAACCGAAGTCCTGGAAAGCTGGGGCTTCCCCGTCCCGAAGAATGACGGCATTTCAGAAACCGACCGCGCGTTGGCGCAGCTGTTCAGTTTGCCATGAAAGACTTGACCGAATCAAAAAACTCGCGGCTGCTCCGCTCTGCGTTCCGGTCCGACCGATCGAAAAAATCCATGACGAAACGACGGGTCTCTTCCTCTTCGCGCTTTGCGCGACGGGCATCCCTTCTGTCAAGCCGGCCGAGAACGGCGAATACGACAAGGAAAGGAAGCGCAAGCGCTAGCGGAACTGCGAGGAACTGGAGCAACTGCGTCATGTGGCGGAATACTAACCGATAGGGCCATTCCATGTCAACCACCGGAATCACAGTTGCGCTCAACGCCGTCGACCAGACCGGCGCCGCCATCCAGACGGCGCAAGGACGTTTCATTGCGTTCCGGCAAAGCGTCGAGACCGCGCTGGTCAAGGCGACGAAGTCTTCCGACCGATTCGGCGTGTCGATGTCGCGATGGCAGCGGTTCGGCGCGAACATGTTCTTGCTCCGAAACGCCATCATGGCCGTCTATGCGGCAACGACAAAACTGACGGAACCGATTCTTCGTGTCGCTCGCGAAATGCACGAGCTGACGGATCGGGCAACCGAAACCGGATCGGCCGCTTCGGAAATCATGGCCCTCTCCCACGCCTTTGACGAACTCGGCGTCAAGAACCATGACATCGAAAGCGTCACGAGGGCGCTCAACTACATGCGGAAGAACACGGGCGACTTGGGCGTCGACGGTTTCATCCGCCAAATGAAGGCGATTGCATCCGTCGGCGACGAGACGAAGCGCGTGACGGAACTTACGCGAGTCTTCGGCAAGGAGGGCGTCCGCCTTGAATTCTTGCTCCGCAAGGGGCCGGAAGCGTTCGAGACGGCGCTGCGCGGCTGCATGGCCGTCCTGCCGCAGCTCGATGAAGCTTCCATCCAGACGGCGTCCGAAGTGGACAAGGGTTTCACGTGGATCAAGCGGGACGTTTCGATCAAGTGGAAGGAAATGGTCCTTGGCGCGATCAAGCTCTTTACGGGGGACATGCCGGACGGCGTCGAAGCCGGTATCGCAATCGCATGGGAGCGCTTCAAGGGAGGGTTGCGCAAATTCCAGGCGTTGCTCGGAATCTTCGGAATCGTCGTTTACGAGGCGTTCAAATCCGTCTTCGTCCGCCTGCCGAAGTTCATCTGGGGGGTCGTGACGACGATTGGCGGAACGATCTCCGAACTCGGCCGCCAGATCTGGAGCGCCCTCAACGGCGAGGGGTTCGACCTCTCCGCCGTCGGCGAACGGCTCGCCGACGGTTGGAGCCAGACCGTCGACGAGGCCGTCGCGTCGTTCGATGCGACCTTGATGGACGCCGCCTGCGCAATCTACAACGAAGTCGACGAAGAAACGCAAGCGAACATCGAACGGATCAAGCGCGGCTTCGCGGCGATGTCCAAGCTTGGCCCGGGTGGCGGGGTGTCGGATGAGGCCGAGGACGCGGCGGACTCTCTCTTGGGGGCCGCCTCGAAGATCTCCGACGCCCTCAACCCCGCCACGTGGATGGACGCCGCCGGCTACGCCGCGCGGACACTCGGCCTGGCGGCCCGCAACGCCCTCGGCGGCGCCGCGGCCGCGGTCCGTTCCGGCGCTTCGTCCGCCGCCGGCCGTGGCGCGGGCGGATCAACGCCAGCGTCCGCGATTGCGTCGATCCGGCCGATCGTCTCCCAGATCCTTGACGCCGTTCGCGAGAACGGGCGCGCGGCGTCGTCGTTCTTCAACACCATGTCCGCACTGGAGGCCGTCTGATGCCGGAGACTTTCGGAGCGTTCACGGTCGGCGTCGCCCGGCTCGCCGAACACGGCGACCTGACCTACGAAGGAGGGAAGCCGAACGGCTTTTCCGATGTCTACTACGTCGTCATGGCCGACCGGAACACGCGGCCGACGACAAGCAATGTCACGGGTCTTCCGTCCTACAACGATCCGGCCGACGCGACCGATCGTGCGGAGCGTTCGCTTCGTGTCTCGAAAATCGTATTCTCGCAGGTCGCTTCCGATTCCCGCGTCTGGAAAATCACCGTGACCTACGAGCTGAAGACGGGCGGCACGGGCTCCGGCGAGGAAGAGGACGACGGTCGCCGCAATGTCAAGGTGACGTTCGGCGTCGCCGAGGACTCCGCGGACGTCACGACCGACGTGGAAACGGGGCTTCTCGTCGTCAACAGCGCCGGCGATCC
>JAFTHC010000277.1 GCA_017457625.1 Kiritimatiellia bacterium
AGCGACAGGCCACCAAGGATGCCGGCCGCATCGCGGGTCTCGAAGTGCTCCGCATCGTGAACGAGCCCACGGCGGCTTCGCTCGCCTACGGCCTGGACAAGAAGAAGGACGAGACGATCGCCGTCTACGACTTCGGCGGCGGCACGTTCGACATCTCGATCCTCGAGATCGGCGACGGCGTCTTCGAGGTGAAGGCCACCAACGGCGACACGCACTTGGGCGGCGACGACATCGACGACCTCGTGATCCGCTGGCTCGTGGACGACTTCAAGCGCGAGAACGGCATCGACCTCTCGGCCGACCCGATGGCCAAGCAGCGCCTCAAGGAAGCCGCCGAAAAGGCCAAGTGCGAGCTCTCCTCGCAGACCTCCACGGACATCAACCTGCCGTTCATCTCGATGGACGCCACCGGCCCGAAGCACCTCACCGCCACGCTCACGCGCGCCAAGCTCGAACAGCTCTGCGACGCCACGATCTCCCGCGCCGTCGACCCCTGCCGCAACTGCCTGCGCGACGCCAAGATCGACAAGCCGGACGAAATCATCCTCGTCGGCGGCTCCACGCGCATGCCCAAGGTCGTCGAGACGGCCCGCGAAATCTTCGGCAAGGACCCCAACAAGGGCGTCAACCCGGACGAGGTGGTCGGCATCGGCGCCGCGATCCAGGGCGGCATCCTCAAGGGCGACGTGAAGGACGTGCTCCTGCTGGACGTCACCCCGCTCACGCTCGGCATCGAGACGCTCGGCGGCGTGATGACGCCGCTCATCGAGCGCAACACCACGATCCCCACGAAGAAGAGCGAGGTCTTCTCGACCGCGGCCGACCAGCAGCCCTCCGTGGAAATCAAGGTCTACCAGGGCGAGCGCAAGTTCGCCCGCGACAACAAGCTCCTCGGCAACTTCAACCTCGACGGCATCCCGCCCGCCCCGCGCGGCGTCCCGCAGATCGAAGTCACCTTCGACCTCGACGCCAACGGCATCCTCAACGTCTCCGCCCGCGACAAGGGAACCGGAAAGGAGCAGAAGATCACGATCACCGCCTCTTCCGGCCTCACCGACGAAGAGATCAAGCGCATGGTCAAGGACGCCGAGGCCCACGCCGACGAGGACGCCAAGCAGCGCGAGGCCGTCGACGAGCGCAACAAGGCCGAGTCCCTCGTCTACCAGGTCGAAAAGGCCCTCAAGGACGCCGGCGACAAGCTCCCCGCGGACAAGAAGAAGCCCGTCGAGGACGCCGTCGCGGCCCTCAAGGACGCGCTCAAGGGCACCGACACCGCGGCCATCAAGGCCAAGGCCGAGGCCCTGACCGAAGCCATGGGCAAGGCCGCCGAGACGCTCTACGGCCAGGGCGGCCCCGCCGGCGGCGCGGGCGGCCCGTTCCCGGGCGGCTTCCCGGGCGCCGACGCCGGCGCCGGCGCGCCGCCCCCGCCCCCGCAGGGCGACGCCCCGAAGTCCGACAAGAAGGACGACAACGTCGTGGACGCCGACTTCGAGATCGTCGACGACAAGAAATAGCCGCTGCGCCCCGCCGCGCGGACGCGCGGCGGGGGCGCGAGCCCACTTCGAAGCGGCTCGCTCCGCGAAACCCGAAATCCGAATCCCGGATCCCGATTCTTTCAACCCAACAACAACAACGACCCGATCGCGGCGGAGCCGCGGGAGGGTCCCCAACCAAAAAGAGAAAAACCATGAAAATCCGTCCCCTCGGCGCGCGCGTCCTCGTGGAACCCGTCGAAACCAAGGAAGAAGTCAAAGGCGGCATCTACATCCCCGACACCGCCAAGGAAAAGCCCCAGGAGGGCAAGGTCCTCGCGATCGGCAAGAAGCGCGACGACGACGGCAAGGAGATCCCTTTCGACGTCAAGGTCGGCGACACGGTCCTCATGCCCAAATACGGCGGCACCGAAGTGAAGATCGACGACAAGACCTACCAGATCGTCCGCGAGGAAGACCTCCTCGGCGTCATCGGCTAACCCCACTTGAGAAAGGAAAACGAAAATGGCTGCAAAGCAACTCAAATACGACACCGACGCGCGCCAGAGCGTTCTCGCGGGCGTCCAGAAACTCTCCAAGGCCGTCAAGTCGACGCTCGGCCCCGGCGGCCGCAACGTCGTCATCGACAAGAAGTTCGGCGCCCCGCAGATCACCAAGGACGGCGTGACCGTCGCCAAGGAGATCGAGCTTCCCGACGCGTTCGAGAACATGGGCGCGCAGATGCTCCGCGAGGTCGCGTCCAAGACGAACGACACCGCCGGCGACGGCACCACCACCGCGGTCCTCCTCGGCGAGGCGATCTACAGCGAAGGCCTCAAGAACGTCACGGCCGGCGCCAACCCCACGATGCTCAAGCGCGGCGTCGACAAGGCCGTCGAGACGGCCGTCGCCGAGCTCGCCAAGCTCTCCAAGAAGGTCAAGGACCACGGCGCCATCGCGCAGGTCGCGACCATCTCCGCCAACGGCGACACCGAGATCGGCGGCAAGATCGCCGAGGCGATGGAGAAGGTCGGCAAGGACGGCACGATCACGGTCGAGGAGTCCAAGACGATGGAGACCACGCTCGACGTCGTCGAGGGCATGCAGTTCGACAAGGGCTACCTCTCGCCCTACTTCGTGACGAACCCCGACTCGATGGAGGCCGTCCTCGAGGGCGCCTACGTCCTGATCCACGAGAAGAAGATCTCCTCGCTCCAGGACCTGCTCCCGGTTCGGCAGGCCGTCGCCAAGACGGGCAAGCCGCTCCTGATCGTCGCCGAGGACGTCGACGGCGAGGCGCTCGCAACGCTCGTCGTGAACAAGCTGCGCGGCTCGCTCAACATCTGCGCCGTCAAGGCGCCGGGCTTCGGCGACCGCCGCAAGGCCATGCTCCAGGACATCGCGGTGCTCACCGGCGGCCGCGTCATTTCCGACGAGGTCGGCCTCAAGCTCGAGAACACCAAGCTCGAGGACCTCGGCCAGGCCTCCCGCATCACGGTCGACAAGGACAACACCACGATCGTCGAGGGCAAGGGCAAGACCGCGGACATCCAGGCCCGCGTCGCCGAGATCAAGCACCAGATCGACAACACCACCTCCGACTACGACCGCGAGAAGCTCCAGGAGCGCCTCGCCAAGCTCGCCGGCGGCGTGGCCGTCATCCACGTCGGCGCCGCGACCGAGGTCGAGATGAAGGAGAAGAAGGACCGCATCGACGACGCCCTCCACGCCACCCGCGCGGCGGTCGAGGAAGGCATCGTCCCCGGCGGCGGCGTCGCACTGCTCCGCACCCGCAAGGCGCTCAAGGCCGCGATCGACGCGGCGGAGGGCGACGAGAAGGTCGGCATGCAGATCGTCTACAACGTCGCGGAGGCCCCGCTGCGCCAGATCGTCGAGAACGCCGGCCGCCAGGAGGCGGCGCTCGTGGTCGCGAAGGTCGAGGGCTCCAAGGGCGCCGCGGGCTACGACGCCCGCAACGACGAATACGTCGACATGGTCGAGAAGGGCATCGTCGACCCGGCCAAGGTGACGCGCCTCGCGCTGCAGAACGCCGCTTCGGTGGCGGGCCTGCTGCTCACGACCGAGTGCATGATCACGGACCTTCCCGAAAAGAAGGACTGCAACTGCGGGGGCCACGGCGGCCCCGGCGGCATGGGCGGCGACATGATGTAGGCCGTCCCGGTCCCGCACCGGACACGCGCGAAGGGGCGCGGCCTTTCCGGCCGCGCCCCTTCCCTTTTCCCCTCCGCGGGCCCGCCGGGCGCGGCGCTTGTGCGGCGGGCGGATTTGTGGTTTAATCCAACGCCGTCCGGCGCGCGTTCCGCGGACGGCCGCCCGCGCGCCGGTTTTTCCCCTACCCCACCGTTCCCTTTCTTTCCGGACATGTCTTTCATCGAACGCCTGCTGGGCGCGAAACCGACCATCTCGGCGCGCGACGTGGATCCCGACGCGCTGTCCGTCCTGCACCGCCTCCAGTCCCACGGTTTCACCGCGTATCTGGTGGGCGGCGGCGTCCGCGACCTGCTGCTCGGCCGCACGCCCAAGGACTTCGACGTGGCGACGGACGCGCGCCCGAACCAGATCAAGAAGCTCTTCCGCAACGCCTACGTCATCGGCCGCCGCTTCCGCCTCGTGCTGATCCGCTTCGGCGAAAAGCAGATCGAGACGGCGACCTTCCGCCGCGACCCGGAGGCGGACGACGACGCGGCCGCCGCGGACCGCCCCGCCGGCCACGAGCTCTACCAGGAGAGCGACAACGCCTTCGGCACGCCCGAGGAGGACGCGCTGCGCCGCGACTTCACGGCGAACGCCCTTTTCTGGGACCCCGCCACGGGCGAGATCATCGACTACACGGGCGGCCTCAAAGACCTCCGGCGCAAGGTGCTGCGCTGCATCGGGGATCCCGACGTGCGGTTCCGCGAGGACCCCGTCCGCATGCTCCGCGCGGTGCGGCTCGGCTCCCGCCTCGGATTCACGATCCACTCGGCCTCCCTCGCGGCGATCCGGCGCTACGGCTCCGAAATCGCCGCCGCGAGCAAGCCGCGCCTTTTCGAGGAAATCCTGCGGCTCTTCACGTTCGCCAAGTCGCGCGAGGCGTTCGGACGCCTGCACGAGACGGGCCTCATGCGCGAACTGCTGCCCGCCGTGGCGGACTACGTGGAGCGCACCGGAGGCGCCAAGTCGCCGCTCTGGGCGTATCTTTCGGCGCTGGACGCCGTCGCGCCCGACCTCGACACCGAGCACCGCGAGTCGCCCCGCTACGTCCAGGAAAACGCGCTGCGCCTCGCCACGCTCCTCGCGCCGCTCCTGCGGGAGCGGCTGCGCGCGTCCGGCGCGTCCGCGGCCGAGGTGGCGGAACGGCTCGTGGGCGGCGTCGTGGTCGCGCCCTACATGACGCAGGGCTGGCGCGTCCCGCGCGCCCTGTGCTACGACCTGGAGCGCATCCTCGTCTCGCTCGCGGACTACCCCAAGCGCCCCCTGCGCTGGCGCCGCACGTCGTTTTCCAGGCCGTGGTTCTTCACGGCGCTCACGCTCTGGGGGATCGCGGCGGACGCCGAGCGCGACCGCGCCTCGGAACCCGCGCTGGCGCTCTGGCGCGCGCAGTTCGCCGAGTGGGCGGCCGGCCCGCATCCGCCGCGCCGCGGGACCTACGTGCCGACCGATCCGGACAAGGCGGGCACGCGCGGCTTCCCCGGCGACGTGCCGGAAGACCGCGACTCGCTCTTCCCCGGCGACCGCCTCCGCGGCCGCCGCTCCGCCGCGCCGGCGCCGGCAACCTCGATCAACTGATAGTGGCAGTGGGCGCCGAGCGCACGCGCCGCCCATTCGTGCATCGCCGGCGACGCGGAGTGGGCGATGGGGGCGCCGATCAATCCGGTCAGGAAGCGCAACTCGGTCA
>JAFTHC010000278.1 GCA_017457625.1 Kiritimatiellia bacterium
CGGAAATGGCCGGAACGGAGGGAAATTGTCGCAGGAGGCGGGCGGGAAGTCAAGAAAAATCACGCACGGTGCAATCGATTGTTGCACTGCAGCGGCTACGGGGCGGAGTTGCGGTTGCGGGGAGGGGTTCGGTTGCGGGGAGGGGTTCGGTTATGGAGGGGTTCGGTTATGGGGAGGGGGGGGGTATGGAGCGGCGCTGGCGCACAGGCGGGGGCGCGGGGCCGAACAGTCGCCATGCAAAAGCGCTTGCTTTCCCTGCGACGTTCGGCTAGATTGTGCGGCGTTCCGGAACGACTGCGGGGCGCGAATACGGAAGAGGCGATCCGCGGGAAGGCAAAAGCGCCGTTCCGAACGGCCGCGAGGTGCGAACATGGAAGAGAAAATCCGCGAGAAAATCGAAGCGCTGCGCGCGATGCTGCAGCAGGACGGCGGCGATTGCGAAATCGTCAAGATCGACGGCAAGACCGTCACGCTCGCCCTCAAGGGCGCCTGCGGCTCCTGCCCTTACGCGATGGAGACGCTGAAGGGCTACGTCGAGGAGAACCTGCGCGCGCAGGTCGATCCCGACATCGTCGTCGAGCGCGTCTAGCTTGGCGCACCTCCGCTTTCCTGCCGTGATCCACGCGACCAATCCCGTCCTGGCGGGTTTCCATCCGGATCCCTCCATCTGCCGCGTCGGCGAGTGGTTCTACCTCGCCAATTCCACGTTCCAGTGGTTCCCCGGCGTGGAGCTGCACCGCTCGCGCGACCTCGTCCATTGGGAACGCCTGCCGAGCCCCCTGCGCCGCGTCTCGCAGCTCGACCTGCGCGGCGACCCCGATTCCGGCGGCGTCTGGGCGCCATGCCTCACGCACGCGGACGGTCTCTTCTGGCTCGTCTACACCGACGCGAAGGAGACGCGCGGCCCTTACAAGGACGTCCACAACTACGTCGTCACGGCGGAGGACCCCGCGGGCGACTGGAGCGAGCCGGTCTACCTCAATTCGAGCGGCTTCGATCCCTCGCTCTTCCACGACGACGACGGCCGCAAATACGTTTGCAACATGCTCTGGGACCACCGCCCCGGACATCGTCTCTTCGCGGGCATCGTGGTGCAGGAGTATTCGGTCGAGGAGAAGCGGCTCGTCGGCCCCGCGAAGGTCGTCTACACCGGAACGCCCGCGCTCGGCACCGAGGGTCCCCACATCTACAAGCGCGACGGCGTCTACTATCTCATGGTCGCCGAGGGCGGCACGGCCTACTGGCACGGCGTGCAGCTCGCGCGGTCGAAGTCGGTCTGGGGGCCCTACGAGAGCGACCCGCAGCCGCTCCTCACCGCCAAGCACGACCACGCGAGCCCGCTGCAGCGCACAGGCCACGGGTGCCTCGTCGACACGCCGAAGGGCGACCTCTTCGTCGCCTACCTCTGCGGCCGCCCGGTGCCCGTCGGCTGGCAGAAGCCATGCCCGCTCTGCCGCGAGACCGCGCTCGTGCCGGTCGAGTGGAGCGCCGACGGCTGGCTGCGGATGAAGGGCGTCGAGGGCCTCGTGCCGCCCGTCGAGTTCGACGTCGACCTCCCGGAGGCGCCGGTCGCGCCGGAGTCGGAGCGCGTCGTCTTCGACGCCCCCGCGCTGCCCGGCGTCTTCAAGACGCTGCGCGTGCCGTTCGACGACGCGATGGGCTCTCTCTCCGCCCGCCCCGGCTGGCTGCGCCTCTACGGGCGCGAGTCGCCGATCTCGTGGCAGCGGCAGAGCCTCGTCGCGCGCCGCGTGCAGCACTTCGCCTGTGAGGCGGAGACGGAACTGGAGTTCGCGCCGGAAAGCTTCCAGCAGATGGCGGGGCTCATGCTGATCTACGACGCGTCGAACTTCTTCTTCCTCCACCTCACGCGCGACGAGGAGACGGCGCAGAACGTCCTTCGCCTCTCCGTGCGCAGCAACCGCGAGTTCTCCGAGCCCGTCCCCGGCGGCTTCGTTCCGCTCGGCGGCGCGACGCACGTCTTCCTTCGCGTGCGCAAGGACGTCTTCGCGCTGCGCTTCTCGCATTCGCTCGACGGGCGGACGTGGACCGACGTCTGCGGGGAGCTCGACGGCTCGAAGCTCTGCGACGAAGCCTACCGCGAGATGAAGACCGACGGCCACACCGGCCCGTTCGTCGGCATCTCGTGCGTGGACCTGACCGGCCGCCGCGCGCCCGCGGACTTCCGGAGCTTCGCCTACCGCGGGGCGTGACGCCAAGGCCGAATCCGGGGGGCATCGCCGCCAAACGCCGTCGCGGGGAAAAGGGGGCGAACGGGGGGGGAGAAGATGCGTCGGCCCCGGGTTTCCGCGTCTGCGCGTTGAAAACGCCGGGCGGTTCGGGTATACTGGACCGCCATGAAGAAAATCGTCCATCTCGCCGACCTGCATCTCGGCGCCAAGCTCCACGACCGGGACCGGCTCGCCGAGCAGCGGCTTTTCCTGGACTGGCTCTGCGGTTTGCTGGCCGCGGAGCGTCCGGACGCGCTCGTCCTCGCCGGGGACCTGTTCGACGTCTACTATCCGCCCGCCTCGGTCCAGCAGCTCTGGTTCGACTTCCTCGCCCGCGTCCGCCGCGAGAACCTCGCCGGACGCGTCGTGGCCGTCGCCGGCAACCACGATTCGCCCTCGGCGCTCGGCTGCGCCGGGCGCGTGCTCGACCTCGTCGGCGTGTCGCTGGTCGCCGGCGACGCGTCCGCCGACGCGGAGGCGCTGCGCGTGCCGTGCGCGGACGGCGGCGAGCTCGCGTTCGCCGCGATTCCCTTCCAGCGCGACGGCGCGCTGCGCACGCAGGGCGGCGGCGACGCCGCGGCCGGCTTCCGCGCACACGCCGCGGCCGCGATCGCCGCGGCCCGCGCCCTCGCGCCGGACGCGCCGCTCGTCGCCGTCGCGCACGCGACGGTGTCCGGCGCCGCGTTTTCCGACGCCGAGTCCGAGCGCGGCCGCCGCTCCGTGGGCGGCCTCGACGCGGTCCCGGCCGAGGCGCTGGCGGGCGCCGACTACGTCGCGCTCGGCCACCTGCACCTGCCGCAGGCCGTCGGCGGGCGCGACGCCGCGCGCTACGCGGGCGCGCCGCTCCCGATGAGTTTCGCCGAGGGCGCCGCGCCCAAGTCGGTCGCCGTCGCCGAGTTCGCGGGCGGCCCGGGCGAAGCGCCCGCCGTCCGCACCGTGCCGGTCCCCGTCTTCCGGCCCCTGCGCGTCCTGTCCGGCTCGCGCGAGGAGACCGTGGCCGCGGCGGCCGCGCTCGCCGCCGAGAACCCCGCCGGCCCCGCCGGCGGAGCGTGGGCCGCGCTCTCCGTCACGGCGGGCGACGGGGCGTTTTCCGAAACCTGCCGCCTCGTCCGCGACGCGCTCGCCGGCTCGGGCGCCGAGCTCGTGGCCGTCTCGGACGACCGCGCCGCCGATCCCGGCGCCGCCGCCGGCGCGCCGCCCGCGCTTTCGGTCGAGGACCTGCGCGCGATCGCGCCGCACCGCCTCGCCGCCGAACGCCTCGCCGAGCCCGACCTGCGGCTCTCGGAGGCCGAACGCGCCGAACTGGAGGCGCTTTTCCCGGAGGTGGTCGCATGAAGCTCCTGTCCGTCCGTTTCGCCAACGTCAACTGCCTCGCCGGCGAGTGGAAGATCGACTTCCGCGACCCGGCCTTCGGCGACGGCCTGTTCGTCCTGGCCGGCGACACCGGCGCCGGCAAGTCGTCCATCCTCGACGCCATCACGCTCGCGCTCTACGGCCGCACCGCGCGCCAGGGCGAGCTCACGAGCGGCGGCAACGAGGTGATGAACCGCGACGCCGTTTCGTGCTTCGCCGAAGTCGAGTTCCTCGGCGCCGACGGCGCGGCGTGGCGCTCGCGTTGGGAGCAGGAACGCATCCGCCACCGCGACGGCACGACCGACTTCCGGACCGCGAAGATGTCGCTCGTCCGGCTCGCGGACCGCGAGGACGTCACGCCCGCGCGTCTCGACGACGCCAAGGCGCTCGTCGCGGAAAAGGCCGGTTTTTCCTTCGACGACTTCACGCGCACCGTGCTGCTGGAGCAGGGCGAGTTCGACAAGTTCCTCCACGCCCGCGACCGCGAGCGCGCCGACATCCTCGAGCGCGCGACCAACACCGCCCACTTCGCCGCGTTCGGCGCCCGGATCAACGAGCGCGCCAAGAAGGAGAACCAGGCGCTCGGCAAACGCGAAACCGAGGCAAACGTCTTCCGGGACCGTCTCGCCGGGCTGGACGCGCCCGACGTCGCCGAAGCCGCCCGCGCCGAGGCCGAGGCGCGCGCCGCCGCCGCCGCCGCCCGCGCGGACGCGCTCCGCGCCGAGAAGGCGTGGCTCGAGGCCGACGCGAAGCTCGCCGCCGGCGTCCGCGCGCTCCAGACCGACGCCGCCGCGCTCGAGGCGCGCCGTCCCGCACGCGACGAAGCCGCCGCCGCACTCGCCGCCGCGGACAAGGCCCGCGCGCTCCGTCCGGACGAGGCCGCCGTGCTCGCGGCGGTCCGTTTGGCCGACGACGCGGCCGAGACCCGCGGGCGCCGGGCGGCCGACGCCAAGCGCCTCGCGGACGCCGTGCCGGAGGCCGGACGGACGGTCGGCGCGCGGGCCGCCGCGGCGGCCGCCGCGCGCGCCGCCCTGGATGAAGCCCTTCCGGTCCTCAAGGATGCGCGCCGTCTCGACGGCGAGGCCGCCATCGCGCGCATGGCGCTGCGCA
>JAFTHC010000279.1 GCA_017457625.1 Kiritimatiellia bacterium
ACCGTTCAACCTTCAACCTTCAACCTTCCTTTGGCAGGAGATCCCCGCGACCGCCGATGCGCACGACCTGCGGAGGTTTTTCGAGACGTTCTGCGATTCGTGCGACTGGTGGCGCGCGCGGCTGGAGGCGGAGAGGACGGGCGGGGACGCCGGAGAGCCGTCCGGCGAAATGATGATACGGCCCTAGAGGAGACTTTCATGAAGAGGACTCTTGCGACAATCTTGTTCTGCGCGTGCGCATTCTTGCGCACGGCGGGGGCGGACATCCCGTGGAAGACGCCGGCCTACACGCTCGTCGCGCGCGACATGGACCTGCGGACCGCGCTCGACACCTTCGCGGTGGCCGAGGGCCTTTCCGTCGTGATGTCGCCCGCCGTCGGCGGCGTGTTCTCAGGCGATTTCAAGGACGCCCCTCCGGCGGAATTCCTCGACAAGCTCGCCACGACGCACAACCTCGTGTGGTATTACGACGGCGCGGCGCTCTACCTCTACGGCGCGGGCGAAATCCAGACCATGCTGATCGACCTGCGCTACATGAAGGCGGGCGAAGTGCGCGACATGCTCGCCGAGCTCGGCGTGGAGGACTCCCGCTTCCCGCTCAAGACCACCTCCAACGACGAGCTGGTGATGGTCTCCGGCCCGCCGCGCTACGTCTCGCTCGTCGAGGAAATGGTCTCCAAGGCGGACAAGCTCCGCGAGCAGCGGACCTTCACCGAGGTCGAGGCGCGCATCTTCCCGCTCACCTACACGTGGGCCGACGACGTGAACTTCTCCGTCTCCAGCCCCGAATCCTCGGCCCAGATCAAGGGCGTCGCGACGCTCCTCAAGGAGATCATGGACGGCAGCGTGAACCTCGCGCTGGAGGCGATCCCGCCGGAGGAGCGCGCCAAGGCCGAGGCGGTCCGCAATTCTGGTCTGAAGCCGATGATCCGGGCCGAAAACCGCCTCAACGCCGTGATCGTGCGCGACTCCACCGCCCGCATGCCGATGTATTCCAACCTCATCGAGAAGCTCGACGTCCCGCAGAAGCTCGTCGAAATCGACGTGACTACGGTGGAGATGTCGCAGAAGAACGCGCTCGACTGGCAGCTCTCCGTCGGCGGCACCGGGACGCGCGGCCGCAACTCCGTCGGCGTCGGCATGAACGCTGGCAACTCCTTCGGCACGGACGAAGTGGCGGGCCAGGGCCTCGCCGGGGCGCTCACCCACCTCGGGTCGCACTACGACCTCGGGGCCTCGCTCACGGCGCTGCGTGAGAAGGGCAAGGCGCGCTCTATTTCGCGGACGCAGCTGCTGACGGTGAACAACCTCGCGGCGGAGATGACCGACCAGCAGAGCTACCACGCCAAGGTCGTCGGCACGGAGGTCGCGACCCTGCAGGAGGTCTCCGCCGGCACGACGCTCCAGATCAAGCCCCGCATCCTGCCCGCGCTCTCGACGAACATCCCGAGCCAGGTCTGGCTCTCGCTCCAGCTCGACGACGGCGGCTTCGAGGCCATCACGGTCGATGCGATGCCGATGAAGCGCTCCTCGTCGCTCACGACCCAGACCGCGGTCTTCGACGAGGAGTCGATCATGCTCGCCGGTTACCTGCGCGACATCGTGGAGGACGGCGGCTGGGGCATCCCGTTCCTGCGCGACATCCCCGTGATCGGATGGCTCTTCGGCGGCAAGTCGTCCCACAAGGAAACCGTCCAGCGCATCTTCGTCGTGACGCCGCACATCGTCGATCTCGACGCCGAATCGCTCGCCCGCCTCCAGGCGACCCGCCTGCGCGACATCTCGATCGGCGAGGAGATCCAGAA
>JAFTHC010000280.1 GCA_017457625.1 Kiritimatiellia bacterium
CCGTTCCCGATCGCGGGGGGGACAGCGAGGAGGCCGCGCGGGCGGGATGGAGTCGCGAGGCGGCGCGAGCGAAGGCGGGATTCACCCCGCCGAGCGAGCGACGCCCGCGAATCCGCCCGCTCCGCGCGGTCTTCGAGCGGCTACGCGACGGGCCAGTCGCTCTCCGGCGGCGTCCTGGCGCAGGTCCACCCCGAGTCGGCGTCGATCCCGCTCGACGTCTCCACGCTCGGCGGCGCGACCGCCACGCGCACCGTGCGCGTGGCCGCGTCGGCCGACTTCGCCGGCGCCGTTTCGCTCCCGGACGAGGTCCTCTCCGCCGCCGGCACGAACCGCATCGAGCTGGCGGGCCTCGCGGTCGGGGCCCTCTTCGGCGACGTCGCCCCCGCCGAATAACCCCTCGCAGGCCCGCCCCGGTCGGCAGTCGTGCGAATCCGCTTGCGCGCGCGCGGGGTTTCTGGTAGAGTCCGGTCCGTTCCCGCGCGGGTGTAGCTCAATGGCAGAGTGGCAGCCTTCCAAGCTGTTTACGAGGGTTCGATTCCCTTCACCCGCTCCATTTTCCTTCCAGCACCGAGGAGACACGCCATGAAGATCCGCGTCCTGTCCCGTTTCGCCGCCGCCGGGTTCTGCCTGGCGGCTTTCGCCGCCGCCGCCGACCCGGCCGAATCGTCCGAAGAACCCGTCGCGGTCATGGACGAGCAGCCGATCTACGACTTCTTCCGCAAGATCGACGGCCTCTTCTCCGCCGGCGACACGAACGGCGCCACGCAGGCGTTCTTCGAGGCGGACGACGACCCCGCGCTCGCCCCCTTCGAGGAACTCGTCCGCGGCTCGCGCCTGCGCTTCCTGCTCTTCACCGAGCAGATCGAGCTGGCCAAATCGACCTATCTCGGCGAGCTGCGCACCGTCCCGGACAAGGTGTCCGCGAGCCGCGACATCATCTACGGCTACCTGCTCGAAACCGGCCGCGCGGACGAAGCGCTCGACTGGGCGCGGACGCTGCTGGCGCAGGACCTGCCCCAGGACATGCGCTTCGCCGCGACCGACTGGGTCGCTTCGCGCCTCCTCGCCGCCGGCGATCCGGAAGGGTCGCTCGCGGTCGTCACGAACGCGCTCGCCACGTTCCCGCCCGCCGCCATCGGGCCGTTCTGCGCCCGCATCGCCGTCGGCGCGATCGCGGCCGGCAAGACCGACTACGCCGCGGGCGTCGCCGCCGCGATGCGCGAAACCTCGGCCGACCTCGCCCCGGCGGCGGACGCCATCGACCTGCGCCTGCTCGCCGCCGCCGGCGACTTCGCGGGCGTCGCCGCGAAACTCCCCGTTCTCGTCGAGGGCGGAGCCGATCTCGAGCTGCTGCAGGCCCTGCGCTACGCGTTCGGCCAGGCGCGCCGCGCCGGCGACTTCGGGGCGGTCGACCGCATGGCCTCCGCCGTCGTTCTCGACGAACGGTTCGCGAAACTCCCGCGCACGCTCCAGCTCGCGGCCCGCGAGTGGGCCGGGGTCGTGTTCGAAGGCTCCGCCGCCGACCCGGCGCAGTTCCCCGCGCGCCTCTCGCGCCTGCTCACGATGACGGCCGTGCCGCCCTCGTCCCTCTCCTCGATCTACTCGGCGCACTTCTACGACGTGATCTCCGACAAGGACCTGCTGCGCGAAACCGTCGCGCTCGGCAAGGCGATCGCCGCGCGCCTGCCCGACCCGGCCGACCGCGACCTGCTCTCGACCTACGACCTGGACGCCGCGTTCATGCTCGAGGACTACGACGAGGCGCTCCGCCTGCTCGACGCCGGCATCCCCGACCGCGACGCGGCCTGGCACGAAATGGCCAAGACGAAAGTCCGCGCCCACAAGGCGCTCGCGGAGAAAAACCCGGCCGAGGCCGTGCGCCTCTTCGACGCGTTCGTCGAAATGCTGCCCGACGAAGACCAGCCGGACCCCGCCACGGGCGTCGTCCACACGCGAATGGCGATCGTCGCGGACAACAAGGCCCGCGTCGGCGACATCTGGCGCGACGCCGGCGACGCGGCCAAGGCCCTCGCCGCCTACGACGAAGCCGCCGCGCTCTACGCCAAGGCGCTCGAAAACAACAAGGCCGGCCCCGAAACCGCCGATTACGTCCGCACCCGCGCCGCCGAGGCCGCCGCTTCCGCCGCCGCCCTGCGCGGCGAGTAGGCCGCTCCATGCGTTTCCGCGCCGTTTCGACGCGGACCGTCGCGGCCGCGTTCGCGGCTGCGACGGTCCGCGGCTGAGTTGCGTGTGACCGCGTGACCCTTGCTAAACCGCGTTTTTTTCGGTTTCCAACGGTCGCGACCTGTGCTAGAATGACCGCACTGAAACGACTTCCTCCATCCCCATCACCGACAAACACCGGAGACGATCCATGGACAAACACGCGAAAAACGCCGCGCGGGCCGGCTTCACGCTCGTCGAACTGCTGCTCGTAATCGCCATTCTCGGCGTGCTGGCGGCTGGCGTCGTCATGAACTTCGGCGGCGTCGCGGGCGACGCGCGCGCCAACGCCACGCGCGACAGCATCCGCTCGATCGAGACGGCCGCCGCCGCCTACGAGGTGCGCGTCGGCCGCTACCCCAATTCCGTGGAGGACCTCAAGAGTTCGGCGGACGGCATGCGCCCTCTGCTCGACCCGAAGAAGCCGACGCAGGACGGCTGGGGCAACGAGTTCCAGCTCCGCGTCGTGGACGGCGGCTTCCTCGAGGTCCGCAGCGCCGGCGCCGACGGGTCGATGAACACCGACGACGACATCACGAACCGCGGCAAGTGAAAAAAGCCGGGTTCACGCTCCTGGAACTGCTGCTCGTCGTCGCCCTCTTCGGCATCCTGGCCGCGGCCGTGGCGCCGGCGGTGTCGGGCATGCTGTCCGGCGGCGCGCTGCGCACCGGCGCGCGCGAGCTCGCCGCCGCCGGCCGCTACGCGCACTCGATGGCACTGCTGAACCAGACGCCCGTCGACCTCGTCGCGGACCTCGATTCGGGCAAGCTCTCGATCGTGGCCCGCGAGCGCGAGAGCGCCTCGCGCTTCGGCCTGAGCGACCTGGCCGCCTACACCAACGACGTGGGCTACACGGACGAACTGCTGCAGACGAGCGCCCGCCGCTCCGCCAACCTCGCCGGCGGCTTCGGCCTGGCGATGTCCGAGCAGGACCGCGAGAGCCGGCTGCACGCGTCCGGCGACGCGGGCACGAACACGCTCGCCGTCGTTTCCGACGCCGCGGGCCGCGACCTGCCGGCCACGGTTTCGTTCGCCGATTCCGTGAACCGCGAGCGCACGCTCTCCGGCGTGTCGGTCTCCTTCGAGGGCTTCCGCGACACGGTGCGCGACAACCGCCGCGCCGCGGCTGACGACCCCGGTGCGGCGGAGTCGGGCGAGGTGGTGGTGCACTACCGCGCCAACGGCACGGTGCGCCCGCACCGCTGGCGCGTCCGCGAAAAGGACGCGGAGGACGGCGACGCCTGGCTCGAGGTGTCCGTGAACGCCGTCGGCACGCCGAGCGTCCGCGCGCCCGGCGACCGCGACTAGCGCGCGGCGAGCGCGGAGACGAGCTTGTTGAAGCGCGCCGGGTCCGAGAGCGGCGTGCCTTCCGCCAGCTGCGCCTGGCCGTGCAGCAGGTCGGCGAGGTCCGCGAGCTCGGACGCGCGCGCCTCGTCGCCGACGAGGCCGAGCATCTTCTCCACCATGGGCGAAGCGGGATTGAGCTCGAGGATGCGCTTGCTCTCGGGCACGGGCTGGTTGAACGCGCGCAGGACGCGCTCCATGTGCGCGCTCGGGCCCCATTCGTCCGCGACGAAGCAGCACGCCGAGTCGACCAGGCGCGCGCCGAGCCGTACTTCGCGCACGTCCTTTTCGAAGCGCTTGGCCAGGTAGTCGGCGAGCGGCTTGAACTTCCCGTCCGCCTCCGTCGGCTCCTTCTTGCCGTCCTTGTCCTTCTTCGCGTCGCCGTCCGGCGCGTCGAGATCGAGCTCGCCGCGGTCGGCGGCGCGGAGCTTCCTGCCGTCGTATTCGCGGACGCGCTCGGCGAAGAATTCGTCCACCGGGTCGGTGAAGAAGAGTACTTCCCAGCCGCGCTTGGCGAACGCCTCCAGCAACGGCGAGTGCTTCGCCGCGTCGAACGTGTCGGCCGCCAGATACCAGACGTCCTTCTGCCCCTCGGGCATGCGGGAGACGTATTCCTTGAGCGTGGTGGTCCTGGCCGGGTCGTCGAAAGCGGACGACTGGAACACCGCCAGGTCGCGAAGGCGGTCGGAGTTCTCCCAGTCCGAGTGGCAGCCCTCCTTGACCATGCGGCCGTATTGGCGCGAAAAGACGGCGAAGTCCTCGGCGCGGTTCTTCTGCATGTCTTCGAGCTCGCCGAGGATCTTGCCGACGAGCGACTTGCGGATGCGGCGCACGACCGCGTCGTCCTGCAGCATCTCGCGCGAGACGTTGAGCGGCAGGTCGGCGCTCTCGACGACGCCGCGCACGAACGAGAGGTAGCGCGGGAGCAGCTCCTTCACGTCGTCGCCGATGAAGACGTTGCGCACGTAGAGCTGCAGGCCGAGCTTGGCGTTCGGGTAGAACAGGTCGTAGGGCGCGGTGCGCGGGACGAACACGAGCGCGTGGAACTCGGTCGCGCCCTCGGCGGCGAACTGGACCGTCGCGAGCGGCTTCTCGTCGTCGTGGGTGAGGTGCTTGTAGAACGCTTCGACCTCCTCGGGCTTGGCTTCGGACTTGGACTTCTTCCAGACCGCCTTCATGGAGTTGATTTGTTCGGGCTCCTTCGGCGCGGCGTCCTTGTCTTTTCCGTCCGGCTTCTCCGAAGGGTCGGGACACAGGAAGATCGGATAGGCGAGAAAGTCCGAGTAGGTGCGGACGAGCTCCTTGAGGCGCCACGGGTCGAGGTATTCCCTGGCGTCGTCGCGCAGGTGCAGGACGATCGTCGTGCCGCAGGCCGCGTCGTCGCCGGCCGCGTCGAGGTCGTATTCGCCCTTGCCGTCGGAGCTCCACGTCGCGCCGGCGGCGCCGCGGCGGCGCGTCGTCACGTCCACGCGGTCGGCGACCATGAACGCGGCGTAGAAGCCGACGCCGAACTGGCCGATGAGCTCGGGAGCGCCGGCCTTGTCCTTCATCGCCTGCAGGAAGCGCTTGGTGCCGGAGGAGGCGACCGTGCCGAGATTCTTCTCGAGCTCCTCCGCGGTCATGCCGATGCCGTTGTCGGTCACGGCGAGCGTGCCGGCTTCCTTGTTCGGGACGATCTGGATGCGGTAGTCCGAGTCGGCGGCCTGCGACTTGTCCGTGAGGCCCTCGAAGCGCGAGCGGTCGCACGCGTCGGAGGCGTTGGAGAGAAGCTCGCGGAGGAAGACCTCTTTCTTGGAGTAGAGCGAATTGATCACGAGGTCGAGCATTTGGCCGACTTCGGTTTGGAACTGTTTTTTCATGGTCGGATGGTCTAATGGTCTAATGGTCTAATGGTCGGAGGGTCTGACGGTCGGACGGTCGGACGGTCGGAGGGTCAGGAAGGAGAAAGGCCGGAGGGGAGGCCGAAGAAGGCGGGGAGATCGGCCACGGAGTCGAGGACGGGCGCGCCGCGGCGTTCGAGGCGGACGCGCGATTCGTAGCCTGACGCGACGAGGACGCATGCGCAGCCGAGCGCGTCGGCGACCTCCTTGTCGTGGCCCGTGTCGCCGACGACGCACGCGGCGCCGGGCGCCGCGCCGAGGGCCGCGAACACGGCGCGGGCGCGGGCGATCTTGGAGCCGGCGGCGGCGTCCGCATGGCCGCTCACGGCGTCGAAGAGGTCGCGCACGCCGTGGCGCGCGAGGGCGCGCTCCAGTTCGTTTTCCTCGGAACTGGACACGATCGAAAGCGTGGCGCCGGCGGCGCGCAGCGCGCGCAGGGCGGCCGCCGCGCCGGGGAAAAGGCGCACCGCGGGGTCGGCCGAAAAAACGGAGAAGAAACGCTCGCAGAGCGCGTCCCAGTCGTGGTGCTCCACGTCGATGCCGAGCGCCTCGTAGCAGCCGCGGGCGGGGAAGGAGAACACGTCGCGGTAGCGCGCCGCGTCGATCGGCGGCCGGCCCTGGTCGGCCAGGATCGCGTTGGTCCCGGCCACCGCCGCGTGCAGGTCGTCCTGCAGCGTCCCGTTCCAGTCGAACAGGAAATGGCGGGGCGGCGGCCCGGCCGCGCCCGCGGGGCGTGCGTTCGGTTGTGCGGATTCGTTCTCCATGACGCTTGGAACGAGTCGGGAATGCTAGCAGATTTTCCGCGCGCGCGCCACCGCGCTTGCGACGGCGCCGGGCGCGTGCTAGAATCCGTCCGACATGAAACCGATTCCCGAAATCCTCGCCGACAACGCCCGGCTTTGGCCGAACGAAACGGCCCTCGTCGAAATCAATCCGCAGGAGCTCGAAGCCCGCCACACGACCTGGAAGGAGTATTCCCTCGTCGAGGCCGGCCCGCTCGACGCGTTCCGCTCCGAAATCACGTGGGCGCAATTCGAGGAGAAGGCGAACCGCTTCGCGAACTTCCTGCTCTCGCGCGGCGTGGAAAAGGGAGACAAGGTCGCGATCCTCCTCATGAACTGCCTCGAGTGGCTCCCGATCTACTTCGGGGCGCTCCGCACCGGCGCGCTCGCGGTCCCGCTCAACTTCCGCTACGCGGCGGACGAGATCAAATACTGCGTCGACCTCGCGGACGCGTCGGTCCTCGTCTTCGGGCCCGAGTTCACGGGGCGCGTGGAGCAGATTTCCGACCAGCTCCCGAAGGTGAAGGCGCTGCTCTACGTCGGCGGCGACTGCCCGACGTTCGCCGAAAGCTACCGCGACCTCGTATCCTACGCCTCCTCGCGCCGCCCGGCGGTCCCGCTTTCGCTCGACGACGAAGCGGCGATCTACTACTCCTCCGGGACGACCGGCTTCCCGAAGGCGATCGTCCTGCGCCACCGGGCGCTGGCGCAGAGTTGCGAGGTGGAGCGGGCGCACCACGGGCAAACGCACGAAGACGTCTTCCTCTGCATTCCGCCGCTCTACCACACGGGCGCCAAGATGCACTGGTTCGGGAGCTTCCTCGTCGGCGCCAAGGCGGTGCTGTTGCGCGGCGTCAAGCCCGAGTGGATCCTGCGCGCGGCGTCGGAGGAGAAGTGCTCCATCGTGTGGCTTCTCGTCCCGTGGGCGCAGGACATCCTCGACGCGATCGACCGCGGCGACGTGGACCTGAAGGAGTTCGACCTCTCGCGCTGGCGCCTGATGCACATCGGCGCGCAGCCCGTCCCGCCTTCGCTCATCCAGCGCTGGAAGAAGGTCTTCCCGAACCACCAATACGACACCAACTACGGCCTGTCCGAATCGACCGGCCCGGGTTGCGTGCATCTCGGCGTCGAGAACGTCTCGCACGTCGGCGCGATCGGCGTTCCGGGCCACGGCTGGGAGACCAAGATCGTCGGCCCCGCGCCGGAGCGCAAACCCGTCGCGCGCGGCGACGTGGGCGAGCTCGCCGTGCGCGGTCCCGGCGTGATGAAGGAATACTACAAGGACCCGAAGGCCACGGCCGAGGTGCTCGACGCCGAAGGCTGGCTCTACACCGGCGACATGGCGATGCAGGACCCGGAGGGTTTCATCTACCTCGTGGACCGCAAGAAGGACGTCATCATCACCGGCGGCGAAAACCTCTACCCGGTGCAGATCGAGGACTTCCTGCGCGCGCACCCCGCCGTGAAGGACGTGGCGGTGATCGGCCTGCCGGACCCGCGCCTCGGTGAAATCGCCGCCGCGGTGATCGAGGTCAAGCCCGGCGAAACGCTCGACGAAGACGGCGTGAACGAGTTCTGCAAGGCGCTGCCGCGCTACAAGCGGCCGCGCAAGATCATCTTCGCGCCCGTCCCGCGCAACCCGACGGGCAAGATCGAAAAGCCGGTCCTCCGCAAGCGCTACTGCGGCGAAGCGCTCGTCGCGCAGCAGGTCGGCCTGGCGAAATAGCGCCCGCCCGCCGGAGAAGACGAACGCCGGGGGCGCTCCCCCGCCCGAACGATCGTGAAACGGACGCTCACGGCCCTTGTCCTGCTCGCCGCCGTCGCCGCCGCCGCGGACGAGGCGCCGCGCCCCCCGGCGCGCGCGGACGAGGCCCTCGAGACGGTCCGGGCCGTCTGCTCGGACGTCCTCGACGCGCTGCTCGGCGAACTGCGGGCGCGGTATCCCGGGATCGCCGCGCGCCGCTCCGCCGGCCGCTCGAAGAAGAACGACTACCGCAACTACCAGTGGATTTCGGTCAAGTTCGGCGAGCGCGAATACCTCCTCGCGACGCACCACTCGAACCTCGACCGGCGCACCGGCAACCCGCACGTCCAGCTCGGCCGCGTCCAGTTCTGGCGCTGCGAAGGTCCCCAGGGGCCCCACGAGCGCGACGCCGCCGGCGTCTGGCGCTTCCGCACGGACAACGAGGACGGCGCTCTCCCGCGGACGCGCGTCTGGGACGGGGACTTTTCCGTCCCGCTCGTCGTCGACCGCTTCGTTTCCTTCCTCGTGCGCTGCGGCGAAGGCGACGCGCTCGCCGCCCTCGCCGCCGGCGCGGACCCCGCCACGCCGCGGCCGGCCGCGCCGCCGCCCGAAGAGCGCCGCCGCGTCGACGAGGCGATCGAAACGGTCGCCGCCGCCGAAGCGGACGCCGCCGCGCGGATCGCCGCGGAGCTGAAACGGCGCCGCCCGGACTGGGCCGTCCGCGTCTCGCACGGCAACTCGCGCGCGAACGACTACCGCTGCTACCGGTGGATCGTCGTGGAAACCGCGCCGGACGACGTCCGCTGGATCACGCTCTTCTTCAACGACAAGGACCCCGCCACGGGCAACACCCACACCCAGTTCGGCCGCCTCCAGTTCTGGCGCGGCATCGAGCGCCGCAACGGCCCTGAGAACGAAGCCGGCCCCCACGAACGCGACGCGGGCGGCTGGGTTTTCCGCTCCGACCGGCAATGGGAGGATCTGCCCCGGCTCCACCTCTGGTCGCCGGAGTTTTCCGCCGCGCGCGTGGCGGATTTGTTCGAAGAGTTCGTGCGGCGCGTCCCCGCGCGCTGAGCGCGCGAGGCCGCGCCGCCACCCCTACTTGAACACGATCACCAGGCCCTTGGGCGCCGGGAGCGTCGAGAAACGGACGACGGAGGAGGCGGTCGAAGAGCCGTCCGTCACCGTCACCTCCAGAAAGTATTCCGTGCCCGCCCGCAACGTTTCGCAGGCGAGCGTCTTGGATGCGCCCCAGTCCGCCGCCGCGGCCGCCGAGCCGTAGCCTGCCACGAACGCCGCGCCGGCCCCTTCGTGCTCCGCCGCGATGTTGCCGAGGCCCATGTTGCCGCCGTTTTTCGTGAAGACCCACTTGAAGCGGCGGTAGTTGCTTTCTTTTTGGAAGAAAAACGAACGGGTTTCGGTTGAAACGCCAGCACCGCCAATCTCGACCCACGCCGTCTCGTTCGTTCCGCCGGTGGATGCATACAGCGTCCACGTCGAGCCGGCGGAGCCGTTCAGCTTGACCTGGAACGAGAGGCTGGTCACGGGCGCGGAATGGAGTTCGGAAACGAGCGCGTCTCCGGTTTCGCTGAACTGGACGCGGGCGTCGGCGTTTTGTTTCGAGGTATACCACTTCGTTCCGGGCGTGCCGATGCCGAACCAGCCGGCCGGCAGGGCGTAGTCGAAGAAGTCCTCGTAGCACACGCCGGGGCGCGTGTAGTCGGCGGAACCCCGCCACAGGCGCACGAGGTAGCCGGTCGCGCGGAACTGCGGCTCCGGGTCCCAGGACGCGGAAACTTTCTTGACGCCGACCGAGGCGACCGTGATTGCCGGCGGCTCGAGCGGCGGCGCGGTGCGGACCGTGCATTCGACGTTCGTCACGTAGGCGACGCCTTCGGCGGGCGTCATTTCGAAGGAGAGCGCGAAGACCTTGTTGGTGTCGTCGTCGGCCGGGCGCCAGGAGAGGACGCCGCCCTTGAACGTCGGGGCGACGACCGGCGCGGGCGTGCAGCCCGCGTAGGCGACGGCGACCGGGGTCGTGCCGTCGTCGAGCGTCGCGGAGACGGCGGCGGCGTTGGCCATGCCGGCGTGCAGCAGGCCGTCGTCCGGGCCGTTCGCCCACCGGCCGAAGGAGAGCGTCGGGTGCAGCGCCGCGCGCTTGGTACGGACGGCGAGCGCCTCCGACCAGGGCGAGTCGAACCAGAGCGCCGCGTCGCCCGTCGCGCGGACCTGCGCCGTGTAGGCCGCGTCGTCCGCGAGGCCCGAGACGGCGGCCTGCGCCGCCGCGCAGAACGGCGCGGAGAAGACGACCGCGCCCGCTGCGTCGAGCACGCGCACGGCGTAGTTCGTCGCGCCGGCGACCGCGGTCCATGCAAACGAGAAGCCCGTTTCGCCGGCGGCGCCGTCGAGCGCGAGACCGGTCGGGGCGGCGAGGTCGCGCATCTTCGCGGAGACGGTCTGCGAGAAGACCACGGTGTCGAGGTAGGCGCGCAGCCAGTCCACGCCCTCCGACGTATAGGTCGTGAGCGAGAGTTTCACCGCCGCGGGCAGCGCGACGGAGGCGTCCGGCGCGACCGTGAAGCGCGCGCCGGCGTCCGCGACCGCGGTCGCGTCCAGCGGAAGGCGCGCGATCGACGGGAAGTTCGTTGTGTAGAGCACCGTGCCGGTCCCGGCGTCCAGAATCTGCGCCTGGACGCTGGCCGACTTGTTGGAGATCGCGCCGGTGTCGAACGAAACGGAGAAGCTGCCCGGCGTGCGGACCCGCAGTTCGATTGCCGGGGAGACCACCGTGCCGGACGAGTCGCCCCGGCCGAAGAGGACGGCGCTCTTGGTTTTGATCAGATCGTGTCCCGTCCACGCGCCGATGTCGCCGACGATTTCGTTCGTGTAGCCCGAGGTGGACGTCCACGACGTGCTCTTGATCTGCGAGAAGTTCTCCGTCTCGGCGAGCGCCACGGTCGCGAATGCCGACATGACCGTAATCGAGATGTTGGTCGAATACGCGCCGGATGCGAACGTGGCCGTGTGCGGGCCGACGTCCGCTTCGGCCGGCGTCCAGGAGAACGCGCCGTTGGAGAACGTCGCGCCCGTGATGCCGGAGAAGGTCACCGGGGCGGCGGCGCCCGTGGCCTCGTAGGTCGCGGCCACCGTGAAGGAGACGGCGTCGCCCGCGTAGACGTCGCCCGCCGGCGCGCCCGCCACCGCGAAGACGACGCTCTGCGCGTCCTCGTCGGTCGTCACCGAAATCGCGGTCGAAAGCGGCGAGTCGCCGTAGTGCAGGCCGTCGCCCAGCGCGCGAACCTGCACCGAGTAGGTCGTTCCGTCCGCGAGACCCGTGAGTGCCAACGACGTGGCCGCCGCCGCGCAAGACCCCGCCACGGCGCCGTCGAGCAGCACCTCGTATCCCTCCGCGTGCTCGACTCCGGTCCACGACACCGTGAACCCGTGCGTGCCGACGGCGGACCCCGCCACGTCCGACGGCGCGAGAAGGACCGCGTAGTTCGGATCGTAGACCTGCGTGACCTTGATCGAGTCGAGAAGGAGGCGGTGGTCCGACGCGGACGCGAGCGACTCGAACCGGAGCGCAAAGCGGGCGGGAACCGTGATCGTTTCGTTGTAGAACGTTCCGCCTGCGAGCGGCTCTTTCGCCCCGTTCGTCATGGGATCCGGATCAAGGGCGATGATTGCCGTTTCCGTACCCGTCGCACCATCGATCAGAGTCACCAGACCAGCCGTTTCTTCGCCCGTGTAGGAGGCGGCGAGGAATGAAAGCACGACCGAGGTCGACGCGAGATTGTTGGAGACCGCGATTTCGCGGGTTGTGGCCAATCCCGTTCCCTTGGCCGTTCCAAGGCGCATGCCCATCGGCGCGCGAATGGCGTTGGAGACGAACGTCCAATCCGGTTCGTCCGTGTTCGCGATTGCGCCGCTTCCGCTCCACGCGGTGGCGGTCGTCATGGTAATGCTGTCGAACGTTTCGTCGAACAGCGTCGCGCGGCGCAAGCCGCCCGCAAGCGTGGTCGCGATTTCAACGGGAGAAGACCAGTCCGAGTCGACGTAGTCGGTCGAAGGGGATGACGGATCCGTCGTCGCAAGCGCGCGGACCGCCACGGCGTAGACCGTGTCGGCGTCAAGGCCGGAAATGGTTGCCGCGACGATCGGGTCGTCGGGAAGGTTTGGACCCGAATACGAAACCTGAAACCCCGCCTCCATCTGGTCGGCCACGTTCGTCACGACGATCTCGTAGCCGGCCGCGTTTTCGACGGCCATCCACCGCAGCGTGAACCCGCCAGCCGTCGCGTCCCCGTCTTGGACCGGTTCGAACGACGGCGCAGCAAGCGGCGAAGGACCTGACGATTGGCTGGCGGCGATTTCGACGTTGTCGATGCCGAGACCCTGCGCGTTGGACGTCGTGCTTCCAGACGGAACCGAATAGCTCCAGCAGAGGATGATCGTTTCGCCGGACGCGAGGGCCACGTCCAGTGACTTCAAGGAGACAGACGTCACGCCGGCGGGATTGACGACCCCTCCGGACGACGCCGTGGCGGGCGCCGTGAGAAAGTCGTTTCCGGCACTCGTCCAGTTTGCGCCGGCGTCCGTCGAGTAGTAGAGCTGGAACCGGTAGCCGTTCGAATTGTTCCGATAGCACTTCACGTCGTAGGAAACCGTGAAGTCCGGGATGTAGCCGGTGGCCGTGAGGGAAAGGTAAAGATTGCCCGTCTTCGCGGCGGAACCGCTGGCGAGAAATCCGACGCCTCTGTCATCCTCGTCGGCAGCGTCGCCCCAGTTGTAGATGCCCGCGTTCGTCCCCGTTCCCGTTCCCGCGCGTGCGGTGGTCGTCCCGGCCGCTGCGAATTCGGTCGAAGTGACCGCACGGACCGTTGTGGATGCCGTCGCGCTCCATCCGCTCGGAAGCGACGCCGAGGCGGAGCTTCCGAGCGAGTTGAAGTCTTGGCTGTAGGTCGCGCCGGGCGCAAGATTGACCGCGCCCGCGGGGGACGCAAACAACGCCGCGGCGAACGTGGCGGCGGCGAAGAAGGTGGGGGTTTTCATGGGGCGGGAAGGGGGTGGTGTTGACGACAACGGGGGCGAAAGGGGAAAAGCAACGGAGGAGGATAGCATATTTCCGGGCGCGTGTGAAGGAAAACTTTGTCACGCGGAGTCCGCGGAGGGCGCGGAGACCTGGGCGCGCGGTCGCACGGCGCGCAATCGCACCGTGGTTGATTTTTCACGCGGAGTCCGCGAAGGGCGCGGAGACCTGGGCGCGCGGTTGCACGGCGCGCAATCGCACCGTGGTTGATTTTTCACGCGGAGTCCGCAGAGGGCGCGGAGACCTGCGCGCGTGGTCGCACGGCGCGTAATCCCGCCGTGGAGAATTTTTGTGTTTTATGTGTATAACTTATTGAATAATGAAAAAACATGTTTCTGGCGCGCTCGGAGAGCGCGCCAACCCAAAACAACCCCGCGGACTCCGCGTAAATCATCTCCGCCGCATGCGAGCGCGGGGTAGAGTCTCTGCGTTCTCTGCGTGAATCATCTCCGTCGCATGCGAGCGCGGGACGGGCCTCCGCGAAATCCGCGTGAATCATCTCCGCCGCATGCGAGCGCGAGACGGGCCTCCGCGTGTCAGGCGTCAGGCCGCGGGTTCAGTGCCGCGTGTGCGAGGGCGGCGCGGCGCTCGGAGAAGGTGCCGCCCGGCACGTCGAGGCGGCGCATGGCGCGGCGCAGGTCGCCGGCGTCGGGCCATTCGAGAGAATCGGCCAGCGCGAGCGCGGCGGCGAGAGGCAGGTCCGCCGCCGAGGGCCGCGCGAGACGGTCGCGCACGGCGCCCACCGCGCCGTCCACCGGCGTGAAGAGGTCTTCGCGGCCGCCGGCGCCGTAGAGGTCTAGCAACGCCGCGGCGCAAAGCGCGAGGTTCCACGCGCCCGCGGCGGAGTCCGCCGGGGCCGCGCCGAACGAGCCGTCGGGGTTCTGGTGGGCGCGCAGCCACGCCGCGCCGCGGGAAAGCGCTTCGGCCGCGGCGCTGTCGCCGGCTTTCGCGGCGGGCGCCAGCTCCAGCATCGCGAGCGCGGTCGCGCCGGGCGCGCCGGCTTCGCCGCCGCGGGCGGAGGGCCAGGAGCCGTCAAGACGCTGGCGGGCGATGGTATCCGCAAGGCCGCAAGGGCCTTGCGGCAGGACGGCGCCCGCCACGCCCGAGCCGCAAGGGCCTTGCGGCAGGACGGCGCCTGCCACGCCCGAGCCGCAAGTGCCTTGCGGCAGGACGGCGCCGGCTCCTCTTTCGCCGGCCGGGGCGAAGAGGACCGCGACCGCGACGGCGGCCGCAGCGGCCAGCGCGGTGCCGGCGCGGCGCAGGAACGCGGCGCGGGCCGCGCGGGCGGCGAGCGCGGCGCGGACTCCGGGTTCGATCGGGCGGAACTCGCGCGACGGCGCGGCGGCGAGGGCCGCGACGAGGTCGGCGAAACCGGGATTGTCGGCGAGGGCGAGGGAGGCTCCGGGGGACATGGGAAATCGGGGGTTCTACTTCGAGAGAAACTCTTTCATCTGCGCGAGGGCGGCGGAGACGCGGGATTTGACGGTGCCGAGGGGGATGCCGAGGACGTCGGCGGCTTCGTTGTAGGCCAGACCCTGCATGACGACGAGGACGACGGTTTCGCGAAGGGATGGCGAGAGGCAGGCGAGCGCGGCTTCGGCGTCCTCCCCTTCCCCGCGGTGGCGGGGTGCGGGCTGCGCCGCGTCCAGTTCCTTCCCCGCTTCCTCGTGGAGTTTCGCCCGCCTTTGGGTCGCGCGGACGTGGTCGACGAGAATCTGCCTCGCAAGCAGATAGAGGAACGTCGTGAACTTGGCGGTCGGCCGGTAGCCGTGCCGGGCGCGGTGGAGCTTGAGGAAGGTCAACTGCGCCAGGTCTTCGACATCCCTGTAAACGCCGTTGCGCGCGAAAAAGTTCGCAAGGGGTTTTTCGTGCTTGCGGACGAGGGCGGAAAACGCCGCGGCGTCGTCCGCCGCGGCGCGCAGCATGAGCGCCACGTCTTCCGCGTCCGAGGGGTCGGGCGGCATGTCAATCCGCAAGGCCGCAAGGGCCTTGCGGCAGGACGGGCCCTTGCCCAGCGACAGGGCCGCAAGGGCCTTGCGGCAGGACGGGCCCTTGCCCAGCGACAGGGGCTTGCGGAGGCGGAAGGGCGGCGGCGGGTTCCTCGGAGAAGTACTCGCGGACGAGCAGGCGGCCGCAGACCGAGAGGAAGGCGGTGAGCGGGACGGCTAGGAACACGCCGAAGAGGCCGCCCATGACGGAGCCCCAGAAGAGGATCGAGAAGATGACGGCGAAGACGCCGAGGCCGGTCCGGTTGCCGCTGATGCGGGGGGCGATGAAGAAGTCCGAGAGACCGACGGCGGCCCATACGCCGATCGCGAGCAGCACCGACACCGCGCCGCCGCTCGCGTAGGCGACGACGCAGACGACCGGCATGACGAACACGGTTCCCATGTAGGGGGCGATGTTCACGAGGCCGACGGCGACGCCGAGCAGCAGGCCGTTCGGGATGCCGGCGACGTATTGGAAGCCGAGGCCGAAGAGCGGACCTTCGATGAGCGCCACGAGCACCTGGCCGCGGAAATAGGCCACGACGATGCGGATGAACTCGTCGATCAGGAAGCGCACGTTGTCGCGCGTGCGGGCGGTGACGCCTACCATCATCTTGGCGAAATCGCGCCCTTCGAGCGGACGGGAGGCCAGATAGATGATCATGTAGACCGGCACCATGAGCCAGGCGGCCACGGACTGGACGATCGCCTTGGCGTTGGAGATCGCGACGCCGGCGGCGGCCATCGCCTTGTCGGAAATGGCGGCTTCGGAGAGCCATTCGGACTGCAGCGCCTGCGCGGCCGATTCGAGCCAGCCGTGCTTTTCGACGTAGTCGGCGAGGGCCGGCGCCTTGGCGCGCAGCCACGCGCCCACGTCCGGCATCGCGGACGGCAGGGCGAGGAGCTGGTCGACGAGCAGCGACCCGAACAGCCACAGGAACGCGGCCAGCGGCAGCAGGACCGAGAGCACGGCGGCGCCGATCGCGAGCGTGGTGACGACGCCCTTGGGGATGCGCTGGCGGCGGGGCGGCACGAGGCGGCCGAGGCGCTTCCAGAGCGCGTGGCGCACGCCGTCGAACACGGGCTGGACGACGTTGGCGAGGATGACCGCGACGATGGGCGGCAGGAGGACGAGGCGGTAGCGGTCCACGACCGACATCGCGAGCCAGAACACGGCCGCGCCGAGCGCGAACAGCACGCACAGGGCCACGAGCGTGATCGCGCTCGCGACGATGCGGGACTGCTTTGCGCCGAGGCGCAGGGACGTTGGCGGATCGGCGTTCACGGGTGGGTCGCGGGGTCCGGGCCGAGTGGGGTTATTCCTCGTCCTCGCCGTAAACGACGGCGAGCGCGTCGCCGACCATTTCGAGGGCTTCCTCGAGGTCGTCCTCGCTCATGTTGAGCGGCGGCAGGAAGCGGACGACGTGCGGGCCGGCCACGCAGACCAGGAGCCCGCCCATGCGGAGCTCTTCCTGCACCTTGGCCGCGTCCGGCTCCTTGAGCACGAGGCCGAGCAGCAGGCCCGCGCCGCGGACGCCGAGGACCTGGTCGTATTTTTCGGCGAAGGCCTCCAGCCCCTTGCGGAAAAGTTCGCCGTATTCGGCGGCGTGCTCGACGATCTTCTCCTCCTCGTAGACCTTGAACAGGGCGAGCGAGGCGGCGCAGGCCACCGGGTTGCCGCCGAAGGTGGATCCGTGGGAGCCGGGCGTGAAGACGCCGGAGAGGGCGGGCGAAGCGACGAGCGCGCCGAGCGGCAGGCCGCCGCCGAGGGACTTGGCGGTCGTGAACGCGTCCGGCTTCACGCCGTAGCGCTCGAAGGCCCACATCGAGCCGGTGCGGCCGAGGCCGCACTGGATTTCGTCGCAGAGCATCAGGACGCCCTTTTCGTCGCATAGCGCGCGGACGCCTTTCACGAACTCCTCCGAGGCGGGGACGCAGCCGCCCTCGCCCTGGACGCACTCGAGCAGGATCGCGGCGGTCTTGTCGGTCACCGCGGCCTTCACGCTCTCCAGGTCGTTGAACGTGGCGAACGCGAAACCGGGCATCAGGGGGTCGAAGCCCTTCTGGACCTTGCTCTGGCCGGTGGCGGACAGCGTGGCGAGCGTGCGGCCGTGGAAGGAGTTCACCATCGATACGATCTCGTAGCGGCCGCCGTTGGCCGAACCCCAGAGGCGGGCGAGCTTGAACATCGCCTCGTTCGCTTCGGCGCCGGAGTTGGCGAAGAAGCACTTGCCGCCGAGGCCGATTTCGGAGAGTTTCCTGGCGAGGCGGCCGACCGGTTCGTTGTAGAACAGGTTGGACGTGTGGACGATCTGCTCGGCCTGGGCCTTGATCGCGTCCACGATCGCGGGGTGGGCGTGGCCGAGGTTCACCACGGAAATGCCGGAGGTGAAGTCCAGATACTGCATGCCGTTCTCGGCGAACACGCGCGAGCCCTTGCCGCGGACGAGGGTCGCGGTCCGGGCGTAGGTGTCCATCTGGTAGTCGGCGCAGAGCGCGGCGGCGTCTTCGGTCTTTTCGGTGCTCATGGTTGTTTCTTTCTATTTGACGATCTGGGTGCCGACACCCTTGGTGGTGAACATTTCGAGAAGGAGGGAGTGGGAGAGGCGGCCGTCCACGAGGTGGACCTTGCGGACGCCGGCCCGGAGCGCCGCGAGGCAGCTCTCGATTTTGGGGGCCATGCCG
>JAFTHC010000281.1 GCA_017457625.1 Kiritimatiellia bacterium
AGCGTGTAGACCGTCTCGGCTCGGAGCAGGTTCTGCTCGACCGGCAGCGGGGGCGTCTCGCGGATGCCCTCGCCCTCGTCGCGCGCGACGAGGTAGCTCATCTCGCAGAGGTATTCCGGGAGGAGCGAGCGCGTCGTCTCGCTCGTGGGGTCCATGAGGAGGTAGGGGCCCGCCGGGTCGCCCGAATCGGCCGCGACGATCGCGTGGTTGAAGTAGGGCTGCGGCACCTGCGGGTCCTTGCGCGGGCCGACGTTGATCAGCACCGGCCACGCATCGATTCCCGCCATGCGGAGCATCGCGACGAGCAGGGCGGCCTTGTCGCGGCACACGCCGTAGCGGTTGTCGAACGTGAGCGACACGTCGTGCGGCTCGTAGCCCGGCGCCTCGCTCTCCGCCATCGCGCCCATGTATCGAACCTCGCGCGAGACGAAGTCGAAGAGCGCGCGGACGACCGCCGCCCGCGCTTGCGACTTCGCAGGGGCCGGCGGCCGCGCATCCGCGCGGTCCGCCGCCCCTGCATCGGTCGACTCTCGCGGCTCCGCCGCTCGGGGGACGGCGCTGAAAACCGGCCCTGCAACCACCGCGTCGGCGGGCATGGACCGGCGGGCCGTCGCGACGGCGTCCGCGACGGCCGTCTTCGTTGCGGTCCGGTCGGAATCCGGTGCGAATTCGGCAACCGCGATCCCCATGTTGTCTTCTTTGATGCGGACAGAAACGCGCTGGATCCCCTCAATCGTGGCGAATGCCCGTTCGAGCGGTTTCCCGACCCGTTCTTCCGTTTCTTCCGCGGAAGCGCCGGGCAACTGGAACGTGTAAGCCCATCCGAATCCATTGGCGAGAACGGCCTCCCGGGAGGATTGAACGACTGTGGACTCCGCGTGAGAATCGTCGGCGGCCTTGTGCGCCGCACGGAGCCGGTTGGCGACGGGGGAGAACACATTGCCGTCCCAGACGCACACGCCGATTTCGGCGCCCGCGCCCTGCAGGGAGACCATCAGTTCGTGAAGGCGGCCGCAGGTGGCGTCGGGATCGCAGAAGACGACGACCTTCGGATCGGGCTTGCCCGGTTCGCGCGCCGCGCGCCATGCCTTGGCCGCGCCCGCCGCGTCGACGTGCCGGTCGTGGCGTCCCTCCGGGAACGGCGCGCCGTCCGAGAACGGGAACGGATGCCAGGCGTGCTCGATCGCCTCGACGCCGAAGAACAGGAATCCCGGGATCGGCGCGTCGGGGTGATCGAAATCAATCTCGACCTCCGGCGCGCTCGCGGAATTGTCCCATTGCACGAAGGGCCGGCCCGCGATCCGGAACGAAGTGACGGGGAGGAATCCGACCTGCGCGATGGCGTCCGCGACGGTCTTGAGTGCACGGATCGGCGCTTGGGCGTCGACCTCGACGCCGGGGGAAAACGGACTGCGGCTGTGGCCCGGGGTTTCGAGCAGACGGACAAGCTCCCGATCCTGCGCCGCACCCGGCGGAACGACGCGGTCGGCGGGACGGACGACCGTCGAGCCGTCCGCCCGAAGCTGCAACGGGGCGAATCCACGCGCGTCCACGAAAACGGTCGGGAGGCGGCGAGGATCGAAGGTTCCGTGGCGAGACGCCAGGACGTCCAGCTCGGGGAACGTGTTCCGCACGAGGACGCCCGACCCGTCCGCGACGAGTTCGACGGAAGACCCCTCGGGCCAGCGGACGCCGAGCGTCGAGAAATACGCCTTCCAATCGTCGGGCGTGGCGTGCTCGCCTGCCGGGGGCGGAATCGCGGGGACGAACATCCTGCCGAACGTTTCGCCGGTCGCGTCCTCCCGGCGCCGGACCGCGACGCGTCCGTCCTCGACCCTGTATTTGACGTCCGCCTGTTCCTCGACGAGGTCCAGGACGTCCTCGACCGAAACATCCCGTTCCTTGATCGTGACGCGCGGAACGTCGGCATCGGAACCGGCATCGAGCCGGACGGCGAACTCCACGCCCCGACGCTCCAACGGAACGGATTCGTCCGGATCGTTTTCGCGGGACAGGTCCGTCAAAAACGAAAAGACTTCCGGGAGAGTGGCATCCTTGACATCGAAGGCCGGCAGGACGATTCGTTCGATCTTGTCGTAGATGGCCTCCTCCTCGGCTGAGGGGTCGGACGGCAGTATGCGATACGTCTCCCAATCGAGCGGACGCGCCGTGGGCGCATCCCTTCCGGTTTCGTTGTCTGTCTTCGCACGATCCTGCGCGACGACGTCGCGCAGGATCGATGCCACATTGTCCGCCATCGCCGCATTGGTCGCCGCGAGGTGCGGGGCGCAGAGGCGGGCGTACCAGCGCGAGAGCGACTCCCAGTCGGGCGCGGTGGAGAGGAGCAGGCGCGCGGTGCAGTCGTAGGCGGGGGGCATGTCCGGCTCGGCGAAGTAGCGCGGCGTCTCGCCGGCGGTCCAGACCTCGGTGATCGTGCCGGCCGCCTCGTTCGTGGACGCGGCGTGCTCGAGCGAGACGGGGCCCGCGTCGCGGAACGCGCGGGAGCGCAGCGGCATCGACGCGGGGCCGGTGATGCGGACGCCCTGGAAGAGGATCGGGTGGTCGCTCTCGAACGTGAGGTAGTCCGAGTAGACGCCCTCGCAGCGCGGGCGCTTCGCGCGGCGGAGGATCGAAAGCTCGACCGCGTCGCCGACCTGGAGGCCGGGCAGCGCGAGCGTGAAGGTCTTGTCGTTCGGGTCGTGGATGTTGCTCGCGAGCGAGCCGGTGTCGACCGCCTCGGCGAGATTGGCCGCGAGGTCGACGTCGCGCGCGGTGCCGTCCGGCGAGATCACCCGCGCGACGAGCACCGTCGTCGAACCGTAGAAGTCGTTGTTCGAGAACGAGAACGTGCGGTTGTTCTCAAGCCCGCGCTGCGTGAGGATCTTGGACAGCGTCGTCCACGTCGTCGCGTAGGTCCCGTTCGTCTCGTAGTGCGTCTCCTCCCATTCGAACACCGACACCTCGTCCGCGTCGGGGTAGGCTTCGACGGTCACTGAAGGAAGGCGGGCAAGTGCGTGCGTCCATTCGGCGAGAGTCGGTTTCACCTCCCCTTCGGGGGATTGTCCACCATTGCCACCATTGTCCACCACCCCTAAATCCAACTCCGTGGCCTCCGCGAACTCCGCGTGAGAAACAACCTCCGTGTTCTCTGCGTTCTCTGCGTTCTCTGCGTGAGAATCCAACTCCGCGGCCTCCGGGCGTGAAAGGCATCCCCCCAGCGTGACGGCGAGGACGGCGAGCGGGACCGGGAGGCGGAAGCGGCGTTTCATGGGGCGGGGGCGGACGGTCGCGTCCGGAACACGGAAATCGAGGCGGTGGCGGCGTCGGCAAGGGCGCCGGGTTTTTCGAGCCGGAGGCGGACCCATGCGACGCGCGGATCGGCGAGCGCTTCGCGTGCGAGCGCGTCGGCGAGCGTCTCGGCGAGCCGGTCCGCGCGGCGGGCGGCGCAGGCGCGGAGGCGGTCGCAGAGGGATGCCCAATCGACCGTGTCGGCAAGGTCGTCGGACCGGGCGGCGGGCGCCAGGTCGAGGCCGAGCCGCACGTGCGCCACGAGGTCGCGCGGCGCGGCGCGCTCGTCCGGGCGCACGCCGAGGACGGACCGCAGGCGCAGGCCGTCGACGCGGATTTCGTCCGTCGGCCCCCCGTTTTCGGAGGAAAGTTTATTTTTCCGGGGCATGTTGACTTGGCTTGACGATTTTGGTAAAATTCTCTACCCGTCAAACGCACACGACGGCATCTTCGGCGGGTCGGTCCTTCCGGACGCCCTTCATCCTACCAAACACTTCCCACGCGCGCAAATGAAAAAGAACGCCGCCTTTTCCCTCATCGAACTGCTCGTCGTCATCGCCATCATCGGCATCCTCGCGGGCCTGATCAGCACCGCGGTCGGCGGTCTCCGCGCCTCCGCCCAGGAGCAGCAGTGCCGCAACAACCTCAAGCAGCTGCACGACGCGGTGCTGGCCTTTGCGATGCAGAACGGCCAGGAGCTGCCGCTGGCCCAGACCTACGAAACGAACGCCCGTGGATGGCAGGGACGGCTGGGTTGGGTCGCGGTGTATCCCCCCAGCGGGAAATTGGAGGAGTTGCGGGCGAAATTCATCACGCAAAAATCCCGGCAAGACGCCGAACCGTCGACTCTGGCCGTGGAATACGAACTCGGAACGGGTCCCAAATCCAGATTTTGCATCGAAAACGGGACGCTGTTCGGGTTCGTCGGCGATTTGGCATCCTACGCCTGTCCGGCCATGCAGGCCCATGTCCGGGAGCGCGCCGCCCGCGCCGGCGGAGCGGACGACGGAGACGACGCCGACGGGTTGCAGATTTACCGCACATACGCCATGAATCCGTTTTTCGGAAGCGGCGACGGCGACTATTGCCGAGATTTCAACTCTTGGGGCGCGGAGAAGCTCACGCTCGAAAGCATCGGAACCGATTTTCCTCCGGAATCCACGCGATATCTCATCGAACCGGCTACGCAAAAAAACGCCAAGTGGCATCGGCCGGAACCGTCAAAACTTCTTTTGTTCACCGAAGTCGTCCCGGCTTACGGCAACAACGCCACAGAGAAGCGGACGACCGGGCTGATCAACATCGACGACAGCAACACGGCGTGGCGAACCCAGCGGAATCCTCCGATGCGCGGCGATCGCAACCGTCCCGGACTTTCCTCGGACTGCTGCATCAATCCCGCCACCTACGATTACACGTGGGAACGTGCGGGGTTCGACTACAGTTTTCCGGAAGACAAATTCTCCGCTTCGGAACAAGGCTACAAATACGGCGTCCATCCGACCGGCGTCCGGAAGCCGCTCAAGGCCGCCGGCGGAAAGTCCGTCGAAATCATGGGATCTCTGGCCATTTTCTTTGACGGGCACATCGAGAAAATTTTCGCCAACGCGGATGGCGAAGAGGACGGGAAAAACACCGTCTGGTTTTACAATCGCGGATATCGACCGTCCGCCACGATGCCGAAGGGCCGTCTTTAGTCCGGGGAGATCCGCAGAACCAAAATTGTCTCCGTAATTTTTTTCTGAACATGTCCTCCAATACCCGCAAATCGAACGAGACGGCGAAGAAGACGCCGCCCAAGAAACCGGCCGCCAAGCCCGCCCCCGCGAAGAAGACGCCGCCCAAGAAACCGGCCGCCAAGCCCGCGCCCGCGAAGAAGGCGCCGCCCAAGAAACCGGCCGCCAAGCCCGCGCCCGCGAAGAAGGCGCCGCCGAAGAAGCCGGCGGCCAAGCCCGCGCCCGCGAAGAAGGCGCCGCCGAAGAAGCCGGCGGCCAAGCCCGCGCCCGCGAAGAAGGCACCGCCGAAGAAGCCGGCCGCCAAGCCCGCGCCTCCGAAGAAGTCTCCGCCCAAGAAACCGGCGGCCAAGCCCGCGCCCGCGAAGAAGGCGCCCCCGAAGAAGCCGGCGCCCAAGCCGCCGAAGGCCGAGGACGACGAACTCATCGTCTTGGTCCAGCCGAAGAAACCCGCCAAGCGCGGGCGCAAGCCGAAGGACGACTTCGACGACCTGCTCGACGCGGAAGCGGAGGGCGAAGGGCTCAATCCGGATTGGGTCGCGGAACAGGAAGACGAGGCGGAGAAGAACGCCGCCACGCCCGAGCCTTCGCTCGAGGAGCTGCAGAAGGGCGCCGACGAAATCGAGAAAGAGGCGCGCAATCTCGACGTCGAGAAGCTCATCAGCGACGTGAGCAAGCAGGACATCCCGCCGGAGGAAGACGACGACGATGCCGACGACGCCCGCTTCCCGATGGAAGACGCGTCGCTGCCGGAGCCAGAGGCGGCCGCCGCGGACGGCGTGTTCGACTGGGACGCCCCGGACGCCGCCGGCCCCGACGACGAGCCCTCCGCCGCGTCCGCCGCCCCCGCACGCCACGACCACGAGGAGCACGCCGCCCGCCTGCGCGAGCTCTTCAAGCGCGCCGACGGCAAGGGCTACATCACGACCGACGACATCAACGAGGTCCTGCCCGCCGAAGTCCTCAACGACGCCGACATCGACACCTACGTGGCCGAAATCCAGGCCGGCGGCATCGACATCGTGAGCCCCGCCGAAGCCGAGGCCGGCAAGACCCCCCGCGAGGAGGCCGCCGCCGCCGGCAAGCCCCAGAAGGCCGAGTCGTTCGACGACCCGATCCGCGCCTACCTGCACCAGATGGGCCAGGTCCCCCTGCTCACGCGCGAGGAGGAGGTCCGCATCTGCAAGGAGATCGAGAAATCGGAGAAGGCCGTCCGCACGAGCTTCAACGCCTTCGGCTTCGCCCCGCGCTTCTACCTCAAGGTCATCCGCCAGATCGAGGAAGGCACCGAGCGCTTCGACCGCATCGTCACGGACAAATACGTCGACAGCCGCGACAACTACATGCGCAAGCTGCCGCACCTCAAGTCCACGCTCGAGTCGCTCATGGCCGCGATGTCCTCGGTTTCCGAGAAGTTCCGCGCGTCCGGCCTCGCCGGACGCATGCTCGCGGCCGTCGTCGCCGCCCGCGGCGAGACCACGGCCGAGCAGAAGGCCCTCGCCCGCGAGATCGACAAGTTCGCCCGCCGCTACCAGAAGTCCTTCGTCGAGTTCCAGAACCTCTTCATCGAGCTGAACTTCAAGCAGAAGGAGATCGAGTCGCTGGCGAGCATCGCCGCCGGCTTCTCCTCCGACGACGCCTTCAACGGCCGCGGGTTCGTGAGCCGCGAGGACGAATACTTCTCCAACTGGCGCCTCAACCACGGCAACCTGCGCCGTCTCCTCGAAAGCCGCCACGGCCGCAAGCCCAACAAGAACCTCAAGGACCGCATCGACCGCGCCCGCGGCGAGGTGCTCCGCATCCAGGCGGACTGCTTCACGCCGATGGACTTCACGGCCGAGGCGCTCGAAGGGCTCCGCGCGCACATGCGCGCCGTCCGCCCCGCGGACGCCCCGCGCAACGCGGACGACGCGTTCGCCAAGCTCTTCAACGACAAGTTCCTCGCCCTGCGCGAAGCGCTCCGCAAGGGGCTCGAGGCGCGTACCAAGATGGTCGAGGCGAACCTCCGCCTCGTCATCTCCATCGTGAAGAAATACATGAACCGCGGCCTCAGCTTCCTGGACCTGATCCAGGAGGGCAACACCGGGCTCATGAAAGCCGTCGAGAAATTCGAATACCGGCGCGGCTACAAGTTCTCGACCTACGCGACCTGGTGGATCCGCCAGGCCGCCACCCGCGCCATCGCCGACCAGGCCCGCACGATCCGCATCCCGGTCCACATGATCGAGACGATCAACCGCCTGCTCCGTATCCAGAAAAAACTGGTGCAGGAGCTCGGCCGCGAGCCGACGCACGAAGAAACCGCCGCCGAAATGGGCATGAGCGTGGACCGTGTCCGCCAGGTGTTCAAGATGGCGCAGCAGCCCATCTCGCTGCAGTCGCCGGTCGG
>JAFTHC010000282.1 GCA_017457625.1 Kiritimatiellia bacterium
AAAACCGTTCCCGATCGCGGGGGGGACAGCGAGGAGGCCGCGCGGGCGGGATGGTGTCGCGAGGCGGCGCGAGCGACGGCGGGATTCACCCCGCCGAGCGAGCGACGCCCGCGAATCCGCCCGCTCCGCGCGGCCTTCGAGCGACCCCGCGATCGGGAACAGCTTCTCATGCGACGCCGCCGCATGCGACGACGGTGGAGCCCTTCCCCGATTCCTGACCGAATACGCGCCGCGCTTGCGGGGGCGGGCGTGGGGGTGGTATGCTCCGCGGCATGACGGAAGGACCGGACAAATGGAACCTGCTGCGCGTCGCCCCGTGCCGCGCGTGCGGCCGGCCGGCGGCGGAAGGCTGCGCGTGCGGCTGGTGCGGCGAACGGGCGCCGGTCGCGCCGGCATCGCACGCCGACCTCCTCTTTTTCGGCATCGGGGTCGTGGCGCTCGCCGTCGGCGACGCGAACGGCCCGGCCGCGGACATCGCACTGGCGGCCCCGCTCCGGCCGATTCTTCCGGTTCTCTCCGCCCTCTCCGGCTGGTGCGCCGCCGAACCGCTCCGCGCGGCGCGCCGCGGGAACCCCGCCGCGGCGCCCGTCGCGGCGCTCGCGGCGGGCGCCGCGGCGCTTCTGGCGAAACTCGCGCCGGCGGCGCTTCCGCCGCCGTGGTTCTTCCCGGCGGCGGTCCTCGCGGCGCTTGCGCTCCTGCCCGCGCCGCTGCCCCCGGTCCCGGCGGCGACGGCGCGCGGGCGCCTCGCGCAGCGTTTCTCCGTTCCGCTCCTTGCCGCGGCCGCGTTTCTGGCGACGTGCGCCTGGTCGTTCGCCGCGACCGGGCCGACCGCCCTCTCGCACCTCGGCCTGGGGGCCGCCCTGTGCGCGCTCGGGCGCCGGATGCGGCGGCCGGCCGCCCTGCTCGTCCCGGCCGCGTTCTTCCTCGCGCTCTCCGCCGCGGATCCGGGCGCCTTCGCGCTCGCCGTCGCCGCCGCCGCGGCGGGGGCGGCGCTTGCCCCCGCGGCGCGGCGTGTGGTATGATGGCGCCCGTTGCGGCACCCCGCCACGCCCATGATCGTCCGAGAACCCGTCCCCCGCGAAAAGACCGACAACGCCCTGCGGCGTCTCGGGCAGGCCACGCTCGGCTGCATCGCCGAAGTCGGCCGCGCCGCGATGATCTGCGTGGGCGCCGTGGCGGCGATGCGCCACGCGTTCGGAAAGCGCGCGCGCGGCGAGATCGTCCGCCAGCTCTGGCAGTGCGCGGTCAAGAGCATCCCGGTCGTGTCGGTCGTGGCCTTCTTCATCGGCATGATCCTCGCGCTGCAGATCGGCATCGAGCTGCGCGTCTACAACCAGGAGTCGCTCACCGGGTCGGCGGTGATGGCCTCGATGCTGCGCGAGATGGGCCCGTTCATGGCGGGGCTCGTGCTCGCGGCGAGCGTCGGCGCGGCGATGGCGGCGCAGGTCGGCACGATGATGGTGAACGAGGAGATCGCGGCGCTCGAGATCATGGACATCGACCCGCTGCGCTTCCTCGTGATGCCGCGCATGGCGGCGATGGCGCTCACCGTGCCGATGATGTCGTTCTACACGTGCGCGCTCGGCGTGCTCGGCGGCGCGGTCGTGAGCCACACGCAGCTGGCGGTCCCGTGGGCGACCTACTTCCAGAACGCGATGGACTTCGCGAGCATGAAGGCGCTGTGGGTGGGCCTGTTCAAGGCGTTCGTGTTCGGGTTCGTCGTCGTGACCGTCTCGTGCTACGAGGGCTTCCGCACGTCGCAGGGCGCGGTGGGCGTCGGCCGGGCGACGCGGCAGAGCGTCGTGACGAACTTCCTTCTCATCCTCGTCGTCGGGTATTTCGTGACCCGGCTCTTCTACTAGGAGGCGTCCGCGATGATCCGTTTCGAGAACGTCACCAAGGTGTTCGGGACGCGCAAGGTCCTGGACGGCGTCTCCTACGAGATCGAGAAGGGCGAGATCTTCACGATCGTGGGGCCCTCCGGCACGGGCAAGAGCGTTTCGCTCAAGCACATGATCCGGCTCCTCACGCCGACCTCCGGCCGCGTCTGGATCGGGGACGACTGCGTGAGCGAAGCTTCGGGGCGCGACCTCTCGCGCATCCGCTCGCGCTTCGGCTACCTCTTCCAGAGCGCGGCGCTGCTGGCGTGGATGAGCGTCTACGACAACATCGCGCTGCCGCTGCGCGAGAAGACGAAGATGACCGAGGGCGAAATCGGGCGCCGCGTGGCGGACGCGCTGGAGAAGGTCGGCCTCGAGAAGGACGGCGCCAAGTTCCCGTCCGACCTCTCCGGCGGCATGCAGAAGCGCGCGGGGCTCGCCCGCGCGATCGTGACGGAGCCGGAGATCGTGCTCTACGACGAGCCGACGAGCGGCCTGGACCCCGTCACCTCGCGCCGCATCGACGAGCTCATCGCGGACCTGTCCGGCCGGCTCGGGATCACGTCGGTCGTCGTCACGCACGACCTGCACAGCGCGCTGTCGATCTCGACGCGCATCGCGATGCTGGGCGGCGGCAGGGTCCTCTCGATCGAGCCGCCCTCCGAGTTCATCCACTCGAAAATCCCCCAGGCCCGCGCCTTCCTCGACGCGCAATACATCACGCGGCGCGGCGCCTGGGAAGCGCCGTCCGCATGAGCCGGCGCTTCGGGCGGGACGACGAACGGCGCGCCCGGGACCCGCGGGCGACGTTCCTGCGCCTGCTCGGCCTGCTCGCGGACCGCCGGCGCGAAGTCGCGCTGCTGCTGCCGCCGCTGCTGCTCGCGACCGCGGGGGCGCTGGCCTGGCCGCGCGCGGTGGGGCTCTCGATCGACCTGATGGGCGAGCGCCCCGTGCCGATGCGCGCCGTGGCGCTCGCGCTTCTGGCCGGCCTCGCGCTGCGGGCGCTCGGGCTCTGGGCGCAGGCCGCCAACGGCCGCGCCACGACGCGCCTGAGCGTCGGTTCGGCGCGGTCTCTCCGCGCCATGCTCTTTTCGCGCGTGCTGCCGCTGCCGGTCGCGGAATTCGACCGGACGCGCCACGGCGAGTTCATGAGCCGCCTGGCCAACGACACGGCGATGGCGGGCGACGCGCTCGGCCAGGGCGTGCTGCAGTTCTTCTCGTCGTGCTTCTCGCTCGCCGGCACGCTCGGCTACATGGTCTGGATCTGCCCGCCGCTCGCGCTCGTGGCCTGCGCGACGCTGCCGCTCACGTTCCTGGCCGGGCGGCGCCTGGCCGCGTTCTCGCGCCGGCTCTACCGAGCGCGCCAGAAGGCGGTCGGCGAGCTCAACGCGCAGGTCGAGGAAACGGTCTCCGGGCTCCGGACGGTGCAGGCGTTCGGGCGCGAGGCGGCGGCGTGCGAGGCGTTCGACGCGCTGTCCGGCCGCGTCCGCGCGCTCGCCTTCCGCGCCGAAGCGGCCGGCGGCGCGATGGGGCCGCTCATGAACGCGATCGGCAACCTCTCGTTCCTGCTCGTCGCCGCGGCCGGCGGCGCGATGGCGATCCGCGGCGCCGCCACGGTCGGCACCGTCGTTTCCTTCCTCCTCTACGCGCGCCAGGTCGGGCGCCCCGTGAACGAGCTGGCGGCGCAGTTCGGCCAGATCCAGAGCGCGATCGCCGGGGCCGAACGCGTGTTCGAGACGGCCGACCTGCCGCCGGAGACCGACGAAGGCCGCGGCGAACCGAGCCCGGACGCGCCGGGCGCCGTGCGCTTCGAGGACGTGCGCTTCGGCTACGACCCGGCCGTCCCGGTGCTGGACGGCTTCACGCTCGACGTGCCGGCCGGCGCGAAGGTCGCTCTCGTCGGCGAAACCGGATCCGGCAAGACGACCGTGATCGGCCTGCTCGCGCGCTTCCACGACCCGCAGGCCGGGCGCGTGCTGCTCGACGGAGCGGACGTGCGTTCGCTCTCCAAGGCCGCGCTGCGGCGCTCGCTCGCGATCGTGCTCCAGGACGTGCACCTGTTCGCCGGGACGGTCGCCGAGAACATCGCCTTCGGCCGCCCGGACGCCACGCGCGGGGAGATCGAGGCGGCCGCGCGCCTCGCGGACGCGGACGGGTTCGTCCGCCGCCTGCCCCGCGGCTACGACACGCCGGTCGGCCTGGCCGGCGCGGCGCTCTCGCAGGGCCAGCGCCAACTGCTCTCGATCGCCCGCGCGGCGCTCGCCGCCCCGAAGGTGCTCGTGCTGGACGAGGCCACCTCCAGCGTGGACGCCCGCACCGAGCGTCGCATCCAGGCGGCGATGCGGCGCCTGTTGCGCGGGCGCACGAGCCTCGTCGTGGCGCACCGCCTCTCGACCGTGCGCGACGCGGACAAGATCGTCGTCCTCGACCGCGGTCGCATCGCCGGCGAAGGCACGCACGAAGAGCTGCTGCGCGGCAACGCCGCCTACCGGCGGCTCTGCGGCGTGGCCTGACGCGCGGCCGCGGCGCTACTTGACGAAGAGCGTGGGCTGCTCGGGCCGCGCGGCGGGCTTGCCCTTCGCGGGCGCGTCGTCGCGCACGAGCTCTTCGGCGCCGGACACGGCCGCGAGGTCGTCCAGGCTCTTGAGCCCGAAGTGCGCGAGAAACTCCGGCGTCGTCCCGAACAGGAACGGGCGCCCCGGCTGGTCGCTGCGCCCGATGATGCGCACCAGCCGCATCTCCATGAGCGCCTTGATCACGTGGCCGGCGTTCACGCCGCGGATGTTCTCGATCTGCGAGCGAGAGACGGGCTGGCGCCACGCTATGATGGCGAGCGTCTCAACGGCCGGGCGCGAAAGCACCGTCGCGCGGCCCTTGCCGAGCATCTGGCGCACCCACGGGCCGCAGTCCGCGGACGTGCGGAAGCGGTAGCCGCCCTCCGTCTCGACGAGCTCGAAGCCGAGCCCCGCGTCCGCGAGCGCGCGGCGCACCTCTTCCATCGCCGCGCGCACTTCGGCGGGCGGGCAGACCTTGGCGGGCGGCGTCTCCTTGGCCGCGCTCTCGCGCTTGTCCATCTCGACGCGCGCGGCGGTCGCGGCCGCTTCGGCCTCGGCCTTCGGGATCGCGCCCACGGTGCGGCCGGCGGCCACGTCCGCCTCGGCCTGCGCGGCCTCGAGCTCCGCGTCCGTCACCTCCGGCGCGTCCGCCGACTGCGCGCGGCGCAGCGACTCCACGGTCTCCACGACCTGGTGCACCTCGGCGGCCGTGACGGCGTGGTCCGCGCCGAGGACGAGCGCGCCCGCGATGGCGCGCAGCGGGACGTCGCGGTCGGCGTCAGGGTTCCACATGGTCGGCCCCTCCGATGATCGGGCGCGCGGCGGCGGCGCCTTCGGCTTCCGCCGCCTCCGAACCCATGATGACGATTTCCGAAAACGCGGCGTCCTGGCGCGCCACGACCTGCCGCAGGCGCAGCAGCTCCAGCAGCGCGAGGAACGTGACGATGATCTCGCCGCGCGGCGAGTCCTTCGTGAAAAGCTCCGAGAAGCCGACGCGCTTCTTGGCGGCGGTGAGCCCCAGGATCGAGTCGATCTTGTCCGAGACGCGCCAGCGCGCGGGCTCGATTTCGCCGATGAGCGGCGTGGCGGGCGCGCGCTCCAGCGCGGCGCGGAACGCCGCGACGAGGTCGAAGATGCCGATTTCGCCGAGCGTCTTCTCCTGCTTGAGGTCCTCGTCGGCGACCATCGGCGCGCCCTGCGGCGAGAACATGTTCTGGCGGTGGCGCTCCATCTCCAGGAGCGAATCGGCCGCGTCCTTGAACTTCTTGTAGTCGAGCAGCTGCCGCACCAGGTCCCAGCGCGGGTCCTTGCCTTCGTCCGCCGGGTCGGCGCTCTCGTCCGGCCGCGACTCGGCCGGCAGCAGCATGCGGCTCTTGATGTAGGAGAGCGTGGCCGCCATCACGATGAACTCGCCGGCGAGGTTGAGGTCGAGCATCTTCATGAGCCGGAGATACTCGGCGTATTCGTCGGCGATGCGGGCGATCGGGATGTCGTAGATGTCCAGCTCGTCCTTGCGGATGAGGTAGAGCAGCAGGTCGAGCGGCCCCTCGAAGACCTCGAGGTCGACCTTGTAGTCGTCTGGTTGGAGTTGCAGCATGGCGTGCGGGAAAACGGGCCGCATTCTAGCACACCGCCCCCGCGGGAATCAACCGCGTGGACGCGGCGGCGCGCCGTGTGCTAGAATCCCGGCCCCATGCAAAACGACGGCATCGTCCTGGACTCCGCGGCGTGCGACGCGCCGGGCAAGGTGAACCTCTCGCTCGAAATCCTCGGGCGCCGGCCCGACGGCTACCACGAGCTGCGCAGCGTGGTGATGCCGGTGGCGCTCTTCGAGACGGTGGAGGCGCGCGCCCGCCCGGACGCGGCGGTGCGCGCCGAAACGGTCGCGGAGGACGGCGTGTCCCTCGCCGCGCTCGACGGCCTCGACCCGGAGAAGAACCTCGCCGTCAAGGCGGTCCGCGCGATGCAGCGCGCGATCGGCCGCCCGGACCTCGGCGTCGACCTGCGCGTCGTCAAACGCGTCCCGATCGGCGCCGGCATGGCCGGCGGCAGCGCGGACGCCGCGGGCGTCCTGGCCTGCCTGCGCGCGATGTGGGCGCCGGACATGCCCGAAGCGGACTGGCTCGCCGCCGGCGCCGCCGTCGGCAGCGACGTGCCCGCGCTCATGCTCGGCGGCGCCGTCCTCATGGAAGGCCGCGGCGAACGCGTCCGCCGCCTCCTCTCTCCGGACGAACACCCCGCCCCGTTCTGGCTCGTCGTCGTCTTCCCGGAGTATTCCGTCTCCACGAAACGGGTCTACGACCTGCTGGACGGTCCGCAAGTCCGCAAGTCCGCAAGTCCGCAAGTCCGACCTGCGAGCGTTCGACCTCCGGACCTTCGAACCTTCGGACCTTCGAACGCCGGCGGCGCCGGCACCCCCCCCTTGACAAATGGGGACTCCCTGTGGCAGACTCTTGCGCGTTCCGTTCGTCACGGCGACGCACGGGCGGCCTCCGGGCCGCTTTTCAACGGTCTGCAGAACACCGTGTCCCTTTTGCATCCTCCGACCTCGCGCTTTTGCTCGGCGCTCAGGGCCGCCGGCGCTTTGGGAACCCTCCTTTCGGGGAGCGGCTCGGCGGTCTTCGGGCTCGCGGAGAGCGAGGAGGACGCACACGCGATCCGCCGGCGCCTCCCTCCGGGGATGCGGAGCAGAGTCCTCAGGACGATGCCCGATGGTGTAATGGCAGCACACGGGCCTTTGGTGCCCTGAGTCCAGGTTCGAATCCTGGTCGGGCAACCAGCCCGGGCTCCGGGGGACGCGGCGGCGGACGGAACCACCGACAGGAACCCCAAACAAGTGAAAATCTTCTCCGGCTCGTCCAACCCCGCGCTCGCCAAGGCGATCGCCGCCCATCTCGAGATGGATCTGGCGGCGGCGGATCTCGTGAACTTCCCCGACGGCGAGACGTTCGTCCGCGTCAAGGACAGCGTCCGTGGCCAGGACGTGTTCGTCGTGCAGTCCGTGTGCGGGCGCCCCAACGAGATGCTCATGGAGCTTCTCATCATGATCGACGCGCTGCGCCGCGCCTCCGCGGACCGCATCACGGCGGTGCTGCCGATCTACGGCTACGCGCGCCAGGACCGCAAGGACCAGCCCCGCGTGCCGATCACCGCCAAGCTCGTGGCGAACCTGCTCGTGGCGGCCGGCGCCAACCGCGTCCTCACCATGGACCTGCACGCCGAGCAGATCGTGGGCTACTTCGACATCCCGGTGGACCACCTCCACGCCACGCCCGTCATCTACAAATACCTCTCCTCGAAAAAGTTCGCCGACCCGGTGGTCGTCTCGCCGGACACGGGCTCCGTCAAGAAGGCCTACGCCTACTCGCAGCTCTTCAAGTGCGGCCTCGCGATCACGGCCAAGCAGCGCAAGGCGGCGGACGAGGTGGAGGCCTACTCGCTCGTGGGCGACGTGGAGGGCAAGGACGTGATCATGGTGGACGACCTGACGAGCACCTGCGGGACGCTCGCCGCCGCCGCCAGGCAGTGCGCCGACCACGGCGCGCGCAGCATCCACGCGGCCGTCACGCACGGGCTCCTCAACCAGACCGGCCTGGAGCGCCTCAAGGCCTCCCCCATCACCGAGCTGATCGTCACGGACACCGTCCCGCAGCACGAATACGCCGCCGACGCGCGCATCACGACCCTCTCCGTCGCCGAGCTCTTCGGCGAGGCGATCCGCCGCATCCACAACAACGAATCGGTCAACTCCCTCTTCGCGATCTAGCGCGGGTCCGTCCCGGAAACCCGCGGACTTCCGGACCTGCGAACCAGATCTTCACACCAACCCAAGAAAGGCCAAACATGGCACAAGAAAACAAACTGAGCGCCCAGGCGCGCACCGTCCAAGGCTCGAGCGCGGCCCGCCGCCTCCGCCGGGCCGGTTTCGTCCCCGCCGTGCTCGCGACGCTGGACGGCCAGACCGAGCTGCTGCAGCTCGAAGCCCGTCCGTTCCAGCGCGAGATGAGCCGGCACAAGTCCTCCCAGATCGTCGTCACGCTCGACGACGGCGCCAAGTCGCGCCTCGCGCTGATCCGCGAGATCCAGCGCGACGGCATCACCGGCGCGATCACGCACGCCGACTTCGGCGAGGTGGATCCGGCCAAGAAGCTGCGCATGCACGTGCGCCTGCTCCTGCTCGGCGAGCCCGTCGGCGTCCGCGCCGAAAACGGCGTCCTGGAGCAGCCCCTGCGTTCCGTGGAAGTCTCCTGCCTGCCCTCCGACGCGGTCGAGGACTTCGAGATCGACGTTTCGGACCTGCACGTCGGGCAGGACATCAAGGTCGCCGACCTGAAGCTCGACGCGTCCAAGTTCACGCTCCACGCCGACCCGCACCAGGCGGTCGCCACGGTCGTCTCCGCCATCGCGGACGAGCCCGCGCCCGCGGCCGCCCCGGCCGCCGCCGACGCCGCGGCGCCCGCGGCCGGCGCCGCCCCCGCCGCTCCCGCGGCCGACGCCAAGAAGGCCCCCGCCAAGAAGTAAAGGACCGCCAGACCATCCGACCGTCAGACCATCCGACCGTCAGACCATCCGAGCATGAAAGTCATCGCAGGCCTCGGCAACCCCGGACGCGACTACGCGCGCACCCCGCACAACGCGGGCTTCCGCGCCGTGGACGCGCTCGCCGCGTCGCTCGGCGCCGCGTGGCGCGGCGAACCGAAGTTCAAGGCCGAAATCGCCCGCGCGACATGCGCGGCCGGCCCGCTCCTGCTCGTCAAGCCCCAGACTTTCATGAACCTCTCCGGCGACTCGCTCGCCCCGCTCCTGGGCTTCTACAAGGTCCCCGCCGGGGACCTCGTGGTCGTCTCGGACGATGTGAACCTGCCGCCCGGCCGCGTCCGCGTCCGCCCCGGCGGTTCCGCCGGCGGGCACAACGGCCTCAAGTCGGTCGCCGAACGCCTCGGCACGCAGGCGTTCACGCGCGTCCGCGTCGGCGTCGGGATGGGGCACCACCCCGTCTCGGGCCTCGTCGCGCGCGTCCTGGGCCGCATCGAGCCGGAAGACGAAGAGGCCGTCGCCGCGGGCGAAACGCTCGCCGCCCGGGCCGCGCTCTGCGCGGCCGAGAAAGGCGCCGACTTCGCGATGAACAAGTTCAACGGACCGGAAACGGTCGAGTCCCGCACACCCGTTCAAGACAAACAAAAGGAACCAACCACATGACCCGCAAATACGAAGCCCTCGTGATCTTCTCCGACGCCGTCCGCGACGACGACCTCGAGAAGGCCCTCGGGCGTTTCGCCGACGAGCTCCAGAAGCTCGGCGCCACCATCGAGGGCACGGAGGCCGTCGGCCGCCGGACCTTCGCCCGGACGATCGACAAGCGCGACTCCGCCCTCTACGGCAAGGTCCGCTTCGACGCCGAGCCCGCCGCCATCGCCCCGATGCGCGTGCGCTTCCGCCTCTACGAGGACACGTTGCGCATCCGCTTCACCACCCGCAACCTCCGCATCGAAGCCGCCAAGGCCAAGGACGACGCCCGCCGCGCCGCCTTCCAGGCCAAGCTGGCCGAGAAGGCCGCGGCCGCCGCGGCCGCCGCCGAAGCCGAAGCCGCAGCCGCGGCCGAAGCCCCGGCCCCGGAGGCCGGCGTCTAGCACCGGAAAGGACGGCAGGACATGTCCGCCAGCTTCAACCGCGTCATCCTCGTCGGATCGCTCGTTCGCGATCCCGAGTACCGCCGCGCCGCCTCCAACGGCATGGCGGTGAGCGATTTCCGCATGGCCGTGGACGACCCCTACAAGGGCCGCGCACAGCAGCGCGAAGGCCGCTCCAACACTCTCTTCATCGACGTCGTGACATGGGACCAGCTGGCCGAGTCCGTCCACGGACACCTCCGCCAGGGGTCGCGCGTCCTCGTCGAAGGGCGCCTGCAGCAGCAGGAGTGGACCACGCGGGAGGGGCAGCGCCGCAGCCAGATCCGCGTCGTCGCCTCCACCGTGCAGTTCCTCGACCCCGTCGGACCGCCGGCCGCCCGCGCGGACGCCGCCCCCGGCGACGCCCCCGCCCCGGCCCCGGAGAGCGACACGTTCAGCCTCAAGTAAACCTTCAACACCCACAAGGAAACAGCCATGCCCAAGAGCAAAGATTCCAAATTCCGCCGCAAGGAAACCCCGCTGCGCAAGCGCACGCCCGACGGGGACGTCACCGTGATCGACGTGAACGACGTCGAGTTCCTCAAGCGCTACGTCGGCGACCAGGGGAAGATCCTCCCCCGCCGCATGACCGGGCTCAAGTCCGTCCAGCAGCGCAAGGTCAAGCAGGGCGTCCGCCGCGCCCGCGCGATGGGCCTCATGGTCTAGCGCGCACATCGAAAGGAAACGCACCATGCACACCGAACTACTGCTGCTCGACGACGTCGAAAACCTCGGCAAGGCCGGGGACGTCGTCCGCGTCGCCGCGGGCTACGCCCGCAACTTCCTCGTCCCCGAAGGGCTCGCCGAGCCCGTGACCGAGGCGGCCAAGCGCCGCCTCGCCAAGCTCCAGGCCGAGCGCGAGGCCGCCCGCAAGGCGGAACTCGAAGCGGCCCAGAAGCTCGCCGCGGGCCTCAAGGACGCCAAGGCCACGGTCCGCGCCAAGGTCGGCGACGACGGCGAAACGCTCTACGGCTCCGTCGACGCCGCGCAGATCGCCGAGGCGCTCAAGCTCGTCGGGTTCCCCGAAGTCGAGCCCTCGATGGTCAAGCTCGAGGAGAACATCAAGACCGTCGGCACGTTCGACGTCGAGATCAAGGTCCATCCGGACGTCGCCCAGGTCGTCAAGGTCTGGGTCGTCGCCGAATAGGCCGCGCCCCGCGCCAGGACCGCGCGGCCGGCCGCACCGGCCGGCCGCGCGGTTCCTTTTCCTCCCCTCCCCCGCCCCGCGCCGTGGCTTCGATCGATTCGGACCTCTACGCCGAAGCGCCCGTGATCCGGGCGCGCCTGGAGGTTCCGCCCGACGCGCTCGACGGCCTGCTGGACGCGCTCTGGGGCCTCGACCCGCCCGTCGGCTCCTGGCAGGACCTCGAGACCGGCCGCGCCTTCCTCGACGCCTACGCCGTCGACCGCGCCGCGCTGGAACGCACCGCCGCCGCCATGCGGGGGGCCGCCGCCCGGTGCGGCGCCGGCGGCGCCGCGCCCGTTTTCGAAACGCTCCCGCGCGAGGATTGGGCCGAGTCGTGGAAGCGCTTCTTCCGCGTGATCCGCGTGTCCCCGCGCGTGACGGTCCGCCCGCCCTGGGAACCCTGCGAGCCGGACCGCCCGGACGGCGTCGTCGTCACGATCGAGCCGGGCATGAGTTTCGGCACTGGCCTGCACGGCACGACCCAGGCCTGCCTGCGCTTCCTCGAAGAACTGGCGGACGCGGACCCCGCCACGCGCCCGCGTTCGCTCGCCGATTTGGGCTGCGGCTCCGGCATCCTCTCCATCGCCGCCCGCAAACTCGGCTACGCGCCCGTGACGGGCGTCGACTACGACGCGGCCGCCGTCCGCGTCTCGCGCGAACACGCGCTCGAAAACGGCGTGGCCGACGTCGCGTTCGCGCCGTGCGACGTCACCGAAGACCCCATCCCCCGCGCGGACGCCGTCGTCGCCAACATCCTCGCGCCCGTGCTCGTCCGCGCCGCCCCGCGCGTCGCCGCCGCCGTCGAGCGCGGCCCGCGCGCCGCGCTCGTCCTTTCCGGCATCCTCGACTCGCAATACGCGGACGTCCGCGCCGCCTACGAGGCGCAGGGCTTCCGCCAGGTCCGCTCCCTCGCCATCGGCGAGTGGACCAGCGGCCTCTTCCGCCCGCTCTGAAACGCGGCCGCCGCCCGCGCAGGGCTCAAAGCCCGCTTCCGGAATCGACCGGACGTCCGCTCACGCCGATGCGCACGAAGCGCGCCGGTCGCCCGCCCGGCGCAAACGCATGCCGGCCCGCGAGACAATGCGTCGGGAATCGGGGGCTGCGTGCAATCGCGGGGACTTGCGCCCTTCGGGCGGGAGAACCGCAGCCGAAAAGTCAGGAGCCGTGCGGGCGGGCGTCGCAGGGAAAGCGGACGCCCCAGGCGGCGCGGAGGGCGTCCATCGCGCGGAGCGCCGCGAGGGTGGCGGAATGCGGCGCCTCGGGGCATTCGGGAAGATCGTCGGCGACGGCGCGCGCGGCGGCGCGCAGCTCGTATTCGTAGCCGTTGCGCTCGAACGGAAGGGAGACCTCCTCCGTTTCGCCGCCGCCGAACGGCGAAACGCGGAAGCCCTCGCAACGCACGAGCTGCGGGACGTCGATCGCGCCCTCGGTGCCGATGATTCGCCCGCTCGCGCCGCCTGCCGCGGTCGCCGAGCAGGCGAGCGCGGCGATGCGCCCGTCCGCCCAGCCGAGCGAGAAGGCGGACTGGTCGTCGACGCCGGTCGGCAGGAGCGTCGCGCGCCCGGAGACGTCCGCGTAGTCCTCGCCGAAGTGCAGCAGCGCGAAGGCGATCGGGTAGACGCCGAGGTCGAGCAGCGCGCCGCCGCCGAGCGCGGGCTCGCGGATGCGATCCTTCTCCGAGATCGGGACCTCGAAGACGGCCTCGATCATCCGCGGCGTCCCGATGCGCCCCGCGCGCAGCGCTTCGCCGATCGCGGCGGAGGCGGGCAGGAACCGCAGCCACATCGCCTCGCCGCAGAAGAGCCCGCGCGAGCGGGCGAGGGCGAAAACCTCCTCCGCCTCGCGGGCGTTGGCGGTGAAGGGCTTCTCGCACAGGACGTGCTTCCCGCACTCGAGGCAGAGCCGCGAATGCGGCGCGTGCAGCGTGTTCGGCGTGGCGACGTAGACGAGGTCCGTCTCCGGGTCGGCCGCAAGCTCCTCGTAGGAGCCGAACGAGGTCTCGAAACCGAACCGCGAGGCCAGCGCGGCTGCGCGGGCGCCGTCGCGCGCGGCGACGGCGCGCAGGCGGATCTCGCCGCGCGCGGCGAGATGGGCCGCCGCTGTCGCGGTCTTGCCGGCGATGTGGCCGGCGCCGAGGATGGAGAGGCGGACGGGTCTTCTCAAGGCGTGGCGGGGTGTTCGGGATTCGGGGCCGCGGGGGCGGGCATCGGCATCCAGAGGCAGAGGCGGTTGCGCATCTCGTAGCGGTTGCCGGCGGAGGCGAAGTCGCAGACGGTGGAGCCGTCGTCGAAGCGGTAGGCGAAGAAGATTCCCTTCGGGGGCTTGACGGGCCCGCCGCCGACGGGACGGAACGGCGCGTCCACCGGCCCGAGGCGCGAGTCCTGCGCGAGCACGAGCGGCCCGCGCTGGAGGGCGAAGCGCCGGGAGCCGTCGTAGGCCTCGATCACGCGCACGCCCATGTCGAACGCCAGTTCCACGCGGTCGCCCTTGCTCCAGACGCGGCTCAGGCGCAGGTAGCCGGCCTTGACGCCCTTGAGCGGCTTGCCGTTGAGCCGCGCCGCCGTCTTCGCGCCGCTCCAGGCGGGGATGCGCAGGCGCAGCTCGAACGCCCCGGCGGGGGCGGACCGGACCTCCACCCGGACCTTGCCCTCGCGGGCGTAGTCGCCGGTGATGGAGAGTTCGCACGACGCCCCGCCGCCCAGGGGGATCCGGCATCGGTTGGGCTCGTAGAGCAGCACCGTCGCGCCGGCGTCGTGCGCCATCACGGCGACGTAGGGCGCCAGCGCCAGCCCCATCGGCCCCTGCGCCACGCAGCAGTCCTCGCCGTATCCGGGGATCTGGTCGAAGGCCCGCTGGCGCCAGGCCGATCCGGCCAGCGGTCCGGCCGGATTGAGGTGCGCCCACCAGGAGCCGTCGGGCGTCATCGCGCCGGCGATGCCGTTGTAGAGCGTGCGCTCCAGCTCGTCGGCGATCTCGGGCTCGCCGGTCACCGACAGCAGCTGCATCGAGAACTTGACCCAGGTCGCGGCGACGCAGGTCTCGCCCTGCCCGCGGTTGCGCCAGGCGTCGGTCCGGAGCTGCGAGTATCGGCCGTCGCACCAGTATTCGCCCCAGTCGTCCCGGCCGCCGCCCATGCCGCTCACGAAGATCTCGGTGTCGCGCACCGACTTCCAGTAGAGCCGCGCGGCCTTGAGGCAGCGCTCTTCGCCGGTCTCGCGGTAGAGCTCGAGCGCGCCGTCGAAGCAGGCGGTCAGCTCGTAGGCCTTGCCGTTGCCGATGTGGCGGGGCGGCACGCCGGCGAGCGCGGCGTCGTAGACGTTGCCGCGCTTGGAGCAGCCGCCCGCGAAGATCGCCTTCGCGAAGGCGAGCGCGTCGGGGTCGCCGCTCAGGCGCGCGGTCTGCACGACGGCCCCGAGGATGGAGCTCGCGGCCAGCCCTTCGTGCCAGCCGAAGTCGGCCAGGGTCTTTCCGCTCGCCTTCACCTGCGCGGCGAGGGCCAGGACGTGCCGCCGCAGCGCCTCCACCACCGTCGGGTCGTTCCGGACCTCCAGGCAGTAGTCCGCCAGGCCGACGGCGACGTATTTGCGCCCCCAGACGTCCCAGTCCTGCATCTGCTTGGCGGCGGGGTAGCTGGAGATGCACCCCGATTCGTCCGCCGCCCGGACGATGTCGCGGACCGTGGCGTCCAGCGCCTTGCGCAGCGCCGCGCTGCCGGTGGCGCGCCAGGCGTAGACGGCGCTGCGCGCGATCTTTCCCCAGAACTCGCAGCGCCAGCGCCCGTCGTCCTCGCTCCGGCCGAAGAACGGCTCCGTGAGGTGCTTCCAGCGGATCTTCTCGAGGCGCCGCTTCACGCATCGCTCCAGCTTCTCGCCCAAGAAGCCGCCGAATTTCATCGCGCCAGCCGGCAGCGGCCGCAGAATGTCTTGTGTTTTCATTTTGTCGTGGGTGGTTGGGCGGCCTTGCTCGGCGCGGCGTCCGCCGCGTCGGTTGCGGCCTGTGTCGCGGCTTCGCCGCTCGATGTTGTCAGATTTCGCGTTCATTTTCTCGTTTTCTCGTTGTCTCGTCGTCTTGTCGTCTCGTCGTCCTGTCCGACAACCGACGGCCGACGACCGGTCAAACTCACTCCGCGCCCTCCGCGGACTCCGCGTGCGGTTTTGGCTCTGCGCCCTCTGCGCTCTCTGCGTGAGTTTCTTCCGCGGAGCTCGGCGTGGCAGAGAACCGGGAGAACTGGATTGCGTTGGTCGGGAATCGAAGACGGTGCCATTGAGCGTAGATGAAATCTGACCGTTCTTGGGCCTTCCCGCGGAAGACGATGCGTTTCTTGTCCAAATCCCGCATCCAGCCGATGGAACGTGCGTCGGCGGCAAAGTCGACCGCCGGAAACTCTTCGACGGGGGGAAGGTCGTCCGTTTCAAAACGAAGGAGGCAATATCTGGAAAGATCGGGCGACAAGATGACGAGATTGCCGACGGAAAGCTTGTCGTGGTTCCTCGCCGAGAGTCTGGCTACGCCATCGTCATCGGTCAGCATTGCGACATGGGTGTCCCACACCGTAGGCCAAAGGCAGCAACCGCTCGTCCATATTTCGTGCCGCAGGATCAGCGCGCCCTTAACGGGGGCTCCCGCGTTGTCGAAAACGCGGACATCGGCCGTCAAGCAGCCTGAAACCAAGAGCGCGAGGAGGGGAAGGAGGAGGAGCGGGCGTATCATGGTCGGGGTGCTT
>JAFTHC010000283.1 GCA_017457625.1 Kiritimatiellia bacterium
CGCGCCGAAATCTACCGCGGCCAGATGCTCCAGGAGGAGCGCAAGCTGTGGCGCCAGCAGGTCTCCAACCGTGCGACGCAACACCGCTACCTCGACATGTTCAACCGCGTCCAGCGCAACAACGCCCTCGTCAAGTACGCGACGGCGTTCGACACCGCCCAGCGCTACGTCTTCGAGCTCGCGAAGGTCTACGACTACGAGACGGGCCTCCTCTCCTCCGACCCGCAGAGCGGCAGGCAGTTCCTCGCCGACATCGTCGGCACGCGCTCGCTCGGCAGCGAGGGGCTCGCCATGTCGTCGGGCACCACCGACGGCGGCCTCTGGGACGTCGTCACGCGCATGAAGGCCAACTGGGACGTCCTCAAGGGCCGCCTCGGCGTCAACAACCCCGACAAGCCGGCGAAGTGGTTCTCGCTGCGCTACGAGCTCTTCCGCATCAAGCCGGACGCATCCGGCGACGAAGCCTGGCGGCGCGAGCTGCGCAAATGCTGGAAGGACGACATCTACGCGGTTCCCGAAATCGCGCGCCACTGCCAGCCGCAGCAGGGACGCGACGCCGCCTCCGTGGCGAAGGAGCCGGGCCTCGTCATCCCGTTCCCGACATCGATCAACAACGCCGAGAACTTCTTCGGGCGCACCCTCCAGGGCGGCGAGTCGCAGTTCTCGAGCGCCGACTACGCCACCAAGATCGCCGCAGTCGGCGTCGATTTCGCCGGCTACGACCGCCTGACGACCCAGACGGCGACGGGCCTCGCGACCGAACCGAACATCTACCTCGTCCCGGTCGGCACCGACTACATGCGCGCCCCGGCCGGCACGGCGCGGAAGGTGCTCGGCTGGACTGTCGTGGACCAGGTGATGCCGCTCCCGTACACCATCGGCTCGGCGCAGCTCGACGACGAGGCGTGGATCGCGACGATGCGCGGCCTCGACGGCACGAGCGACTCCGCCGCGACGATCCGCCGCCATTCGACGATGCGCGCGGGCGGCGACTTCACCTCGACCCGCCTTGTCGGGCGTTCGGTGTGGAACGACAAGTGGCTCCTCGTCATCCCCGCCTCCTCCCTCAACGCCGACCGCGTCCGCGCCCTCGACACCTTCATTGGCGGCGTCGGCGACATCCGGCTCGGCATCCGCGCCTACTCGCGTCAGGGGAACTGAGGATTGTCGCCAATGTTTCCGGTGTTGCCAGTTGCCAATGTTGCCAATGTCCAATTGAGGATTGGGAATTGGAATTGGCAACATTTCCACATTGGCAACATTCTTACGTTGGCAACATTCATCGTTGGCCTGATCTTTGCTCCTTGCGCGAGGGCGGAGAATGCTTACACGAACCACGCCGGCAACGCCATTTCGGGCGTCGTCGTGGCGCTCGACGCGCGCACGACGACGATCTCGAACGCGACCGAGACCGCGGCGATGCCCCTCTCGATCTTCCCCGAACCGGAGCAACGGCGCATCGCGGCGGACTTCGTCCTCCGGCAGGGCGGAGCTGGCGGAATCGACATCCTGCGCGTGCCGGCCGAAGTGAAGCGGGCGGTTCATGGAGCGGAGAAGGCGATGGCCCGTTCGCGCAAGCGCGCGGAGAAGGGCCTCTGCTCCA
>JAFTHC010000284.1 GCA_017457625.1 Kiritimatiellia bacterium
GGAAATCGTTTTTTTCATGGAATTTCCTTTCTAATACGCGAGCAGCGAGGAGGTGGCGGTGGAATTGGGGTCCCAGAAGCGGACCGTGACGGTTTTGTTCTTTGCGCTGGAGCCGCTGATCTTCAGCGAGCCGTCCGTCCACGTACCGTCGCCGTTCGAGGCCGGGAACACAAGCGCGTTGGGCGTGGCCGTGGTGCTCGTGGTGGCGGCGACGGCCGTCTGGAACTGCACCCAGGAGTCCGTCGGGCCGTCTTTCGTCTCGTTGAGCGGGATGTAGACGACGACGCCACGGTTGGCGACGAAGTCGACGACCGAGTTGCCGGTGTTCCCGAGCCACTGGTCGTTGAGGACGGGCGGGGCGGACCGGAAGAAAAGCGCCTTGGGAACCGAGGCGGACTCGTTCCAGGAGCCGCGGAGCGATTCCTTTTTGAAAGTGACGGATTCGCCGTCGCCGAATTCGAGCGCCTCCAGCTTCGGGCAGTTCTGGAAGGCGTTTTCGCCGACGTTCGTGACGGAGATGCCGCCGACGCCGATGAGCGAAGTGCAGTCGCAGAACATCCGGTCGCCGCAATTGACGAACTTCGACGGAATCTCGATCGGTCCGACGAGCCGCGAACACGTGTCGAAGATGCGATGTTCAAGTTTCGTGAAGTTCGTCATGTCGGCCGGCCACTGGAAGTCAGTGAGATAGCGTGCCTGCCAGAACGTCGCATAGTTGATGTATTCCAGCGTGTCGGGCAGCTTGATCGACCCGATGTAACTGTTCTGTTTGAACGCCTCGCTCGCAAACCCGACGAACGTGAATTCCGTCCCGTCGGCGTCCTTGATCGGGAGCGTCAGGTCGTAGTGGGCGCCGCCGTAGGGGCATCCCTCGTAGGGCTCCGTGCCGTTCTGGTTGTTGTTCTTGTAGAGTTTCGTCCCGCCGTTCTCCGTGCGGCGAACGTCGAAGAGCTTCACGGGCTTGAAGTCCGTGACGGACGGATCGTCGTTGGAAAGGATCAGATAGTTGCCGGCGCCGCCGTTCGCATTGGCATTGGCATTATTAGGAATGCCGACGGCGAGCCAGTAGAAGTCCGCCGAGGCGGGCAGGGCGAGCGCGCAGAGCGCGAGGAGGGGGAGTATGCGTTTCATGGAGGGATTAGGGAGCATGGTTTTTAGCGGGGGACGAATTCGAGGAGGAGGCGGGCGACTTCGTCGCCTTTGGCGGCAAGGCGGCGGGTGCGCGGGGCGGACGAGCGGCCGGAGCCGGGGGTCTCGCGGACGAGGTCGCGGACGGCGAGGAGCGGGACGGCGCGCTCGCCGCCGCCGGCGAGGAGCGCGTCGTCGAGCGGGAGCGACCCCTGGCCGAGAACGGCGGCCGAGCGGTTCGTCATCGTCGAAGCGAGGGCGTCGAACGGGGCGGTGGCGATCTTGCCCGCGGACTTGGTCGGCATGGCGCCCTCGACGAAGTCGCCGGCGACGCCCAGCGCGGCCTTGAGAATCGCCCCGACCGCCTTGGACACGGCGTCGGAGGAAAGCGGAACGGAGAGCTGGAACGTGACGGCGGTGGGCGGCGCGACGGTATCGCGGAAGAGAACCGCGTCGATCCAGTCGGCCTCGCCGTAGTCGCGGGCCATGCCGTCCATCTCGACCGCGCGGGCCCAGGTCTTGGCCTGCGTCCCCGCCTTCGGCCAGTGGAGCGTGCACGCGAGCGTGTGCTCGGTGCGGGAGCGGGCAGTCCCCTGCCCTTTCGTTTTGAACTCGATCCGCTTCAGGCGGACTTCGAACGTGCGGGTCTTCTCGGCCATGGAAGGGTTGAAGGGTTGAAGGGTTGAAGGGGTTGAAGGAGCGGGGATTGAATGGGGATCACGTGTCCGATGTCATTCGGCGGACTTCGTCGGCGTAGAGAAGGTCGTCGGCGAGGCGGGAACGGGCGTCGGCGGCGAGACGGTCCCCGAGGTCGGGCGGGACGGGACGGCCGACGGCCTTGAACTGGGCGACAAGGTTGGCGGCGCGGCGCCGGGCGGGGCGGATGTCCAGCGGCGACTCGCCCTGCGCGATGAGATCCGGATTCACGAACTCCACGTTGCCCGCCCACCGCGGCAGATACCGCAGTGCGAACGTCGACTTGCCGGACCCGTTCGGGCCGGCGACGACGTGGCAGATGGGGGCGGGAGACATGGGAAGTTAAAAGTTAAAAGTGAAGAGTGATGGTCGAAAGTCGAAAGTCGCAGGCCGAAGGTCGGACAGGTCAGCCGCCGGGACGTCGGCCGCTACCGGATGCGCGACTAGCCCGCGCGCGGGGGGCGCGGCGGCCGCTGGGCGAAGCCCCAGAGCGCCGCCGTGAAGACCATGCCGCCGGCCATGTTGCCGAGCGTGACGAACAGGAGGTTGCGCGCGGCGTGCGCGAGCGTGAGGGCGTCGACCGCCGCGCCCGCCGCAGCCGCCTTTTCCGCGAACGCCGGCACGGTCTTGGCCATGAGGCCGGCGGGCAGGTAATACATGTTGGCGACGGAGTGCTCGAACCCGCCGAGCACGAACGCCATGATCGGGAACCAGATCGCGAGGATCTTCCCGACCGTCTGCTTCGAGGAGCCGGCCGCGAGGATCGCCAGGCACACCAGGACGTTGCACAGGATGCCGGAACAGAACGCCGACCCGGGCGCGAGCGAGGCCTTGCCGGCCGCGACCTTCACGGTGTAGGCGCCGAGCGCGCCGCCGCCGGCGCCCCATTCGCCGCTGCCCCAGACGCACGCCGCCAGCGCGACCGACCCGGCGAGGTTGGCGAGCCAGACCCAGACGAGGTTGCGCGCGAAGGCGCCCGTCGAAATCTTCTTCTCCGCCCAGCCCATCTCCATCAGGTTGTTGCCCGTGAAGAGCTCGGCGCCGACGAGGACGATCAGGATCAGGCCGACGGGGAAGACGGCGCCCGCGACGAGGCGCGCCAGGCCGTAGTCCTTCACGCCGAAGGCGGCCATGTTGCTTGTGGCGGCGCCGAAGGCGATGCAGGCGCCGGCGAGGAAACCGAGCGCAAGCATGCGCCCGAGCGGGAGCGAGGCCTTCCTGGCCGCGGCCGCGAGTTGCTGGTTGTAGATTTCGGAAGGAGGGTTCATGGGACGGGGATTCTACCACGCGCCGCCCCCGCGCGCAACCGGCTCGCGCGCGTGGCGTTTTTTCTTGCATTCGGCGGCGAAGTGTGCATACTTTTCGCCCTTCTCCGCCGCTCCCCCCGGCCCCTTTGCC
>JAFTHC010000285.1 GCA_017457625.1 Kiritimatiellia bacterium
AGGCGACGCGAGCGAAGGCCGCCTGCACGCGGCCGAGCGAGCGGCACCCGCGAGACGCCCGCGCGGGCACCCCGAACGCGCCGGCCCGGCATTTTCGGCTACGCCTCCAAGTGCGGTGCATGAGACCGTGCGCCCGCCCCGCCCCATGCCCCGCCCCCCGATTCCTGACCGAGTACGCGCCGCAAGCGGTTGCGGCGGTTCGGGCGTTGTGGCATAATGACGCGGCATGGAAAACAACACGGGAAAAACCGCCGCGCGCGCGGCGGGGCGCGGCGCCGGCAAGCCATCGATCCTGGTCGTGGACGACGAGCGCAACACGCGCGAGGGGCTCGCGATGGCGCTGCGCCGCGACTGGGACGTGCGGACGGCCGAATCGAAGGACGCCGCGCTCGCGCTCCTGGCGGAAGCGCCGGCCGACGTGATGCTCTCGGACGTGCGGATGCCGGGCGGCAGCGGCCTGGAACTGCTGCAGGCGGCGCGCGCCGCGCACCCGCGCATGGCGTGCGTGTTGCTCACGGCCTACGGGTCGGTCGAGACGGCGGTCGAGGCGATGAAGCTCGGCGCGGCGGACTTCCTCACCAAGCCCGTGAACCTCGACCAGCTCGACATCGTGCTGGCGCGGACGCTCCGCACCCGGGCCCTCGAGCGCGAGAACCGCGAGCTGCGCAAGCGGCTCGACGACCGCTACGGCCTGGAGAACATCGTCGGGTCGTCCCCGGAAATGGAGCGCGTCTTCGACGTGATCCGCCAGGCGGCGCCCTCGCAGGCCACGGTCCTCGTGGAAGGCCCGAGCGGGACCGGCAAGGAGCTCGTGGCGCAGGCCCTCCACCACCTCTCGCCCCGCGCGGCCGGGCCGTTCGTGGCCGTGCACTGCGCGGCGCTCTCCCCCACCCTGCTCGAAAGCGAACTGTTCGGCCACGAGAAAGGCGCGTTCACCGGCGCGGTCGCGCAGAGCCGCGGCCGCTTCGAACAGGCCGGCGGCGGCACGCTCTTCCTCGACGAAGTCGGCGAGATCGCGCCCGAGGTGCAGGTGAAGCTCCTGCGCGTCCTCGAGACGCGGACGTTCGAACGCGTGGGCGGAAGCGAAACGCTGCGCGCGGACTTCCGCATCGTGGCGGCCACCAACCGCGACCTCAAGGCCGAAGTGGCGGCGGGGCGCTTCCGCGAGGACCTCTACTACCGGCTCGCGGTCGTCACGATCCGGATGCCGACGCTCGCGGAGCGCGCGGGCGACGTCCCGATGCTCTGCGACCACTTCCTCAAGCAGTTCGCGTCCGAGTCCGGCACGGGCGCGGCCAAGCGCCTCGAGCCGGCCGCCCTCGCGCTGCTGCAGGCCTACCCGTGGCCCGGCAACGTGCGCGAACTGCGCAACGCCGTCGAGCGCATGACCGTGCTTTCACGCGGCGAGACGATCACGGTCGCGGACGTGCCGCCGGAGATCCGCGACGCGGCGGCGGCCGCCGCGCCCGCCGGCGCCGTGCCGGGCGAGTCGCTCGCGGACGCGGAGAAGCGCCAGATCCTCGCGGCGCTGGAACGCGCGGGCGGCAACCGCTCCAAGGCGGCGGACGAGCTGGGCATCAACCGCCGCACGCTGCACCGCAAGCTCGCGGCCTGGGGCGTCCCGCCGCGCCGCGGCGCCGCCGCGCGCTAGATCCCGAGCGTCGGCTGGCCGCCCTTGACCGGGCCGCCGGCGAAACCGAGCGCGCGGTAGGCCAGCGGCGTCGCCTCGCGCCCGCGCGGCGTGCGGTTCAAGTAGCCCTCCTGGATGAGGTAGGGCTCGTAGACGTCCTCGATCGTGTCGGCCTCTTCGCCCACGGAGATCGCGATCGTGCCGAGGCCGACGGGACCGCCGCCGAAGTTCTCGACGATTGTGGAGAGGATGCGCTTGTCCATTTCGTCGAGGCCGCGCTCGTCGATGCCGAGCAGCGCGAGCGCGGCGTCCGCCACGTCCGCCGTGATGCGGTTGCCGGCCTTGACCTGCGCGTAGTCGCGGACGCGGCGCAGCAGGTTGTTCGCGATGCGCGCGGTGCCGCGCGAGCGGCGCGCGATCTCGAGCGCGCCCGCGCCGTCGATGCCGACTTCGAGCAGGCCGGCCGAACGCGTCACGATGCGCGCGAGCTCGTCGGCCGAGTAGTATTCGAGGCGCGCGTTGATCGAAAAGCGGGAGCGCAGCGGCGAAGAAAGCAGGCCGGCGCGCGTCGTGGCGCCCACGAGCGTGAAGCGCGGCAGGTCGAGGCGGACGGAGCGCGCGTTGGGCCCCTGGTCGATCATGATGTCGATCACGAAGTCCTCCATCGCCGAGTAGAGGTATTCCTCGACCGCGCGCTGCATGCGGTGGATTTCGTCGATGAAGAGGATGTCGCCCGTGTTGAGGCCGGTGAGCATGCCCGCCAGGTCCGACGCCTTCTCGATCACGGGACCGCTCGTGGCGTGGACCTGCACGCCCATCTCGTGCGCGAGGATGTAGCAGAGCGTCGTCTTGCCGAGGCCGGGCGGGCCGGAGAGGAGCACGTGGTCCAGCGCGTCGCCGCGCTGCTTGGCCGCTTCGACGGAAATCATGAGGCGCTCCCGCGCCTTCTCCTGGCCGACGAAGTCCTCGAAGACGACGGGGCGGAGCTTGTTGTCGAACGAGGCGTTCGGGCGGTTGAACTGTTCGGAGGGGGACGGTGTCGCCATGGCGCCGTCCATTCTAGCGCATCGGCCGCCGCGCGCGCAAGCGGCGCGCGCCGTTTGCCCGCCCGGGCGGCGTTGTGCTAGAATGGACGCCCATGAAGGCCTACGACGAAAACGCGATCCAGCACCTCTCCTCGCTCGAGCACATCCGCAAGCGCACCGGGATGTACATCGGGCGCGAGGGCGACGGCTCCGACTACATGGACGGCATCTACATCCTCCTGAAGGAAGTGCTGGACAACGCCATCGACGAATTCATCTCCGGCTACGGCCGCAAGGTCGAGCTCACCGTAACCGACACGGAATGCTCCTGCCGCGACTACGGCCGCGGCATCCCGCTCGGCAAGCTCGAGGAATGCGTTTCGCAGATCAACACCGGCGGCAAGTTCAACGACGAGGTGTTCCAGTTCTCCGTCGGCATGAACGGCGTTGGCACCAAGGCCGTGAACGCGCTCTCCACGCGCTTCGTCGCGCGCTCCGTGCGCGACGGCAAGTTCGCCCAGGTCGAGTTCTCCTGCGGCAAGCTCGTGAAGAAGACGTCCGGCTCCACGGACGAGCGCAACGGCACGTTCGTCTCGTTCTCCCCCGACCCGGCGATCTTCCGCAAGTTCAAGTTCCTCCCGGAGCACGTCGAGAAGCGCGTGCGCTTCTCCTCGTATCTCAACGCCGGCCTCTCGATCCACCTCAACGGCCAGATCTTCCGCTCCGAGAACGGCCTCGGCGACCTGATGGCGGACGAAGTGCAGTTCGACAAGATCTACCCGCCGATCGTCTACCGCGACAAGACGCTCGAGTTCTGCTTCACGCACACGAACCGCTTCAGCGAGGAATACTTCTCGTTCGTGAACGGCCAGTTCACGCTCGACGGCGGCACGCACCTCTCGGCGTTCCGCGAGGGCGTCGCGCGCGGCGTGAACGAGTTCTACCCGAAGGGCAAGTTCGACGCGGACGACATCCGCGAGGGCATGGTCGGCGCCGTCGCGGTGCGCCTGCAGGACCCGAAGTTCGACTCGCAGACCAAGGGCAAGCTCGTCAACGTCGAGGTGCGCAACGACCTGATTCCGAAGATCAAGCAGATCGTCGTGGAGGAGCTCAACCGCAACCCCGCCGCGGCGCAGAAGCTGATCGAGAAGATCGAGGACACGCGCAAGCTGCGCAAGGAGCTGGCGTCCGTCAAGAAGGCGGCGCGCGAGCGCAGCAAGAGCGTGAGCTTCCGCATCCCGCAGCTGCGCGACTGCAAGCAGCACTGGGACCCCAAGCGCGGCAAGGGCGAGGACACGGAGATCTTCATCTGCGAGGGCCTCTCCGCCGCCGGCACTCTCACGCTCTCGCGCCAGCCCGAGCGGCAGGCCGTCTTCCAGCTGCGCGGCAAGCCGCTCAACACGGTGAACGTGAAGCGCGACGTGCTCTACAAGAACGAGGAGCTCTACAACCTGATGTGCGCGCTGGACATCGCGGACAGCGTGGACAACCTGCGCTACAAGCGCGTCGTGCTCGCGACGGACGCCGACGTGGACGGCCTGCACATCCGCAACCTCATGATCACGTACTTCATGCGGTTCTTCGACCGGCTCGTGCGCGAGGGGCACCTCTTCATCCTCGAGACGCCGCTCTTCCGCGTGCGTCCCTCGACGAAGAAGGGAGCCGCCGAAAACCACTACTGCTACAACGAGGCCGAGCGCGACGCGGCGGTCGCCGAAATCGGCAAGAACGCGGAGATCACGCGCTTCCAGGGCCTGGGCGAAGTCTCCAAGGAGGAGTTCAAGGAGTTCATCGGCC
>JAFTHC010000286.1 GCA_017457625.1 Kiritimatiellia bacterium
CCCGCCCCATGCCCCGCCCCCCGATTCCTGACCGAATACGGGGCGGACTTGCGGAAGCGCTTGCGTCGAACGGTCGCTTTCCGGTATACTCCGGCCCGTGCCCGCGTCCGGCGGCGGATGGAGTCCGTCCGGGCGGAGCCCTCCCCCACCCCACCCCTCCGACAAGGAAATCCAGAACATGCGAACGATCCCGACCCTCCTCCCCGCCGTCCTCTCCCTGTTCCTCGCCGCCGGCTGCGAGGACTCCGAAAAGAAGAGCGGCGTTTCCTGGAACGGGTCGGGCGCTCCGGCCGCCCCCGCCGCCCAGACCGCGGACGGCGCTTCGTCCGGCAACGCCGGTGCGGCGACGGCCGCCGAGGGCGACCAGGTCGCCTTCTCGGCTCTTTCCTGGAGCTTCGGCGGCGTGAACGGGCATTCCGCGGCGCCCTCGGAGGTGGCGATCTCCGGGCTCCGCATGGGGCGCGATTCGCTTTCATTCTCCTATTCCAAAAACCTCTCCGCCTGGGGTCTCTCCAACGGCGACGCCGGCGCTCTCGCCTGCCTGTTCGTGCAGCGGTCGGACGGCTCCTGGGTCGGCGGCAAGTTCGACTGGATCTCGTCGAGCCGGACCTCGCGCAGCCTCGAAAACGTCTTCCACGGCTACGGCGGCTGGTCGCTCGCCGGCGTCCCTAACCCCTGCCCCGCCGCGTTCGTGATCGTCGACGGGAACGCCAAGCGCCGCTCCAACGTGATCGCCGGCACCTGGTCGCGCTAACGGCGGCGCCGCCATGGAGTGGGACGAGTTCCGGACGCGGCTCCTCGAGACGGGTTCCTACGAGACGCCCGCCTCCAACCGGGCCCTGTTCCCGCGCTTCGTCGAGCGCCGCCTCTTCCGCCTGCGCATGGCCCGCGTCTACTGGCACGCGTGGCGCCGCAGCAAGGACCCGGAGGCCTACGTCTCGCGGCTCTGGGCGCCGAACGGCTTCGAGGTCGTCCGCGCCGTGGAGCGCACCGGCGGCCGCGTCGCCGTCGAGGGCTTCGACCGGCTCCGCGGCGCGCCGATGCCGGCGGTGTTCGTGGCGAACCACGTTTCCGCGCTCGAGACCTACCTCGTCGCGCCGCTGCTGCTGCCGTTCACGACCTACACCTACGTGCTGAAGAAATCGCTCGTGCGGTATCCGGTCCTCGGCCGCGTGGTCCGCGCGCTCGACCCGGTCCCCGTCGGCCGCAAGAGCGCGATGGACGACCTGCGGGACGTGCTGCAGCACGGCACCGAAACGCTCCGCCGCGGCCGCTCGGTCGTCGTGTTCCCGCAGGGGACGCGGCACCGGCTCTTCGACCCCGCCACGTTCAATTCGATCGGCGCCAAGCTCGCGCGCCGCGCCGGCGTGCCGGTCGTCCCGCTCTGCCTGGCCACGGATTTCCTCCGCATCGGCGAGTGGCAGCGCGACCTCTTTTCCACCGTCCATCCCGAGTCGACCGTCCGCGCCGCGTGCGGCGGGCCCGTTCCGCCCGACGTGCCCCAGGCCGAGGTGCAGCGCCGCTGCCTCGATTTCATTTCGTCCACGCTCGCGCGCTGGGAAGAACTGGACGGCCGCCCGATGCTCGATCCCGCGGCGCTGCTGCCGCCGCCGGCGGCGCCGGGCCGCTCCTGATGGACTTTGCCGGCGGGATGTTGTAGGATTGGCGCCATGAACGGAACGAAACAGCAACCGGACGGGGCCGGGCTTTTCGGCGACGACGCGCCGCCCGCCCCCGCGCGCCCCGCCGACCCGTGGATGGAAGGCTTCGCCGAAGGCCGCCGCTCGATGGCGCGCTCGATCGCGCTCAAGCTCCGCGGCACGATGCCGGACGAGGACCTCGCCTCGCTCGTCGGCCTCGACGCGGCCGCCCTCGAAGCGCTCCTCGCGCCGCCCGAGCCGCGCCCCGAGGCGCCCGCCGGCGCCGCGCCCGCCGCGCCCGCGTTCATCCGCGGCCTCGCGCTCGTGGAGCCGAACTTCGTCCGCGTCGTCCGCGTCTCGCGCGGCCTCACGCAGGCGCAGCTGGCCAGGCGCCTCGGCGTGAACGAGCGCACGGTCTGCGAATGGGAGACCGCGTCCGGTCCCGTCCGCGTCAAGACGTCCTCCTACAAGCGCCTCGCCTCGCTGGCCGCCCGATGAACGGCCTTCTCCGGCTCGGCCCCGGCGCGCTGCGCGGCGAAGTCGCCGTCCCGCCGTCCAAAAGCCTCCTGCACCGCGGCATGGTCTGCGCCGCGCTCGCGGGCGAGCCGGCGGCGTGCCGCGTGCCGGACGCGCCGAGCGAGGACGTCGCCGCCACGCGCCGCTGCCTGGCCGCGCTGCTCGCGCCGGAAGACGCCGGCGTGCCCGCGCGCGTCGACTGCGGCGAATCGGGAACGACGCTGCGCCTGCTCGTGCCCGTCGCGGCCGCGCTCGGCCGCGAAGCCGTCTTCGAGGGCCGCGGGCGCCTGCCGCTGCGCCCCATGAAGCCCTACGCGGACTGTTTCGCCGGTTCCGGCGCCGTCCTGCGCTTTCCCGAAGACCCCGCCACGTTCCTTCCGCTTTCGGTTTCCGGCCGGCTCCGGCCCGGCGTCTTCGCGCTCCCGGGCGACGTCTCTTCGCAGTTCGTTTCCGGGCTCCTGCTCGCGCTGCCGCTCCTCGGCGGCCCGTCCGAAATCCGCCTCCTCTCGCCCCTGCAGTCGCGCCCCTACGTGGACATGACGCTCGCCGTGATGCGCGCGTTCGGCGTCGAAGCGCCGGAAACGCCGCGCGGCTTCGCCGTGGCGGGGTCCGGGCGCTACCGCGCGCCCGCCGCTCCCTACGAAGCGGAAGGCGACGCCTCGCAGGCCGCCTTCTGGCACCTGGCGAACTTCCTCGGCTCGCGCGTGTCCGTCGCGAACGACGGGTCGTCCCTCCAGGGGGACTCGGCGTTTCCCGCGCTGCTGGCGCGCCTCGCGGCCGCGCCGGCCGGCGGCCCGCCGCCGCGAATCGACGTCTCGCAGGTCCCCGACCTCGTGCCCGCGCTCGCCGCCGCCGCCGCGTTTTCGCCCGCCGGCGCGCGGCTCGTGCACGCCGAGCGCCTGCGCCTCAAGGAAAGCGACCGCCTCGCCACGACGCGCGCGCTGCTGCGCGCGTTCGGCTGCGCGGCGGAGGAAACCGCGGACGGCCTCGCGGTTCCGCCCGGTCCGCCGAACGCGCCCGCCGCCATCCCCGTCGTCGACGGCGCGGGCGACCACCGCATCGTCATGGCCGCCGCCATGCTCGCCACGCGCGCGCCGTGCCTGCTGCGCGGCGCCGGCGCCGTGGCCAAGTCGTATCCGTCGTTTTTCGACGACTACCGCCGCGCCGGCGGCCGCGCCGCCGCCGCGTCGCCGGATTGATCCGGCCGGCCCCTAGATGCGCAGGTCGCCCGGCTCGATCCAGCCGGCGCGGCGCAACGGGAGCGCGAAAAGCGGCGCGAGGACGGCCGGCAGGACGACCGCGACGAGCGCCAGGCCGAGCCAGTCCAGCGCCGTGCCGCCGCCGGTTTGCGCCCAGCCGGTCCAGACGCCGATCGGCCCGACGAGGCCGCACGTGCCCATGCCGGAGGAGACGGCGGGACCGTCCATCCGCAGGCGGAAGAGGCACGTCGCGACCGGACCCGCGACCGCCGCGGCGAGCGTCGGCGGAATCCAGATCCGCGGGTTGCGCACGATGTTGCCCATCTGCAGCATCGACGTGCCGAGACCCTGCGAGACGAGCCCGCCCCAGCGGTTCTCGCGGAAGCTCATCGCCGCGAAGCCGACCATCTGCGCGCAGCACCCCGCCACGGCGGCGCCGCCCGCCAGGCCCGTGAGGCCCAGCGCCGCGCAGATCGCGGCGGACGAAATCGGCAGCGTGAGCGCCATCCCGACGAGCACCGACACGGCGACGCCCATCAGGAAGGGCTGCAGGTCGGTCGCCCACATCACGAGCGCGCCGACCTTCATCGCCGCGCGCCCGAGCGCCGGCGCGAGCAGCGCCGAGAGCGCGAGCCCCACGCCGATCGTGGCGAGCGGCGTGACGAGGATGTCGACCTTGGTTTCCTTCGAGACGAGCTTGCCGCACTCGGCCGCCGCGACCGCGACGAAGAGCACCGCGAGCGGCCCGCCCGCGCCGCCGAGCGCGTTGGAGGCGAAGCCGACCGTGACGAGCGAGAAGAGCACGAGCGGCGGCGCCTGCAGCGCCCAGCCGATGGCCGTCGCCATCGCCGGGCCGCTCATCGCCATCGCGAGGCCGCCCACGGTGTAGTCCTTCCCCGCGACCGTGGCGACGGTCCGCGCGAGGAACGGAATGCCGAACTGCTTTCCGGCGGTGTCGAGGATCGTCCCGACGAGCAGCGAACAGAACAGGCCCTGGGCCATGGCGCCGAGGGCGTCGATGCCGTAGCGCCGGAGCGAAATCTCGACGTTTTTGCGGCGAAGGAACTTTTTCATGGCGGAAGGGGCGCGGATTCTACGCGCGCCGTCCGCCCCGCGTCAAGCCGCCGCGGCAGACGCGATCCCGAAAAAGGGAGCGGGGGCGCGCGCTAGTTGCCGGAGGTGGAGTAGGTCTTGAGGCCGAGGAGGATGTCGCTGACGCCGGCGGAGTCGGGCTTGCCGTCGCGGTCGGAGTCGACGCCGGAGATGAAGGCGGCGAGTCCGCCTTCGCGGTCGGCCGAGAGCGAGGAGGCCGGGACGATGAGAAGCCAGCGCGTGTTCCAGGCGCTGCGGCCCACGAGGCGCGTGCAGTCGAGCGAGTCGTCGGAGGGGTCTTTGCCCTTTTCGTCGTAGTAGGCCCGGAAGGAGGGGTGCTTGCGGATGCGCGCGCCGAGGTCGTTGCCGCCCGTGGCGCCGTCGAAGAGCGGCGTCCAGTCCGGGTCGTCGAGCTGGGTGGAGCCGATGGCGTAGGGCGCCGGGATGGTCTGGTCCACGACTTTCCACGAGAGCACGGTCTGCGGGTCGCCGACGGCGCGCATGCGGTCCTCCCCCACCGGGACGAGGTAGGCGGCCGGGGTCTTGGCGAGGGTTTCGTCGTCGTAGCCCACGAAGTGGACGCCGGCGGCGCTGATGTGCGTGGCGAACCAGGTCGGGTCCAGCGCGGCGTCGCCGCCGGCGAGCGCTTCGCCGAAGAAGTTGCGGCCGGCGGCGATGACGGACGGGAACGGGATGACGAGTCCCGGCTCCTTTTCCGCCGCAGAGCCCGCGAGCGGCTGGCAGTAGTGCACGTATTCGGGCAGCGCGTTGAGGTCGTCCACCAGGCACTTGCGCAGTTCGGTGCGCCACGCCTTGTCGCCCTTGTCGCCGTCGTAGATGCGGAAGAGGTCGTGGCGCAGCGAGAACCAGGTGGCGTAGGGCTGCGGGTTGTTGATGCCGAGGCGCGGCTTGAGGACGAGCCAGTTTTCGTCCATCTCGGCGAGGATCGCGGCGAGGCCGCCGTCGCCCTTGGCGGCGTCGGAGGCGACGAGCGGCTCGCCGTCGTCGCCGAACTCGCCGAGCGTGCGCGTGCCGACGATGCGGGCGAGGAAGGCGTCGCCGCTCTTGCGGTCGGAGGAGAGCAGGCCGGTCTCGTAGTCGTAGGCCTGCGCGGCGAGCCAGGCGTAGCGCTGCGCCAGCTCGAACTGCGCGTCGTAGCGCGAGAGGGCGTTGTTGCGCGCGAGGCGGAAGAACATCTCGTTGTAGCGCGCCTTGGTGAAGTTCTCGACGGCCTGGCGCCGCGCGAGGGTGCGCTCGTCGATGATGCGCTCGGCTTCGGCGACGACGGTCTCGACGGCGCATTCGGCGGAGAGCAGCTCGACGTAGGCGGAGCGGCATTCGCGCGCGGCGGAATAGACTTCGCCCGCGGCCGAGTAAACGTCGTCGTAGTAGCCGTCGAACGTTTCGATTTCGTCGATGACGACATCGATGGCCTCGATGGCGACGTCGAAAATGATGTCGACAGCCGTCCTTTCGACCAAGGCGTTTTTCGCGGCGAGAAGCGTGCCCTGGAGCGTGTTGCGGACGGCGCTGGCGGCCGGGCTGATGGCCGCCGCGACCATGGCGCTCGGATCGGTGTTGATGGTCATGCCCGCGCCGATGATGTCCGGCGTCGAATCAATGATGCCCTGTTTCATGTCATCGGCCGTCTTCATGATCGTATCGACCGAATTGATGCCCATTTTCAGGACGGACTCCTCGAAGGCGGCGAACTGCTCGTATGCGAACTTAGCCTCCTGGGCGGTCTTCTGGAGTTCGTAGAAGACGGCGTCGCGGCGGGCGCGGCCGACCTGGAGTTCGAACTCCTTGTTGGCGCGCTCCCAGTCGGCGAGCGCGCTCTTGTAGCCGCGGTAGGCGACGAGCAGGTCGCCCATCTTCTCCTGGATCTGGCCGCAGGCGCGGCGCTTGCCGGTGACGTTGGAAGGCTTGAGGATGATGCCCGTGGCGGACTTCTCGTAAACGAGCGTGTCGAAATCGACGGTCTTGCCGAAGTTGGGCAGGAGCACGGCGAGGGCGTCGCGGAACGTGTCGGAGGCGCGGACGTAGAGGTTGGTGGTGAAGGACTTCACGTCCTCGTCGGCGCGGAGGCCGAACTGCCACGGCTCCATCCAGGCGTAGTTCAGGAGGTCCGGCCCGTCGTAGCCCTGCGGGTAGGTGCCGCCGGGGCCGATGTCGCCCTCGTAGGGGTAGCCGAAGTATTCGATGAGGCGGTTCTTGGTCTCGAGCTCCATCGTCTCGAGCTGGTCTTCGCGCGAGACCTGCGATTCGTGCAGCATGCGCATGCGCGAGCCGTAGAACTGCGCCTTGTCGAGGGAGCGGCGGGCGTTCGTGAGCGCGGTGCCGGCGCGTTCGCGGATCTGCTCGAAGTGGGTCTTGGCGTCGTCGCCCGCGGCGATGGGCGAGAGGTCGAACGGGATCGCGCCGGCGGCGAGGCCGAGCGGCGTGAGGCCGGCGTCCATCCGGTCCACCTTCTTCTGGATGTCGGGGATGAGCGAGGCGAGCGAGGAAAGCTCGGGGACGGTGGAGCGGTCGATGCGCGAGAGGCCCTCGTCCTTGAAGGCGATATCGACGCCGCTCACGGCCGATTCGCCCCACGAGCCGCCGTCGAGATGCCAGAGGTCGCCGGTCTTCTCGTCGGCGAGGGTCTCGACCGCGCCCTTGTCGGAGATCGTGCGCAGGTAGAGCGAGAGGCCTTCGGCGAGGGGCGAGACGAACTCGCGCTTGTCCAGCAGCTGCGCGTCGGTGCGGCAGACGCCGTTCCAGAAGCGCACTTCGCCGATTTCTCCGGCGTAGTCGCCGCCGAGGATGACGAGCAGCGGCTCGGCCGAGAAGGCGACGGTGGCGGGGGCGGTCCACGTGGCGGTGAGCGCGCCGCCGGGGGCGAAGAGCGAGACGGTCGGGCGGCCGCCGTCGCAGCGCAGGGCGACGAGCGTGGCGTCGCCGGCGGGGACGTCGCCCACGCGGTATTCGGCCTCGGCCATGTCGTCGTAGTCGAGGTAGTCGTCGTCCATCGTGAAGACGTGCGGGCGCAGCGCGCCATTGGCCTCGTCGCGGTTCTGCGGGGCGAGCGCCCAGCCGTCCCAGGCGGGCGGCGCTGGCGGGGCGGCCACGGAGGCGGCGGCGAGCGAGGCGTGCGCGTCGAAGTTCGTCGGGAACGCGACCGGGAAGTCCCCTTCGCCGTAGAAGACGCAGCTCAGGACGGTCGTCCCGTTGGTGACGGCGAGGCACGCGGTCCGGTCGTAGGCCTGCCCTTCGGCCTCGGGGACGAACAGGTATTGGTAAACGGTGTTGGTGACGGGGACGCGCTGCACATTGAGCGTCTCGAAGTAGAGGCCGTCGGCGTGGAGCGTGAGCGCGAAGGCGCCGCCGTCGCCGAGGACGGAGACGAGGCCGGAGACGTCGCCCTCGGCCGGGAGCGCGTCCGGCGCGGCCTGCAGCTCGATCGTCCACGTGCCGCCGGGGGCGAAGGCGGGCAGCGCCGCGTCCCAGTCGTCGCGGTCGAGCATCGCCATCGCGTCCTTGTCGAACCGGTAGCGCCAGTAGCGGCCGGTCTCGGGCGCCGGGGCGAGGAGCGCGTTGGCGACGGCCCAGTTGGCCAGCGCGCCGAAGCCGCCGCGCGAGCCCCATTCGCCGTAGCCGAAGGCGAGCGTCGGGTCGTCGTCGAGGTAGCCGGCGGACTTGGCGCCGCCGCTGTCGCGCCACGCCTTGCGCGCGGTGCGGTCCACGACGGCGGAGGCGACCTTCGCCACGTCGTAGGCGGCCTTGGCGAACTTCGCCTCGTCGTAGTAGTCCACGTTGAGGACGGCGTCCGCGACGACCATCTCGCCCATCGCGGGCTCGCCCCACGTGAAGAACGGATTGCGCAGCAGCCGGTAGTAGCCGGAGAGGGCGCTGAGGTAGTGGCCGTAGGCGTCGCCGTGGCCCTGCGGGAACATCGCGGCGGCGTCGTTCTCGTCGATCACCGCGCTGTCGTTGGCGCCGGAGATGTTGTAGTTGACCATGTAGGCCACCTCGCCGCCGACGGGGCTGCGGGAGAGGTTCCACGGGAGGCGGTTGAAGTAGGGCGAGAGGCGCGTGGATGGCTGGTTCTCGCCGTTGCGGCCGCGCAGGAGCGCGAGCTCTTCGTCCAGGAGCGTCGGCACCTGGTTGTCGAAGCAGAAGAGCGCCGAGGAGAGCGCGCCGTAGTCCAGCTCGAAGCCGGTCATCGCCGGGTTGTTGAAGTTGTCGCCGAAGCCGATCGTGGGGTTGAGCGCGTCGGTCCACGCCTCGTCGCCGAGGACGGAGTAGAGGTCCGCGAGGCGCGCGACGGCGAGCTGCAGCTGCTTGTTGGCGTCGGCGTCGTCGATGCCGACGGCGAGCGACATCGACTCGGCCTTGGAGAGGATCGTCTCGTAGAGCTGGATGAGGCCGACGTCCGGGAGGTTGTCCTGGTTCAGGGCCACGTCGCCCTCGTAGGGCGCGCCGGCCTGGACGATCATCGAGACGGGCGACTCGGCCTCGTTCTCGACGAGGTCGCGCATGCGCTGCGCGAAGGGCGTCACGTTGTTGAGGACGCGCTGCACCCAGCCCTCGGCGAGCGCGGGCGGGTCGGTCCACGCGCTCCAGGCGTCGCCCATCGCGGCGTAGGAGGGCGAGGCGGGAGAGGCGGCGCGGTAGCGCACCGCGTAGTAGGTGTTGACCATGTTGGGGAGCGTGTCGCCCTGTCCGCCGATCACGAAGCGGGTGAGCCCCGCGGTCGGCTCGAACTTCTGCGCGTATTCGCCGTCGAAGTCCGTCGGGACGGAGCCGTCCGCGTGCGGGCGGCACTTGCGCCACTCGAACTCGTATTGCCCGGGCCTGCCGGCGAAGGCCTCCGCGTAGATCACGGAGAGCTGCTGCGAGAGGAGGTTGAGCGGGTCCTCGCGCGTGACGACGCGGCCGACGTAGTATTGCGGCACGACCTTGAGCACGTGCATCGAAATCGGGTCGCCCTCGGCCACGTTCATGAGCGCGTTCTCCGAGTCGTTCTCGATGAGCGTCACGTTGTTGGTGGCGCCGATCGAGAAGAGCGCGTAGTGGTCGCGCGGGACGTAGGCCACGCGGTCCTCGGCGTCGGAGACCGCGGCGTGCGGGCTCGGCAGGACGGGCGCCGTGGCGAGGCGCGCGATCGCGGCCTTCCACGCGGCGCGGCCGGCGGCGGAGGCGACGTCGTCGAGGAGCGTCGAGAGGATCTCGCGCTCCGCGTCGGAGAGGACGTTCACGTGCAGGAGCGAGACGCCCGCGGGGTTGTCCTCCATCTGCCCCTCGAGCTTGAGGCAGGAGCCCACGTCGGCGGTCGTGTCGAGGTAAAAGCGCGAGGAGAGGTTCGGCGGGAGGCCGTCGAACGTCCAGCGGCCCTTGCGCAGCGTGGCGTTGCCGCCGGCGCCCTGCTTGATGCCGAGGCCGGCGACGGCGGCCGCGACGGTGTCGAAGGTCGCCTTGTCGAAGCCCGCGGTCTGCGCGACGGTGGGGTCGAAGAGCACGGCGGTGGCGTCGCGCGCGGCGTCGGTCGCGGGCCAGACGACGGCGGCAGACTTGGCGTTCCAGACTTCCGGCAGACCCGAGGAGGCGGTCGTGAGCGTGCGGCCGATCGGCATCTCCGGGACGGCCTCCGGCCACGCGACGCGCCACGTCCACGCGGCGGGCTCGGCGGAGAGCGCGGCGGGCGAGTCCGGGTCGCCGCCGAGGAGCGAGAGCCACGGCACCGGCGCGCCGTTCGTGGGCCAGTTTGCGGGGTCGATGGACGGGAACGCGAAGCCGTCCTGCATGCGGTAATACATCCGCATCGTCGCCGTGCCGGCGGCGCGCGCCCAGAGCTGCTTCTTGCGGTCGCGGAAGACGGGCGACGTGGCGGAGGGCTCGTCCCACGTGTCCTCGGGGCACCACGGGTCGTCGAGCAGGTCGATCGGGTGCGGGCCCGGGAAGGCCTTGCCCGCGACGCAGTCCGCCGCCAGCTCCGGGTAGACCGAGTTGGTGGCCGCCACGTCGAACCACCGCATCGCCTTGCGGCCGCCCGTCACGTATTCGACGAGGACGCCGGGCGCGGACGACGCGCCGGCGTTGAGGTCGCAGCGCAGCGCCCACGCGACGTGGCCGCCCGCGCCGGGCAGCACGAGCGCGTGCTCCTCGTTCGGGTTGTAGCCGGTCGCGTCCGGGTCGTTCTGCGCATAGACCTTCGGCGTCTTGTCGCCGTCCGCGTCGATGACGCCCGTGCCGATGGCGGGCGGGCCGTCCTCCTCCATGAGGCACCCCTTCGCGGTGCAGACCGTCCCGAGGACCTTCTCGACGAAGCGGCGAGTGCCCGTGCCGGTGACCGCAAGGTCCGTACCCTCCACGAACGAGTAGCAGCCCGTGAGGTGGTTTGCCGGCCCGGTGTGGGTCTTGTAGGCCTCCTCGTCGATTTCGTCTGCGGAGAGCGCGCGGTTCCAGAGCAGGAACTCGCCCACGGACACGCCTTCGCCCGAGAGGACCGGCGCGAAGGCGGCGGACGCCAGGTCGGCGCCGCCCGCGAACGTCAGCGCGAAGTGGTTCCACGCCGTCGGGTCGCCGCCAGCGGCGATCTCGCCGAGCGTGATTGAGCGGCCGGGGAGCGTCACGACGACCGCGTTCGTGTCGGCCCCCGCCTCCGCCTTGGCCCAGAGCATCAGCGTGCCGCCGTCGGTTTCGTCGAAGTAGCGGCGCGCGGGAAGCTCCGCGCGCGCCTCCGGCGTGGGGAAGTAAATCGCGGCGTTGTGCGAGAAGACCGACTCGGAGGCGGAGCCGAGCTGCGAAGCGAGGACGATCTGCGGCGTCTCGCCCGCGCGCGGCCAGCGCACCGAATAGACCTGCGGGAGCGTCGGGATTTCGAGCGCCTTCGGCATGTCCTCCTGCTGCACGGAGGTGTTCCACCAGACTTCGAGCGTGCCGGGGCGCACGCCATAGACCACGGAGGCGTATTGGTTCGTGTCGGTCGAGGCGGCGGAGGCGTCCGGCGTCTCGGCGGCGGCGGTGTCGGCCTTCGCGGCCGCGTAGATGTCCGGGTTCCAGACCGGGTCGGACGCGGCCTCGTAGAGGAAGCCGGGGCTCTCCGGGTCGCAGGACGGGGCGAAGCCGGGCGCGAGGCCGGCCGCGGCGCCGCCGCGCAGCATGAGCTCGCGGCCGACGCGGATGTCCTGCGGCATCAGCGTGAAGAACGATTCGTTGGAGCGCAGCACCGAATGCACCGGGACGAACCAGACGTTGTCATCCGTCGCGAGTTTCAGCAGCGACCAGCCCTCGCCGAGCGTGCGGAACGTGCCGTCGCTCTCCACCGCGCGGGCGTGGCCCTCCGGCTCCTGGTAGCTCATCAGCGTGGCGGTGTAATCGGAAGGCACGTAGATCGGGCGGCCGGCGTCGCCCGCGAGGTCGCCGCGGACGCACACGGTGGCGTCCGACGGCCAGTCGCAGGCGTATTGGTCCAGCTCGAACGGCCACTGCACCTGCATCTGGTCCGTCTCCATCCAGTAGACCTCCATGTTCCAGGGGGCGTCCGCGGTGGGGCGGAGCGGATAGACGTTGTCGTGCTTGGGGCTGTAGGAGTGCCTGCCCTGGTGCTGGTAGAAGTAGTCGCCGCGGTTGTCGGTGGGCTGGACCACGGTCGGGCGGGGGCGCAGGCCCTCGGTGCCGTAGCCGCGGCCGTCGGCCTTGAGCGCGCGGCCGATCTCGCCGGTCATCCGGTTCACGACGGGGCGGCAGATTTCGACGATCTGCACGTGCAGGATGCGCTCGTAGAGGCCGGTGTCGTAGTAGGCCATCACGACCTGCCCCTGCAGCTGCCCGTAGGCGTAGAGCATCTTCGTGGCGGGGTCGAGGACGAGGCCGGAGACGACGCGGTTTGTGAGCACCTGCGAGATGCCGGCGGCGGTGTTGGTGTAGATGCCATAGACGGGGGTGAGGAGCTCGTCGGGGCCGAAGAACCGCACGAACTTGCCCGTGAGGTCGATCGCGGGGGCGTTGTAGGGATAGTCCGTCCAGTAGATGCGGCGCGGGCGGCCGGCGCAGGCGGCGGAGACCACGTAGGTCATCGGCTGCTCGGAGCCGTTGCGGAGGATCCACGTGAAGCGGCGCGTGCCGCCGAGGGTGGCGAAGAGGCGGCGGTCGGAGGCGTCGAAGAGGAAGCCCTCGGGGTTGTCGGCAAGGTAGCGGTCGTAGGTGGCGGCCCAGTCCACGTCCGGCGGCGCCTCGATGGTGTCGCCGAGGTAGTATTCGGGCTTGGTGCGCTCGATGGGGAAGCCGGCCTCGGAGGCGGCGAGCCTTGCGCGACCGGCGTCGGGCGCCTCGCGCATCGAGATCGCGTCGGCCGACCCCGGCGCCACCACCGCCATCGCGGGGTAGTTGGGGTTGGCCGAAAGCCAGGCGTTGCCGGCCGCGCCGGTGTTGCGCAGCGCCGGCGCGCCGGGCACGCCGAGCGTGTAGCCGGCGTCGGCGGCGTGCGCGGGAAGAGCGGCCAGGAGCAGCGCCGCGAGCGGGAGCGCGAGGAACGGGGGCTGCGCCCCCGCACCCCGGCCGGTGGCGTGTAGGATCGATGCGGCAAGGCGGAGAATCGGATTCTTCATGTCAGGGTCTCCAAAATGGGATGGTTTGGGGTGCTGTCGGCGGTCTCGGCGCAGGGGGTGCGGGGGGCGGCCAGCCCCCCGTCCCTCGCAAAAACCGCCGCGCCAGCGGCGGCCGCGGCCGCGCGGGCGGCGGTATCGGCGGCCAGGGCGTTCATGCGCTCGCAATTGGCGCGGGAGATGGGCGAAACCGGCACGGTTTCGGGAAAGGGGGAGAGGATCAGCAGCCGGCCTTCCGCGAGCAGGCGCGAATCGGCGAGGCTGGGATCGAAGCGCGGCGCCAGGCCGTGCGGGAGGAATTTCACGTAGCGGGCGCGGGGCTCGGCGCGCAGGCGGCGCTCGACCTCCTTCTCGGCCGGCGAAAGGAAGCCGCCGACCGGGATCCAGCCGCCGCGCGCCTTTTCGACCGCGGCCGCGATCGCGGGCTCCTGGCCTTCGACCGGGACGCGGCGCGTGAGGCGCACGTGGAAGAGAAAGGGCGAAGCCAGCAGCGGCAGGCAGCCGTAGGCGCTCCACCGCTCGCCCGGATCGAGCGCGCGGTGCCGGAACCCGGCGTGCCGCACGAAGGCATCGGGGTGCTCCCGCTTCCAGAGCGCCCGCGCGGGATTGCCGCGGATGTAGGCGCGGATCGCCGCGAGCTGGCGGGAGGAGAGCGAGAGGTCCATACAGAAGCGGTCTTCCCAGATGCTTGCGAGGGACGGGGGGCTAGCCGCCCCCCGCGCCTCCTGCGTTGGGGCCGCCCCCCGCACCCCCTGTGGCCCGTGGTAGTGGTTGCGGATGGCGGTGGGCAGCGCGGCCTCGATGGCGGCGGCGAGGGACGGGGGCTGCGCCCCCGCACCCCTGCTGGGAGCGGCCGCGGCGCAGGGGGTGCGGGGGGCGGCCAGCCCCCCGTCCCTCGCAAGAGCCGCCGCGCCAGCGGCGGCTTCCGCCGCCTCCTGCCACCAGTGCGCGAAGACCAGCGGCCGGAAGGGCTCCGCCCGGCGCTCGCAATCCACGATGAGCAGGAAATGCACGTGGTCGGGCATGATGCAGTACTCGCTCGCCGTGAGCGAGGGATCCAGCCGGTGCAGGGCGCGCATCAGCGCGCGCACCGCCTCGCCCTCCGCCGTGAGAAGCGGCCGCTTCGCGCCCTTCTCCAGGCGGGAAAGGCGCTGCGGCCTTCCCGCGAGGCAGAAGGTGTAGAAGAGGAATTGCTTCCCGTGCTGGCGGAATGGCATCTTCACTGCATCAGTATTCCTTCATTCGTCATTCGCCGCATAGCGGCGGCCGTCATTCGCGCCTCCGGCGCGGCCGTCATTCGTCATTTTACGCCCGTGTTTCATCATGATGGTGAGCGCTAGCGAACCCTCATGATGAAACAAAGGGCGTAATACGGCGGGCGGTTCTCGTGCGGCTGGGAGTTTCCGACGTAGCTCGTGCCGTAGACGTAGCTCGCGCCGGAGCCGCTGGACTCGGCGTCGTAGCGCGTCTGGGTGATGCGGATCGCGGTCGAGCTGCCCGGCTCGAGGTTCGCCAGCGCGTCGTCGCCCACCCACTCGTGGCGGTGCGCCGGCATTTCGGCCTCCGTGAGCGTGTGCGTCTTCTCGCCGCCGGTCGCGCTGACTGCATACTCGCCGCCGGCGCCGGCGACGAAGCGGTCGCGCAGGTCGGGCGTGCCGTTCTGCCCGTCGCAGAGCTTCCAGCCGTCGGGGATGACGGTCGTGGAGCCGCTCCAGAGCACGATGGCGCCCTTGGGAAACGCGCCGAGCCCCCGGAGCTCGCCGCCGAGCGCGAGATTGCCGCCCACGGAGGCGTCACGGGTCGCGAGGAGCGTGCCGGCCGTCGCCGCGCCGGAGACCTTCGCGGTCGCGGAGGCGGCCTTGCCCGCGACCGCGAGGTCGCCGCTCGCGGACGCGGCGTCGAGCGCCACCGAGGCGACCGGCACGGCGAGCAGCTTCTGTCGCGGCGAGATCTCCGCCCCGTCGTTTCCGCCGTCCGCGACTGTCAGCCCGAGGAAGAGCGGCGTGCCGGCGTGCTCGGCGAGCGCCCGCGCGAGGCCGTTCGAGGGCGTGCCGGGGCCGAGCGTGCTACCGGTCGCGTCGGAGAGCGCCACGTTGAAGAGGCCGTTCGTGTCCAGCAGCACCGGGTAGGAGCGCCCCCAGAGCGCATCGCCGCCAGCCGCGTTCTCGTAGAGGCGGAATTGGACCGTGTGGTCCTTGCGCTCGAGCCGGAGTCCCTGCGCATCGCGCAGGACGCCCTGGTAGGCGAAGCCCGTCGTCGTCGCCTCCGGCGGATCGGGGAAGAGCGCGAGGCCGGCTTTGCCGTTCGCAACCGCCCAGTTGTCGCCGAGCGCGGCGGCGAGGTCTTCGGCGGACATCGCCGAGGCGTTGGCCCCCTGCGCCAATCCGTATTGCCGCTGGTAGTAGATGGCTCTCTGGCCATCGATTTTGGCGGAACCCGACGAGCTGCGCGAAAAGGTCGCGGGGTAGGAGCCGCCGGCGGAGACGGTGACGGCCTTCGGAGCGAAGAGGCAGGAATAGAGGTAGAGGTAGGAATTGTGCGGCTTCCAGCCGACGAAACCGCCGCAGTCGTTCGCCGACGGGCCGAGCAGCGAGCCGTCGAAGAGGCAGTCCCGGATCGTCACGCGGCAGGCCGTCGAGTCGCTCAGGTCGCCGATGAAGCCGCCGCACGACGCCTCGCCAGACAGCATCAGCGTGATCGCCACGGAAACGCGGCATCGTTCGATCACGGTGGCGGTCTCCGCCTTGGCGCGCCCGACGAGCCCGGCGGCGAACTTGTCGTCCGACACGATCGAGCCGGTGACGCGCAGGTCGTGGATCTTGGCGGCCTGGACGGACGCGAACGGGGCGGCGCATTGGGTGTCCGTGAAGATCCAGTTCACCGAAAGCTCGTGGCCGCCGCCGTTGAAGTCGCCCTTGAAGGGGCGGTCGTCCGTCCCCACGCGCGGCGCGGCCGGTCCGAGCGAAACGTCGGCGACCATCGCCGCGTTGAGGTCCGTCTCGCCCGTGTTCACGCGCGTGGCGAAGCGCTGCCAGTCGGCGGCGCCGGCGATCTGGACGGTTTCGGCGTGCGCCGAAACCGCGCAGAGCGCCAGCGCAATGACGGGCGCCGCTACGCGGCGCAATGACGGCGCGGCGCGGAGCGCCGCGAATGACGGGCCGCTGCGCGGCAAGGACGGGCGGCGCTGCGCGCCGCAATGACGGGCGCCTTCGGCGCAATGACGGGCCACTGCGCGGCAAGGACGAAGGAGGATGTGTTTCATGGCGTGGAGAGGGGGAGGGAGGGTCTAGGGCTTGCTGACGCGGTCGAGGAAGAAGATCGCGCCGGTGCGGTTTCGTGGAGAGCGGTCATTTCCCTTCGTGGGCTTCAAGGGTCGTGCAGGTGGCGGAAAGCATGCGGCGAAGTTCGGCGCATGCGTCGGAAAGGGACCGGATCTGGTCCTCCGGGAGGAGTTCGCAACGGGCGAGAAGCTGGAGCCAGAAGGAGGTCTCGGCACATTCCTTCTGCGAAATCTTGCACTTCGCCAGAAAGTCCTTCCTGGATGCTGCGGATCGGGCCTCGGCAAGATTGGCCCCAATGCTAGTACCGCTCCGGAGCAGCTGGTCGGACAGCGCGAATTCCCTGCGCTCATCGCGCAACCGCTTTGCGGCCTTCACGATTTCGACCGCGAACGCCAGACTCTTTTCCTTGAGTGGATCTTCTTTCATCGTGTCATTGGCCCGAAGGGCCCCGTCATTGCGGCCGCAGGCCACCCGTCATTGGCCCGAAGGGCCCCGTCATCGCGGCCGCAGGCCGCCCGTCATTGGCCCGAAGGGCCCCGTCATTGGCGGCTCCGCCGCCCCGTCATTGCGGCCAAAGGCCGTCCGTCATTGCGCGGCTCCGCCGCGCCCGTCATTCTACGCCCGTGTTTCATCATGATGGCGAGCGCTAGCGAACCCTCATGATGAAACAAAGGGCGTAATACGGCGGGCGGTTCTCGTGTGGCTCGTTGCTGCCGACGGAACTCGTGGCGTAAACGTGGCTGTACCAGGAACTTCCGAGCGAGGAGGCGGCGTCGTAGCCGGTGGAGGTGCGGCGGAGCGCGGTCGAGCAGCCCGGCTCGATGCCCGCGAGCTGGTCGTCGCCGACGTATTCGTGGCGGTGGGTCGGCATCTCGGAGGTGTTGAGCGTGTGCTCCTTCTCGCCGCCCTTGTCGCCGACCCGGTAGTCGCGGCCGGCGCCCACGACGAAGCGGTCGCGCAGGTCGGGCGTGCCCTGCGTGCCGTCGCAGAGATGCCAGCCCTCGGGGATGTTGTTCTGCGCGCCGCTCCATAGGATGATGCACCCGACGGGCGCGACGCCGTAGCCGGAGACGGTGCCGGAGACCGCAAGGTCGCCGCCCACGGAGGCGGCGCCGGAGACGGAGAGCGAACCGGCGGAGAGCAGCCCGGCCGTGTCGGACGAGACGGACGAAAGGCGCCCCGCCACCTCCAGGTCGCCGCTCGCGGTCGCGATGTCGGCGGCGACCATCGCGTAGGGGACCGGCAGGAGCGTCTGGCGCGGGGCGATCTCGCCGCTCGTGTTCCCGATGGTGACGCCGATGTAGAGGCTCGCGCCCGCGTTGGCCGCGAGGATCGAGGCGAGGCCGGAGCCGACCACGCCCTCGATCGGCGTGCCGGCGGCGTCCGAAAGCTCCGTGTTGAAGAGCCCCTCGGAATCAAGCAGCACCATGACGGTGCGCCCCCAGACGGGCGTCCCGCCCTCGGCCTGCGTGTAGAGGCGGAACGCGACGCTCTGGTTCTTGTTCGCCGGAATGGAGCCGTTCTCCTCCAGGACGACGCCCTGGTAGGCGAAGGCGGCCGGCGCGGCGGCGGCGCTTTGCGCCAGCGCGCAAAGCACCGCCGCAACGACGAATGACGACCGCCACTTCGTGGCGAATGACGACGCCGCTTCGCGGCAATGACGAATGACGGATGGAGTGTTCATGTTTCGGTTGGGTTGTTGGTTTAAATGGTCGGACCGTTCAAATGCTTTCACGGAACGCAATTGCCCACAAATGCCAAATGGCAAATGCGTCCAGGCGCGGGCGCGGTCCGCCGGCCCCGGCGCGCGGAGCGCGGCGGGGGGCGGAGGCGGGCGCGTCCGCGCCGGGGATTGCGGCCTTTGCGTTCATCGTGGCGGGTTCTATTCGAGGACGAGTTCGGCGAGCGGCGAGATGCGCTTCACGGTCATCGCGCCGGAGAGCTTGACGTCGCCCTGGCGCATGAGGTTCGAGAAGGTCCAGGTGCAGGTGCCGGACTTGGTGCCTTCGGGGTTCCAGGCCGCCTCGCCGCCGTCCATGTCGAGCTTCAGGTCGATGCGGCACGAGACGGAGAAGGTCTCCGGCTTCACGTCGCCGCGGTAGTTGGCGAAGTCGTCGCCCGAGGGCGCGGGCGTGGCGAAGTCCCAGCGCAGGCCGTCGTGCTGCGGGTGCAGCGGGTGGCGCAGGAGCGACGTGGCGCCGTCCGCCGCCACGGTGAAGGCGAACGAGACGCCCTCGGAGATGTTCCCGCCGTCCTCGGCCGCGACGACGGGCGTCTCGGTCGGCAGCACGACGGAGCTGACGCGCAGCGTCTCGCTCGCGGTCGTCGGCACCTGCGCGGCGCCGGCGTAGAGGCGGTAGGCGAACGTGCCGTCGGAGGCGGTCTCGCCCGCCGCGACGACGCGCTGCAGGAGCCGGATCGCGCCGTGTTCGTCGATGTGGATCGGGAGGCGGATCTTGGCGCTGCCGCCGGTTTCGGTCGCGGCGGTGGAGCCGGGCGCGACGACGTGGTCGAGCTCGGCCTCCGCGACCCAGAGCCCGGCGGGCCAGGCGGTGCGCGCGGCGTCCGTGCCGGCCGTCTCGCCGCGGAGCGGGACGACGGACTTCATCGCGGTGCCGCCGTCCAGGTCGAGCGCCGTGAGGAGCGCACCGAACGGGACGCCGAGCGGCAGCGCGGCGCCGCCCGCGCCGGCGAGCTTCGTCCGGTCGAGGCCGAAGGCGACGCGCCAGGTCTCGCCCGCGTCGAGGCGCTTGCGCGCCACTTCGCCGAGGCCGTCGGCCGTGCGCCAGGCGGCGTTGGTGCGCGCCACGTCCTCGTCGCGCCAGCGCAGGAAGGCCGAGGAGAAGGGCAGCCGGGGGTCGAGCTCGCGGACGGCGCGCCCGAGCTCCAGCGCGACGGTGCGCGGCGCGCCGCCGTCGTTGCGGACCGAGAGCGTGGCGCGCGTGCCGGACGAGCCGAAGTCGAGCCCCGTCTGGGGCGAGACAAAGAGCGCGCCGGACCAGTCCGAAAGGTCCGAGGCGCCGACGAGCAGCGCCTCGCCGTCGGAGACGGTCCCGCCCGCGTAGAACGGCAGGCGCGAGGGCGGCTCGCCGCGCGTCTTGCCGCCGATGCGGAGCATCGTGTCGCCGGTGCGCGCGTCGAAGCCCGCCAGATACGCCTCGGGCGTGACGGACGCGCCGGGCTGCAGCGAGAAGCCGAAGTAGTTGAGCACGTCGCCGCCGTCGCTCGCGTGCCATGTCGTGCGCGGCGCGGCCGGGACGCCGACGAGCGTCGCGCGGAACGTCCCGCCCGCGAGATTCGTGTTGAAGCAGAGGCAGACCACGCCCGCGGGGATGCGGTCGACGGACGACGCCTCGCGGTAGTCGCGGTTCCACATCAGGATCGGCGAGGAGACGAGCCCCTCGGTTCCGCCGTCCGCCGAGAACTGGCGCGTGGCGAGGAACGCGGCCGGGTCGTAGACGCCGACCGAATCGACGGGCCACTGCGCGAAGACCTCGTCCGGCCCCGCCTCGGGCGAGACCTCGACGTAGACGGCGTTCCAGCCGGGCTTGAGGGCGATGCTCTGCGCGGCGCATTGCGCGGCCGCGCGTGGCGCGAGCGCGCAGAGAGAAAGAAGGATGACGAGTTTCTTCATGGCAAGTGCGGAGGATGGTTTCTCAATGTCCAACAACTCTCAATGTCCAACAATCGTCAATGGTCAATGTCAATATCAATCAATGCCGCACGACCGGCGTCGAATGGAGAATTGGCATTGATATTGATGTTGGTGGACATTGGTGGCATTGGGTGTTGGTGGACAATGACGAAGTCATCAAGATTCGTGGGATTCGGGGTTCGCAAGACGCTGCCGAGTGGTCGAGACACTGGCCTGGAAGATGCGCACCAGTTCGTCGGGTTCCGTCAGCAGCGACTGGAGCGTATTTGGATCGAGATAGGCTTTCATCGCGATGATCCGGAGCCACATCCGGGATTCGACGAGCTCCTTGAGGGCAATGCCCATCTTGTGGGCGAAGTCCTTCCGCGACTCGGGCACGCTTGCTTCGGCGTAGTTCGCGGCAACGGATGTCGCGGACCGGAACAGCTGGTCCCGAAGGTGCGCGGAGCCGGTCTTCGAAGGAAGAGCTTCGCAGACGGTGATTGCACGGGCCGCAAAAGATGCTACGCGTTCTTCGAGATCAAAGTTCTTGTTCATGGCGGGGAAGGCGGTTTCTCAATGTCCAACAACTCTCATTGTCCATCAATCGTCAATGGTCAATGTCAATATCAATGCCTCGCGACCGACGGCGGAGGATTGGCATTGATAATTGGTGTTGGTGGACATTGTTGGCATTGGGAGTTGGTGGACATTGGTGGCGTTGGGCGTTGGTGGACATTTGCAGAGCCAGGGGTCAGGGGGCGGAGGTCGTGGCGTCGCCGTCGAGCTTCACGCGGAAGAAGGCGGCGGAGTTGTCGGACGGGAGGAGGTAGACGGTCGCGGGGGCGGCCGGCGGGGTCGTGGAGCGGGAGAGGACGTTCACGGGCGCGGCGGCGTCCGGCGCGAGGAACGCCGACACCGTGCGCCACGTCCCGGTGGGGCTGTCCGACGTCTGCACGACGTAGGCGCGGCCGGGCGCGGTGGGGAACGCGAGGGAGCGCCGCCCCGGCGCGTCGGCGTCCTCGAGCGCGAAGGCGGTGATGCGCAGGACGCTGTTGGAGTCGAAGGGGTTGGTGCCGGCGAGCGCCTCGTCGATCGCGCAGACGCCGTCGCCGTCGTAGTCGGCGCGGGCGTCGAAGTCGGACTCCGGCTTCCAGAACTCCGAATCCTCCCACTCGTCCCTAAGGCGCTTGAGGAGGGCGTCGTCGATGCCGTCGCCGTCCGCGTCCTCCCCGAGGACGATGTCCACCTCGCGCACGCCGCCGGGCTCGCCCACGGCGGTGCCCTCCGCGCGGTCCGCATCCACGACGACGCCCGCCCAGGTCTTGCCCTCGTTGTCCTTGACGGAGATCGAGAGAATCGTGCCCGGCGTGGCGTAGCCGTCGGCCTCGCCGTCCGCCAGCGGGATCACGAGCTTGTAGTTGCGGCGGGAGTTCTCCGCGAAGAACGTCTCGGACTGCGCAAGCTTTTCGCCTGCGGCGTCGAAGGCGGAGAGCGTCGCGGCGCGGTCGGCGTCGAACGCCTTGTGCGACGCGTCCATCACCCGCCCGAGGTAGGTGAACGGGTTCACGGCGGCGCTCTGCGCGTGCGCGCACTGCGCGGGCGCAAAAACGAAAAGGAAGACGGCGGCGGCGAGCGCCCCGCGGCCGGCGAACGGGAAAAGTCGGTCTTTCATGGCGTGCATTATACACGAAAACGGTCGGGAATGTTACAAAAAAATGCCGAAGGCCGCCCGCGGCAGGCCGCGCGGCGGCCTTCTTACGGAGCGGGCGGTGCCGGTTTGCACACGCGGCCGAGGAAGAGAATCAGGCCGGTGCGGGTTTCGCGGATGAGGAAGAGGAACGGCCGGTCGGCGACGAACGGGCGCGGGGGCGGAACGTTCTCCATCGGACCGATGCACCCTTCCAGCATGACCGCGAAAGTCGCGGCGGCGGCTTCGGTGCCGTCTTCGTCGACGGTGACGTTGGCCTTCTGGATGGCGGTGCCGACGTAGAGCTGCGGCGCGATGCCGGAGAAGTCGGCGCGGGCGGGGTCGAACGCGGCGTCCATGCCCATGGGCGGGAGCGTCTTCGAAAGGTCGTGCTCGGAGCCAAAGTCGAACTTCGGCAGCGCGAGGACCGCCTCGCCCCGCCACGGCGAGGCGGCGAGCCGGTCGAGCCACGGGCCGGAGAGCTTCGCCTCGACCTCCGCGAGCGTGTTGGAGGGCGACGGCAAGATCACCAGCATCTCCGCCGAGCCGAAGCGGTATGGGAGCCGCAGCGCGGCGCACTCGGGGGCGTCGAGAATCTCCGCGTGGCGCGTGTCGTGGAGGAAGGGGACCTCGACGTCGCCTCCGGGGGCGTGGAAGGTCCGGTCGCGCGTGGCGTCCTTCTCGAAGGGCATGTCCCACTTGGCTTTGAGGTAGACCGTGTCGACGGCGACGAGG
>JAFTHC010000287.1 GCA_017457625.1 Kiritimatiellia bacterium
CCCCCGCCCGCGCCTGCTCTGGCCGGGCTTCCGCGAGAAGGCGGTCACGTTCTCGTGGGACGACGGCATGCGCAACGACCGCCGCCTCGCCGCGCTGCTCTCGGCGCACGGCCTGCGCGGCACGTTCAACCTCAATTCCGGCAAGCTCGCGGCCGACGGCGCGGCGCCCGACGCGTGGAACGTCCGCGCCTCCGAGGCCGCCGCGCTCTACGCGGGGCACGAGATCGCCGTCCACGGGCTCCGCCACGAATCGTGGAACGCGACGCTCCCCGCCGTCGCCGCGCTCGACATCGCGCGCGACCGCCTCGCGCTCGAGGCGCTCGCCGGCGTGCCGGTCGAGGGCTCCGCGTATCCGTGCGGCGGGCACTCCAAGGGCCCGGCGGCCGACGCGGCGCTGCGCGCATCGGGGATCGTGCACGCCCGCGTCGTCGACCGGCGCGCGGACTTCGCCGTCCCGGAGGACTTCCTCGACTGGCATCCCACGACGCACCACCGTGCCGAAGACGCCGAGGCGCTCGCGGACCGCTTCCTCGCCTCGCCGCCGGACGCCGCCGCGGCGGAACCCGCGCTCCTCTACGTCTGGGGCCACTCGTTCGAGTTCGGCTCCGAGGAGGACTGGGCCCGCTTCGAGGCGCTCTGCGCGAAGTTCGACGGCCGCGACGGCGTCTGGCGCGCGACGAACCTCGAGATCTGCCGCTACGTCTTGGCCTTCCGCGCGCGGCGCGGCTCGCTGGACGGCCGCGTGCTCGAGAACCCGACCGCCGTCCCGCTCTGGCTTCTGGCGGGCGGCCGAGAAATCCTCCTCGTCCCCGGCGCCCGCCTGGACCTCGCGCCATGATCTCGCGCCTCGTCGGCGGCGACGCGCTCGCCCGCGTCTATCCCCCCGCCCTCGCCGCCGCGCGCCGCGCCGGCGCCGACCCCGTCCTCGCCCTGTGGGGCGACCGGCTCTCGTGACTCCGCCGCGAACCGATGTACACCTCCATCCAGCGCATCTGGGCCGCCGAGCCCGAAAGAATCGAGGCGGCCGTCCGCGACTATCCCGGCGCCTTTCGCGACGGGATCCTGCTGGCCACCTTCGCCGGGCTTCGGATCGGTCCGCGCGCGGTTCGCGACTTCCGCGTCCAGAAGGCCTTCGTGGAGCGCCTGAAGGCGCGGGGCGTCGACGTCCAGATCGGCGTCTCCTCGACCATCGGCCACAGCGACGACTGGACGCGCCGCAACCCCTTCCCGAAGATGGTCGGCGAGGACGGCGCCGTCGCCAAGGCGATCGCCTGCCCGCGCTCCCGCGCGTTCGCGCGGCACCTGCGCGCCGTCTTCGCCCGCTACGCGCGGCTCGGCCCCTCCGTGCTGTGGCTCGACGACGACTTCCGCCTCCCTCACCATCCGCCGCTCGCCTTCGGCTGCTTCTGCCCGGACTGCCTCGCGCGCTTCGCCGCCGAGACCGGCGTCGCCCTGACGCGCGAGGCGCTCGTCCGGGAGATCTGCGCCGGGGGCAAGGTCCGCGGGATGTCCGTGCGCCGCGCCTGGCGCGATTTCGGGTCCCGCGCGCTCACGGAGCTCGTCGGCGAGATCGCCGGCGCCGTGCACGCCGTGGACGACCGGATCGGCCTGGGCTTCATGGTGTGCAACGGGCCGGTTCTCGTCGCCGCGCCGCCCGACTTCCAGGCGTGGATCGAGCGCGCCCGCAACCGCGACGGCGCGGTCTGGTTCCGCCACGGGAGCGGCGCCTACCACGACCGGGAGCCCTACGGGGCGGACGGCCTCGTCGCCAAGAACGTCGCCATCGCGCAGGCCTGCGCCGCCACCGAGGGGCCGGGCGTGACGAACCTCACCGAGGAGGTGACCGTCCCCTACTGCCGGCGCGGCAAGTCGCTGCGCATGACGTTCCTCGAGGCGGCGCTCAACATCGGGCTCGCCGGCGCGGACGGCGCCACCTACGACGCCATCAAGCCCAATCTCGGGGAGCAGCTCTCCCCCGGCGGCGTCGTCTCGATGCTCCACGCCCGCCGCGCGGAACTCGACCGGATGCGCGCGCTCGTCGAGGGAGGCCGCCAGCTCGGCGTCCTCCCCGAGTCCGATCCCGGCGGATGGGGCTCGTCGGCCCCGGTCGCCTCGCTGGCGGACCTCGGAAGCCGCGGCAACGCCGACTGGCTGCCCCTCCTCTACCTCGGCGTCCCCTTCTCGTTCCGGAAGGCGGACGCCTGCGCGCGACTGCCGCGCAGGGTCTGGCGAGAGAACGACGCCTGGGGCCGCGACGCAGGCCGGGCCGTCAAGGACGGGCTCGACCGCCTCTGCGGCGGACGCCTCCCCGCCCGCGCCGACACCGCCGTGCGCCTCGCGCTGAGCCTCTGGGAAAGGCCCGGCGGCGCGGAGCGCGTCGCGTTTCTCTTCAACCTCGACTTCGACGACGCCGACGACGTCCGGCTGCGACTCGACGGCCGCTACTCCGCCTCGCTCCTCCTGCCCGGCGGCGGCTGGCTGCCGCTGCGCTCCGGCGACGACATCGCGCTCCCCTCCCTCCCGGCCTGGGCGCCGGCCGTCGTCCGGCTCCGCCGCCTTCGCGGAAACGACCGGGCGCC
>JAFTHC010000288.1 GCA_017457625.1 Kiritimatiellia bacterium
CAGGGCGATCTCGGCGGAGACGCCGTCCTCGACGCCCTTCACGGAGATCACCTCGGCGCGGTCGCAGGGCAGCTTCGCGTCGCGAACGGCGGGGTCGGGCTCGATGGAGGGGCGGCCCTTGGTGACGGAGCGGATGAAGCCGACGATGCCGTCCTTGTGGTAGTAGGTCTCCTTCTTGCCGGTGTTCTCGTCGGCGAAGTTGATGGTGACGCCGGGGTTGAGGAAGGAGAGCTCCTTGAAACGCTTGGCGAGGATGTCCCACTTGAAGTCGTAGGTGTTGCCCTGGTCGTCGTGGAAGATGTCCTTGTCGAGGTGGAAAGTGACGGTGGTGCCGGTCTCCTCGGCGGGGCAGGCGCCGACCACCTCGAGGGGCTTGGTGACGTGGCCGCGGGAGAAGCGCATGCGGTGGACCTTGCCGTCGCGGCGGACCTCGACCTCGAGCCAGTCGGAGAGGGCGTTCACGCAGGAGACGCCGACGCCGTGGAGGCCGCCGGAGACCTTGTAGCCGCCGTTGCCGAACTTGCCGCCGGCGTGCAGGACGGTGAGGACGACCTCGACGGCGGGGCGGTGCTCGGTGGGGTGCATGTCGACGGGGATGCCGCGGCCGTCGTCGCGCACGGTGCAGGAGCCGTCGGCGTTGAGCGTGACGTCCACGTGGGTGCAGAAGCCGGCCATGGCCTCGTCGATGGAGTTGTCGACGACCTCGTAGACGCAGTGGTGGTAGCCGCGCTCGAACGTGTCGCCGATGTACATGGCGGGGCGCTTGCGGACGGCCTCCATGCCCTCGAGGACCTGGATCTGGCCGGCGCCGTAGTCCTGGTCCTCGGAGACGTGGGAGGCGGCGGCGAAGTCGGCCTCTTCGGCGGCGGCGGAAAGGGCGGCGGGGGAGAGGGCGGGATCGGAGGGATCGGACATGGCTCGGTAGTGTGTATTGTGTTTGGAAATGGCATGTATTCTAGCAAAAAGCGCTCCCGCGCGCAAGCGCGCAATGCGCGTGCGGGCGCGCGCGAAAGGTGAGATGGGTCGTCTTGCGGCGCTCGCCGGCGCGACCCGAGCCCGACGCCCCATCTTCCCTTTCACGCGCGGCTTTGCTACAATCGCCGGCGTTCACGCAACACACCCCAACCACACGCCATGAACTTCCGCCTCAAGTCCGTCCCCGCCGAACTCAAGCCCGCGCTCAAGATCCTCGCGAAGCGCTATCCCGCCCTCGCCGGCGGCGAGGGCGCCGTCCCGCTCTCGTTCGAGAAGATCCCCGACCCGGCCGCGCCGGCGTCCGTCGTTCCGTTCGGCGCCGGCAAGACGATCTGCTACGCGCGGCGCTGCGACGCGCTGCGTCTCGTCGGCCGCCTGATCGCGGGCGAGAACCCCGCCGCGCCGGAGCGCAATCCGTTCGACCGCCTCGGCGTGATGATCGACCTGTCGCGCAACGCCGTGATGAAGGTCGACTACGCCAAGTCCTACCTGGAGCGTCTCGCGATCCTGGGCTACGACTACGCGATGCTCTACACGGAGGACGTCTACGAGCTGCCCGGCGAGCCCTACTTCGGCATGCTGCGCGGGCGTCTCACGGCAGCGGACGTGCGCGCGCTCGACGACCACGCCGCCGCGCTCGGCATCGAGCTGGTGCCGTGCCTGGAAACGCTCGGGCACCTGGAGCAGCTCTTCCGCTGGGCGGCCTACGAGCCGCTGCGGGACATCGACGGCATCATCCTGGCGTGGGAGGAGAAGAGCTACGCGCTGATCGAGAAGATGCTCCGCTTCTGGCGCGGCAACGTCCGCTCGCGCACGATCCACCTCGGCCTGGACGAAGCGTGGAAGCTCGGCCAGGGCGCGTTCAGGAAGCGTTTCGGCGAGCAGAAGGTCTTCGACATCATGCTGCGGCACGTCGAGCGCCTCTCGGCCATGTGCAGGGAGCTCGGCGTGGAAGCGGCGATGTGGAGCGACATGTGGTTCCGCGCGGGCTCCAAGCGCGGCGAATACTACGACCTGGAGGCGGAGTGCCCGCCCGCGCTCGCGGCGAAGATCCCGGACAACGTCCGCCTCTGCTACTGGGACTACTACCACAAGGATCCGGCTTTCTACGAAAAGATGATCGCAAAGCACCGCGCGATGCACGGCGACCCGTTCATGGCGGGCGGCGTGTGGACGTGGGGCACGTTCTGGTACGCGCACCGCATCACGCGCGCCGCGACGCTGGCGTGCGTCGAAGGCTGCCGCAGGGCGGGCCTCAAGGACGTGCTCTTCACGATGTGGGGCGACGACGGCGGCTTCTGCGATTTCGAGAGCGCGTTCGCGGGGCTGATGTGGGCGTCCGAGCTGGCCGTCACGGGCGCCGCGCCCGACGAAAAGGTCCTCGAGAAGCGCTACGCCGCGCTCTTCGGCGGCGCCTCGTGGAAAGCCGTCGCGGCGCTCGGCGAGTGGGCGGACGGCGAGCTGCCCGAACTGCTCTGGGACGACCCGATCATGAACCTGCGGGCGGGCGTCCGCCGCCGCGAGGCCGGCTACGAAGTCTACAACACGCTCGACGGCGCGACGCACGGCGACCTGGAAGCGGGGCTTCGCAAGGCCGCCCGCGTCCTCGCGCGGGCGCCCGTCACGAAGGGCGGCGAAGGCGGCTCCGTGCCCTTCGCCCGCGCGCTGTGCGGCGCGGTCCTGGCGCGCATCGAGCTGGCGGAAGCGCTCTTCGGCGCGTGGTCGCTGCCGAAGGGCAGGCGCCGCGCCGCCGTGAAGGCCAAGGCGCTCCCGGCCGCGCGGCGCAACGTGCGCGCCATGGAGGCGTTCGAAGCGGAGTTCCGCGCGATGTGGATGTCGCACAACCGGCCGCAGGGCATGGAGACGACGCAGATCCGCCTCGCCGGCGCGGCCGAGCGCGCGGCCGAGTGCGTGCGCCGGCTGCTCGACTACACCGCGGGCCGCGCGGACACGATCCCGGAGCTGGACGACATGGCGCGCGTGGACTTCAAGCCGGAGCTCGCGGGGCCGCGCAACTGGGCGCGCGTCGCCCACGCCACGGTGATCGCGTAGCGCGGTGCGGCCCTAGCCGGGC
>JAFTHC010000289.1 GCA_017457625.1 Kiritimatiellia bacterium
AAGCAATCGGACGAAACGGGGCGGCGAAGGCGCGACAGCGACAAGCCGCCCCGTGAATCCGCGAGCTGGAGGGGATGCCCGCGCGGAGCGGATCGCGAGGCGACGCGAGCGAAGGCCGCCTGCACGCGGCCGAGCGAGCGGCACCCGCGAGACGCCCGCGCGGGTGCCCCGAACGCGCCGGCCCGGCAATTTCGGCAGCGCCTCCAAGTGCGGTGCATGAGATCGTGCCCCCCCCGCCCCATGCGCATACCCCGATTCCTGACCGATTACAGCGCGGCGCGTCGCGGCGCTTGCGCGCGCGGGGCGGCTTGGTGTAGAATCGGGGGGCATGAAACGGATCCTCCTGCCCGTCCTCGCCGCGGTTGCGTGCTGCGGCTGCCTCGCCATCAAGACCGAACACGAGGTCAAGCCCATCAAGATTTCGATGGACGTGAACCTCAAGGTCGACAAGGCGCTCGAAAGCGCCATCGAGTCCGAGCAGCGCAAGCCGCCGGCCCGCTTCGCCGAAATCCGGTCGATGCTCCAGGCCGGCAAGATCGGCTTCGGGCGCGGCGGCGCGCTCGAGCCGCGCCTGGAACTGACGCAGGAAGAGGCCGACGCGCTCGAGGAAGCCGCCGCGGCGCGGACGACGCGCCTCTCCGAAATCGCCAAGGAGACGGGTTCCACCCTTTCGGACGTGCGCCGCAGCCACGGCGAGAAGATGCTCGCGCGCATGCCGGCCGGCACCTGGTACCGGGACGAAGCCGGCGCCTGGACGCAGAAGAAGTAGGGGCCGGCCCGTGGGCCGCTACGCGCTGCGCCGCCTCCTGCAGACGATTCCGACGCTGCTCGGGGTCACGCTGCTCACCTTCCTCCTTTTCGGCGTCCTGGGCGATTCGCCCGCCGTCCTCGCGCTCGGCCGCCACGCCACGCCCGAGGCGATCGCCGACTACGAGCGCGCGCACGGCCTCGACCGCCCGCTCGCCGTCCAATACGCGCGCTATCTCGGCGACCTGCTCCGCGGCGATCTCGGGTTCTCGACCGAATACCGGGAGCCCGTCGCCAAGGTCCTCGCCGGCGGCGTGTGGACCTCGCTCTCGCTCACGGTGCCGATCCTGCTCGTCGGCACCGCCGCCGCCCTTCTGCTCGGGCTGCTCGCCGCCGCGCGCGCCGGGCGCCTGCCCGACCGCGCGCTGCTCGGCGCCACGACGGCGCTCATGAGCGTGAACTACGTGATCTGGGTCGCCGCCGGGCAGTATTTCCTCGCCTACCGGCTGCGGCTCTTCCCGCTCTGGGGGTTCGAAAACTGGACCTACCTGCTGCTGCCGGTGCTGGTCGGCGTCGTGAGCGGCCTCGGGAGCGACGTGCGCTTCTACCGGACCGTGATCCTGGAGGAAACGCGCCGGCCGCACGTCCGCACGGCGGTCGCCAAGGGGCTTTCGCCCGCGCGCGTCCTCGTTTTCCACGTGCTGCGCAACGCGCTCGTGCCGGTCGTCACGAACGTGAGCCTGGCCGTTCCGTTCCTCTTCACGGGCAGCATCCTGCTGGAGAGCTTCTACGGCATCCCGGGCCTCGGCGGCATCGGCCTCTCGGCCGTGAACGCCTCGGACTACGCGACGGTCCGCGCGGTCGTCGTCATCGGCGCGCTCCTCTACCAGCTCTCCAACCTCGCCGCGGACCTGCTCAACGCCTGGCTCGACCCGCAGGCGCGCCTGGCCTGAGGTTCCGCGGCGCGCGCGGCGCTTGTTTCGGGGCGGGAAGTTTGGTATGATGCGGCCCATCGCTTCCGCGGTGGCGGAGGCGCGTTTTTCCCGATTTCCCGCAAACCATGGACACAGTCGTCTTCAAACCCGGTTCCGAACCGCCCGCGGGCGGACACGCCGCGGAGCCCGCGCCGCTTCCGCCTCCGCCGAAGGCCACCATCGTGGTGCCGCCCGCGGCGCCTTCCCGCGGGGAGCCCCCGCGCGAAAAGCCGCCGCGCGCGTCCGCGTCCGGCGGCGGGCGCGGGCCGATCGCGCGCGCCTGGCACGGCTGCCTGCTGCTTTCGTTCTTTTTCTCGGCGCTCGTCGTCGCCGCGGCGTTTTCGCTCGTGCTCGGCATCCGGGGCTGCGTGGAGCGCCTGCCGGACGCGCTCGGGCGCGCGGGCGCGTCGTCGGCGGACGACCCGTTCCAGACGACCGAGCTCAAGGCGCTGGACCCCTCGGCCAAGACCCCGCCACGGGACGCGCCGCGCGTCGTCTACGTCCCGCTGCGCGGCGAGATCGCCTCGCGCGCCCTCTCCTGGTCGCCCGACGGCGATTCGGCGCCGGAGGCGCTGCGCCAGATCCGGCTCGCGGCGGCGGACCCGGACGTGTCGGGGCTGCTGCTCGACATCGACAGCCCCGGCGGCGAGATGACGGCGAGCGACACGCTGCACGACGCGCTGATGCGCTTCCGCCGCTCCGGCGAGGGGCGGCGCGTGGTGGCGCGCCTGGGCGCGACGGCCGCCAGCGGCGCCTACTACGTGGCGGCGGCGGCGGACTGGATCGTCGCCTCCGACACGACCCTCACGGGCTCGATCGGCGTGAAGATCGAGAGCTTCAACCTCAAGCAGCTGGCGGAGAGCAACGGCGTGCGCGCCGTCTCGATCGTGTCCGGCCCGAACAAGAACATCCTGAGCCCGTTCGAGGATCTGGCGGACGGCCAGCGGCAGATGCTCCAGAAGATGGTCGACGCGCTGCACGCGCGGTTCGTCGCGGTCGTGGCGGCCGGCCGCCACATGGAGGAAGGGCGCGTGAAGGGCCTCGCGGACGGCCGGCTTCTGCTGGGCGCGGAGGCGCTGCGCGAGGGGCTCGTGGACCAGACCGGGCAGCTGGAGGAAGCGACCGAAAAGCTGCGTTCGTATTTCGGCGGCAAGACGCCGCGCTACGTGCGCTACACGAAGCGCGAGTCGGTGCTCGACATGTTTTCCGATCCCGCGTTCTGGGGCTCGGCGGTGCGCGAGGCCGCGCCGTCGGTTCGGCCGGCGGGCGTGACGGCGCCGAGCGCGCGGGCGGACCGGTGACGGGCGGAGGCGCGGACATGGACGGAAAACGGTTCCGGAGGGTCGCCGTCCTGATGGGCGGCGCGTCGAGCGAAGCGGAGATTTCGCTGCTGTCGGGGCGCGCCGTGCTCGGCGCGCTGCGCGAGGCGGGCTACGAGGCTTCGCCGGTCGAGCTCGACCGCGCCACGAACGCGTTCGAGCTGCCGGCGGGCACCGAGGCCGCGTTCGTGGCGGTGCACGGCGCCTACGGCGAGGACGGCGGGCTGCAGGCGCGGCTCGACGCGCTGGGCGTGCCCTACACGGGCTCGGGCGCGGCGGCGTCCCGCGTGTCGTTCGACAAGATCCTCTCTCGCGCCGCGTTCGCGGCGGCGGGCGTGCCGGTGCCGGAGGGCTTCGCTCTCGCGCCGGGCGAAGACGAAGGCGACGCGCCGCGGCTGGCGCTTCCGGTCGTCGTGAAGCCGCCGCGGCAGGGTTCCAGCGTGGGCGTCTCGATCGTGCGGGACGCGGCGCAGTGGCGGCCCGCGGTCGCGGAGGCGCGGCGCTTCGACCCCGAGGTCCTCGTCGAGCGCTACGTGCCGGGGCGCGAATGGTCGGTCGCGATCGCGGGGGAGGAGGCGCTCCCGCCGATGGAGATCCGGCCCAAGAGCGGCTGGTACGACTGGCGCAACAAATACGACGACGACGCGGGCACGGCCTACCTCTTCCCGGAGGACGACCCGGCGGAAGACCGCGCGCTGCTCGCGGCCGCGAAGGAAACCGCGCTGGCGGCCTACCGCGCCGTCGGAGGCCGCGGCGTCGGGCGCGTGGACATGCGCATCGACCCGGCCGGGCGGATCTTCGTGCTCGAAAACAACTCGATCCCCGGCTGCACCTCGCACAGCATCCTGCCCAAGAGCGCGGCCAAGGCGGGCATCCCGTTCCCGGCGCTCTGCGCCCGCATCCTGGAGGCGGCGCGGTGCGGTTGAGCGAACCCGGCCGTTTCGCGCTGCCCGCGCTGGGCGCGCTCGCCGTCCTGGCGGCGTGCACCGCCGCGCTGTGGTGGCTGTGGGGGACCATGTTCTCGCGCAACGGCCAATACCGGATCGAAACCGTTTCGATCTCGGGCGACACGTCCGCGCTCACGCCCGAGGAGATCCGCTCCGTCTCGGGCCTGCGCGAAGGCGGCAACCTCTTCGACACCACGGCGGCGGCGGCGCGGCGGCGCCTGAAGGCCGCGTCCCTGGACATCGCCGACGCGCGCGTCCGCAAGCGCTTTCCTTCGTCCGTCGAGATCGAAATCGTCCCGCGCCGGCCGATCGCGCGGCTGTTCGACGGGCGCGTCACGTGGGCGCTCGACAAGGACGGCCTGGTCTATCCGATCCTAGAGCGCGACGAGGACAAATACGCCACGCTGCCGCTGCTCTACAACGGGGTCGACGCCACGCACGTCTCGTCCGGCTCGCACCTCCGCGCCGTGCAGGGCACGCCCGCCGAGCCCGAAGGCCGCCTGGCGCGCGCGCTGCAGCTCGTGCGCGTCGTGGACGAAACGGCGGACTGCCCGCTGCGGATTTTCGAGGCGGACGTGTCGGACCGGATCTACCTGGCGGTGCAGGCCTCGCCCGACCGGACGATCCGGTTCGTGTGGGAGGAAATCCCGGACGAAGACGCGATCCGGCGCGCCGTGGCGACCGCCACGGACGTGTTGCGCCACCCCGGGGCGCGGTCGTTCCGGAATTTCGACGTGCTGCTGACGCCGGTCGAAAAAGTCGTCGCGAGCCCCTGATTCCCCGTTTCGTTTCGCCCTTCGACATTTGACCTTCGACCTTCGACCTTCGACCAACCATGAGCATCCGCCCCGTCACCGTCCTCGAAGTCGGAACCGCCCGGACCGTCGCCCTCGTCGGCGACGCGGCGCCGGACGGCTCGCCCCGCGTCCTCGGCTTCGGCCAATGCGAAACGGCCGGCATGCGCAAGAGCCGCGTGACGGACCGCGAGCAGGTCGCGGACTGCGCGGCCGCCGCGATCTCCGCGGCGCGCGAGGACGCGCGCTGCACGATCGGCAGCGTCGTGCTGCTCTGCTCGCTGGGCGACGTGCGCGACGCCGCGGTGTCGGCGGCGGCCGACGTGGAGGGCGGCGAGGACGGCGTCGTGGACGCGGCCGCGGTCGCCGCCGCGCGCGCGGGCCTGCCCGCGGCTTCGACCGTCCCGGAGGGGCGTTTCGCGATCGGCAACTTCCCGACCGGCTTCACCCTGGACGGCGGCTCCGCCCGCCTGCTCGACCCCCTGGAGATGCACGCGCGCCGGATCGAGGCGCATGCGCTGCTGCTGCACACCGACGACCACCTCATGGGCGACCTCGTGGACGCCGTGGAGCTCAAGAGCGGCGTGGAGGTCGAGGAAGAGTTCTTCACGGGGCTCGCGGCCGCGGGCGCGGCGCTTTCCGACGAGCAGAAGCGCGACGGCGCGCTGCTGCTCGACTTCGGTGCGGGCTCCACGTCCTGGTGCGGCTACGCGGACGGCGTCCCGGTCTGCGGCGGGAGCCTCGCGGTCGGCGGCGACCACGTCACCAACGACGTCTACGTCGCGTTCCGCACGGGTTCGCGTCTGATGGCCGAGCGCCTCAAGCTCGAATCGGCCACGGTGGACCTGGGCTCCGTCGAACGCGGCGAGCGCGTGCCGGTTCCCGTCGCCTTCGGCGCGCCGGACCGCACGATCCCGCGCTTTTCGCTGGCGCAGGTGGCCGAGGCGCGGATGCGCGAGACGCTCGGCATCGTGCGCGAACGCCTCCGCGCGCAGGGGGCGCTGGACCGCTTCGGCGCGGTGGTGCTCTCGGGCGGCGGCGCGCGCCTGCGGGGCCTGCCCGCGATGGTGTCGGAAGTCTTTTCCGCGCCGACCTTCGCGCCGGCGGCGGCGTCGGGGGACCGCCGGCTCGACGCCGACCCGCTCCGCAACGCCGCCGCATGGGGCGGGCTGCGCGCCGCCGTCGCCCGCGCCCGCAACGCGGACACGGCGCGGCGCCGCGGCATCTGGGGGCGGCTCCTGGGCGGCGACGGGGCCGCCGGCTGAGAAAGGGGAGGGACACGAAATGGAAGCAACGCCCGTTTACCGCGTGTTCGGCGTCGGCGGCGTCGGCTGCCGCATTGCGGACGCCGTCGTCGAACGCACCGGCGGCCGTCTGGCCGGCGTGGCGGCCGACACGGACTTCGCCGCGCTCGACGCGCTGGCCTACTGCCGCCGGCTCGCGTTCGGCCGGAAGCGCTTCGGCGGCCTGGGTTCGGCCGGGGACGTCTCGGCCGCGCGCATGTCCGCCGAGGAGGAGCGCGCCTCGTTTTCGCGCGAGCTGGAGGGGACCTCCGTCGCGGTCGCCGTGGCGGGCCTGGGCGGCGGGACCGGCGCCGGCGCGCTGCCCGTCCTGCTCAAGGCCGCGGAGGAGCGCGGCGTGCCCGTGCTCGTGGTCGTCCTCTCGCCCTTCGCGATGCAGGGCGCCGACCGCGTCCGCGCCGCCAGCACCGCGCTGCGCTCGCTCGGCGACCTGGGGACGGCGCGCGTGCTGCTTTCCTGCGACGACCTCGTGGCCGGGGCGCCCGGCGCGTCGCTGCAGGAGGCGCTGGACCGCGCCACCGAGGTCGTCGTCGCGGCGCTGTCGCTTCTCTGGAAGATGTCGGAACTGCGCGGCTACGTGAACCTCGGCCCGGCCGACGTCGTGCAGATCCTGCGCGCCGGGCGCGGCGCGGTGGACTTCGGCCGCGCGGTCGCGTCCGGGCCGCGCCGTTTCTCGGAGGCCACCGACGCGCTCTGGAACCAGCCGGGTCTCGGGCTCGCTTCGAAGGCGTCCGGCGCCAAGGCCGCGCTGCTGTGCGTCCTCGGCGGTCCCGACCTGCGCCTGCAGGAAGTCGGGGACGCCGTGACGGCCGTGTCGGCGATGCTCCCCTTCGGGACGCCCGTCCGCCTCTCGACCGTCGTCGACCCCGCCGCGGCCGGCCGCCTCGAACTCGTCGTGCTCCTCTTCCGCCGCTGGGCCGAGCCGGGCGCGGAGGACGGCGGCGGCGCCGCCGCCTCCGCCGCGTCCGCCCGTTTCGCCGACACGGCCGCAACGATCGAAGACGGCGAAGATCTCGACCAGCCGACCTTCATCCGCCGCCGGCTCCACGTCGAGTCCGATTAGCGGACGGGCGCGGCCGCTTCGCCGGGGCGCCGCCTGCGGCGGAGCAGGAGCGCGCACCCGAGGAGGGCGAGAGCGCCCGCCGCGGGTTCAGGGACGGGGACCACGCGGTCCGTGCCGACGTAGATGCCTCCGCCGGCGGTGTTGAGGGCGGATCGGACGAGCGACAGCTTGCCGGACGCGTATTCGAACTGCGCCCATCCATAAAAAATGTTTTTGGACGCGTGCTCTCCGGTGTCCCAGTCCGCAGTCCCGGTCGCGAAGCCCATGTAGAACATGCACGTCTCGCCGTAGGGGAATTCGACGGAGCCGGAGCCGCTGTATGTTCCGTCATCCAATCCGGCGTGGAAAAAGCAGGAATCGAGGTGGCGGGACGTGCTTTCGTCCACCAAGTCGCCCTCGGCGGCCAGGATCCAGTTGCTCTCGGGTCCGTCCAGTTCGAGCAGGTCCGTGTCCGGCGAGATGACGGCCGTGGCGGGCGTCGCCGTCCGCGCCACGACGAACGAAACGTAGAAATCGACCACGACGCCCGCTTCACCCACGGTTTTCTCCCCGCCCGTGGAAAACGTGCCGAACCAAGTTCGGTCCGCGCCCGTGCCGCGGAATTCGCTTGAGGTCAGCTGGAACACGTCCCAAGCCACCGGCGAGGCCTTCGCCCCGCAAAACGGGACCAGACAGGCGAACAACGCAAACGCAACCGTTTTCATGCGGCCATCCCATCAGACGTTGTGTCCGGGTGTCAAGGTTGGGGAACGCGGTGCCGAAGCCGGCACGCGAATCCCCAGGAACGCGCGCGCGCGGTCGTCGAGGACGGCCGGGGCGCGGGGGACGCGGCGCATGTCGAACCCCGCCACGAGGTCGGCGGGGCGGAGCTCCGCGCCGAAAGGGGCCAGGCCGCTCCACCACGCCAGGAGCCCGACGACGCGCTCGGGCGGGACGCCCGCTTCGCGCAGGGCGCACAGGCGCGTGTCGCCGTGGCGCTTGGCGAGGCGCCGGCCGTCCTCCGCCACGACGAGCGGCACGTGGCAGAACGCGGGCGCCGGCAGGCCGAGCGCTTCGAGGAGCTGGAGCTGGCAGTGCGCCGCGTCGACGAGGTCCGCGCCGCGCACGACCTCCGTCACGCCCGCGGCCGCGTCGTCCACGGCGCAGGCGAGCAGGTAGCCCGCGCCGTCCGGGTCGCGAGCGAAGGCGAAGTCGCCGATTTCGGCGCGGTCGAGCGTCCGGCGGCCGAGGAAAAGGTCGTCGAAGGCGGAGAGGCCGGGCCCGGCGCGGAAGCGCCACGCCGGCAGGCGTCCGGGCGGAAGCGCGGCGCAGGCCTCCTCCCACGAGGCGAAGCGCCCGCGGCAGCGTCCGCCATAGGCGAGCGTGTGCGGGTCGCGGCCGTGGGGCGCGCTTTGCGTTTCTTCCACGTCGCGCCGCGAGCAGACGCACGGGTAGGCGCGGCCGGCCGCGAGCAGGCGCCCGAGCGCGGCGCGGTAGACGGGCAGCCGCCGCGACTGGACGACGGGCGCGCCGTCCCAGTCCAGCCCGAGCCAGCGCAGGTCGTCGAGCATGGCGGAGGCGGCGCCGGGCTTTTTCTTCGGGTGGTCGAGGTCTTCGATGCGGAAGAGGACGCGCCCGCCGCGGGAGCGGGCGGAGAGCCACGCGAGCAGGAACGTGCGCGCGTTGCCGAGGTGCAACGCGCCGGTCGGGCTCGGCGCCAGGCGGCCGACGACGGCGCCGCCCGCGCTCACCGCGCCTCCCGCAGGAAGGGCGCCGTGGCGGAGTCCGGGCAGGCGGCGACGGTTTCGGGCGGGCCCTGCGCGACGACGCGCCCGCCGCCGTCCCCGCCGCCGGGGCCGAGGTCGACGATCCAGTCCGCGGCGCGCATGACGGCCGGGTCGTGGTCGACGACGACCACGGTGTGTCCCGCGTCGCGCAGTTTGAAGAGCTCGGCGAGGAGCTTTTCCACGTCGCGCGCGTGCTGGCCGCGCGTCGGTTCGTCCAGCAGGTAGAGCGTGCGGCCGCGCGCCGGGCGCGCGAGTTCGGCGGCGAGCAGCAGCCGCTGCGCCTCGCCCGACGACAGGGTCGAGAGCGGCTGCCCGAGCGAGAGGTAGCCCAGCCCCGTGTCGCGCAGCGTTTCGAACTGCCGCGCCAGCGCCGGGATTTCGGCGAAGAGCGGCAGGGCGTCCAACGCGGTCATGTCGAGCAGGTCGGCCACCGAGCGCCCGCGCCAGTGCACGTCGAGCGTTTCGCGGTTGAAACGCCGCCCGCCGCACGCTTCGCACGGGACCGACACGTCGGGCAGAAAGCTCATTTCCATGCGGATCGAGCCTTCGCCCTTGCAGGCCTCGCAGCGCCCGCCCTTGGCGTTGAAGCTGAAGCGCGAGGGGCCGTAGCCGCGCGCCTTCGCGAGCGGCGTGGCGGCGTAGAGGGCGCGGATCCGGTCCCACGCGCCCGTGAAGGTGAGCAGGTTCGCGCGCGGGTTGCGCGCGTGCGCCGCGGCGCCGACGTCGACCGCCTTCTCGAAGGCGTCGAGCCCTTCGACCGCCGCGCAGCCCTCCCAGTCGAAGCGGGCGCGCTCGGCGCGGCCGGCGCGGAAGAAGCGCGCCGCGTTCGTGCCGAGCACGTCTTCCACGAGCGTGCTCTTGCCGGAGCCCGACACGCCGGTCACGACCGTGAGGCGCCCGAGCGGAAACGCCGCGTCGCAGCGCTTGAGGTTGTGGAGCGAGGCGCCGCGGACGCGCAGCGCAAGGCCGCGAGGGCCTTGCGCCAGGACGGGGCCGTCCTGCCGCGGGGTCCTTGCGGCCTCGCGGGGGCCGCTTTGCCGCGGGGTCCTTGCGGCCTCGCGGGGGCCGCTTTGCCGCGGGGTCCTTGCGGCCTCGCGGGGGCCGCAGCGCAGCACGCGGCCGCCTTCGCGGCCCGCGCCGGGGCCGAGCTCGATTTCCCAATCGGCGGCGGCGGTCACCACGGGGTTGTGTTCCACCACAAGCAGCGTGTTGCCGTTGTCCACGAGCGTGCGGAGCAGCGCGACCAGCGCGCCGGCGTCGCGAGGATGCAGGCCGGCGGAGGGTTCGTCGAGCACGTAGAGCGCGCCGCCGAGGCGCTGCCCGAGGGCGGAGGCGAGGCGCACGCGGCGCAGTTCGCCGCCGGAGAGCGTGGCGCCCGGGCGGTCCGCCTGCAGGTAGCCGAGGCCGGCCTCGTCGAGAAACGCGAGGCGCTCGCGCAGGCCCGAGAGAATCGGCGCGGCCACGGCGCGGGCGGCGCCGCGCAGCGAGGCGCCGCAGCCCTCGGTCCAGGCGCGCAGGCGCGAGAGCGGCAGCGCGAGCAGGTCCGCGATGTTGACGCCCGGCCCGTCGGGGAAGGGGATGCGGCACGCGAGCGCCTCGGGGCGCAGCCGCGCGCCGCCGCACGCCTTGCACGGGCGGCCGGCCGCGGCGAGTCCGAGCCCTTCGCAGGCCGGACACGCGCCGGCGCGGGAGTTGAAGGAAAAGTGGGCGGGGGCGAGTTTTTCGAAGGCGATCTCGCAGTCGGGGCACGCCAGGCGCGCCGACTCGTTGCGCAGCGAGGGCTCCGCCTCGCCGGGGCGCTGCACCAGGAGGCGGATTTCGCCGCCGCTGCGCTTCATCGCGAGCTCGACCGAATCGGCGAGCCGGGCGCGGACGCCTTCGCGCACGACGACGCGGTCCACCACCGCGTCGATCCGCTTGGCGCGGTCCGCCTCGGCGGGCGCGACGTCCGCGACTTCCTTGATTTCGCCGTCGATCCGCACGCGCACGAAGCCCGCCTTCTCCGCGTCCGCGAGGCACTCGCGCCCGGGGGCGGGGCGCCGGCCGGGCGCCGCGTCGCGCAGCATCGGCGAAAGGAGCGTGAGACGCGTGCCGTCGGGCTCGCGGAGCAGCTCTTCGGCGAGCGCCCCGGGGGCCACGGCGCGGACGGCGCGCCCGCACCGCGGGCAGTGCGCCTGCCCGAGGTGCGCGAAGAGCAGCCGCAGCCAGTCGTGCAGGTCGGCGATCGTCGCGAGCGTCGAACGCGGGCCGGGGGCCGAGCCCGGCCGCCCGATCGAAATCGCCGGCGCGAGGCCGTCCGCCGAATCCACGTCCGGCCGCTCCAGGCGCTCGAGAAAGCGCCGCGCGTGCGTGGGAAGGCTCTCCAGGTAGCGGCGCAGGCCTTCGGCGAAAACCGTGTCGAAGGCGAGCGACGTCTTGCCCGAGCCCGACACGCCGGTCACCGCCGTCATCGCGCCGCGCGGGAAGCGCACGGACACGTCGCGCAGGTTGTGCGTGCGGGCGCCGCGGACTTCGACCCAGCCCGCCGCGCCGGGAGCCGGCGATCCTCCGGTCACGTGCGGAAGACGGGGGAGGCTTCGACGGCGGCGACGACGTCCGCGAAAGCGGCTGCGGCCGGCGTGTCCGCGGCGGCGGCGGCGAACGGCTCGCCGGCGTCGCCCGAGGCGCACACGCGCGGGTCGAGCGGAATGCGGCCGAGGACGGGCGCGTCGTATTTGGCGGCTAGCGAATCCGCGGCGCCGGCGGAGAAGACGTCGAAGCGCTCCCCGCAGTGCGGGCAGACGAAGCCGGCCATGTTCTCCACGATGCCGGCGACCGGGAACGCGAGCTGGTCGCAGAACGCGAGCGAGCGCGACACGTCCGCCGCGGCGACGCGCTGCGGCGTCGTCACGACCACGGCGCCGCGCGCCATCGCCTCCGGCAGCGTCTGGCAGACGGTGAGCGGCTCGTCGCCCGTCCCGGGCGGCGCGTCGACGACGAGCCAGTCCAGCTCCCCCCAGGCGACCTGTTCGAGAAACTGGCGGATGACGCCGATCTTCATCGGACCCCGCCACACGACCGCGGCGTCCGGGTCCGGCACGGCCAGCCCGACGCTCATCACCTTGACGCCGTGCGCCTCGACCGGGAAGATCGTCCCGTCCTCCGTCGCCTCCAGCGCCGCGTCGCGCAGGCCGAACATCTCCACGACGGACGGGCCGTGCACGTCCACGTCGAGCAGGCCGGTCTTCTTGCCCGCCCGGGCGAACGCGGCGGCGAGGTTGGCGGCCACGGTGCTCTTGCCCACGCCGCCCTTGCCGGAAAGGACGACGACGGCGCGTTTCACGCCGGCGAGGTTCTGCCTGAGTTTGCAGTCGGAAATCCGCTGCCGTTCCTCGGCGGCGTGCGAGCAGTGGCCGCAGTCGCCGTTGCACTGGTGTTCTTCGCTCATGGCCCGGGAGTCTACCACACGGCCGCGCGCGCGGGCAAGCGGAACGGGCCCGAGCTCCCGCGCGCTAGCGGACCGCGGCGACCGCGGCCTTCTCGGCGTCGAGCAGGCCGTGGTAGCGCACGAGCCAGCGCGCGAAACCGGCTTCGCCTTCGGGCGAGGGGCGGCGCGTGGAACCCGTGGCGGACGCGAAGACGCGCTCCGCGAGGAAGTCTTCGAGCGTTTCGCCATCCGCCCGGAGCGCGCGGTAGGCCGCCAGCAGCGCCATGCCCCACGGGCCGCCTTCGCCGGCGGTCGAAAGGCACGTCACGGGGACGCCCAGCGCGTCGGCGAGGATCTGCTGGCCGGCGACCGGCGCCTTGAACAGGCCGCCGTGCCCGAGCAGCGAGTCGAGCGCGACGCGCTCCTTCTCGAAGAGGATGTCCATGCCGATGCGCAGCGTTGCGACGGCCGAGTAGACCTGCGCGCGCATGAAGTCGCCGAGCGAGAGCTTCGAATCCGGCAGGCGCGCCACGAGCGGGCGGCCTTCCGCGAACCCGGTGACCGGCTCGCCGGAGAGGTAGTTGCACGCGACGATCCCGCCGGCGTCCGGCGCGCCGTCGAGCGCCTTGGCGAACATCGCGTCGTAGAGCGCGCCCTTGGCGACCTTGGCGCCGAGCGCGGCGGCCGCTTCGCCGAGCAGCTCGATCCAGGCGTTCAGGTCCGAGGTGCACGTGTTGCAGTGCACCATCGCCACGGCCTTGCCGGTCGGCGTGGCGACCATGTCCACCTCGGGATACCAGCCGCGGAGCGGGCGCTCGAGCACCGCCATCGCGAAGACCGACGTGCCGGCCGAGACGTTGCCGGTGCGGGCGGCCACGCTGTTGGTGGCGACCATGCCGGTGCCCGCGTCGCCTTCGGGCGGCGCGAGCGGGACGCCGGCGCGCAGCGCGCCGGTCGGGTCGAGCAGGCGCGCGCCCTCCTCGGTGAGCGAGCCGGCGTCCGCGCCGGCGGGCAGGACCGCGGGCAGCAGGTCGCGCAGCTTCCACGGCAGGCCGCGCGGCGCCAGGAGCGCGTCGTAGGCGTCCGCCATGCGCGCGTCGTAGTCCATGGTCGCGGAATCGACCGGGAAGACGCCCGAGGCGTCCCCCACGCCGAGGACCTTGCGGCCCGTGAGCTTCCAGTGCACGTAGCCCGCGAGCGTGGTGACGAAGCGGACGGCCGGGACGTGCGCTTCGCCGTTCAGGACCGCCTGGTGCAGGTGCGCGATCGTCCAGCGCTGGGGGATGTTGAAGGAGAAGAGCTTGGAGAGTCCGTCCGCCGCTTCGCCGGTGATCGTGTTGCGCCACGTGCGGAACGGCACGAGGAGTTTTCCCCCGCCGTCGAAGGCCAGGTAGCCGTGCATCATCGCGGAGAAGCCGATCGCGGCGAGGCGTTCGAGCGCGACGCCGTGCCTGGCCTTCACGTCCGCGGCGAGCGCGGCGTAGGCGGCGCGGAGACCGGCCCAGATTTCGTCGTCGTGGTAGGTCCAGACGCCGTCCTCGAGGCGGTTTTCCCAGTCGAACGCGCCCTGCGCGACCGGTGCGAAATCCGGGCCGACCAGGACGGCCTTGATGCGGGTGGAGCCGAATTCGATGCCGAGGGACGCCTTGCCCTCCGCGATGAAGCGTGCGATGTCGTTCATGTTCCGTGGACCTTTCTCGGTGGAAGTCCCGCCATTCTACCAGAACGGCGCTCCGCGCGCAAACGCGCCGGGGTCAGCGCGGCGTGAGGATTTCCGGGGCGCCGTCCGTGACGGCGATCATCTGCTCGGCGTGCGCGGCGGGCTTGCCGTCGCACGTCACCACCGTCCAGCCGTCGTCCTCCAGCACGCGGATGCGGCGCGAACCGAGCGTGAGCATCGGCTCGATGCACAGCACCATGCCCGCCTGCAGCGGCGGGCCGCGGTGCGAGGGCCCCCAGTTGGGGATTTCGGGCTCCTCGTGCATGTCGAGGCCGCAGCCGTGGCCCACGTATTCGTGCACGATGCCCAGGCGCGCGGCGTTGGCGACCACCTCGACCGCGTGCGAAATGTCGCCCACGCGGTTGCCGGCGCGCGCCATCGCGATCCCGGCCGCGAGCGCCTTCTCCGTGGTCTCCACGAGCGCGCGCACCTCGGGCGGCGCCTCGCCCACGATCACCGTGCGCGCGTTGTCGCCGACGAAGCCGCCGCATTCGACCGTGATGTCGACCGAGACGACGTCCCCTTCGCGGATCGTCACGCTTTCCCGCGGGACGCCGTGGATGACGGCCTCGTTCACGGAGATGCATGTCTGCGCCGGGTAGCCGCAGTAGCCGAAATCGGCGCTGCGGCAGCCCAGGTCCGCCATCGTCCGGGCCGCGAAGTCGTCGAGCTCCTTGGTGGTCATGCCGGGGCGGACGGCCCCGCACACGATGCGCAGCACGTCCGCGGCGGCCTGCCCCGCGCGGCGGCAGCCCGCGAGCTGCTCGGGCGTCTTGACGACGATGCCTTTTGAACGTTTCATGCGACCGGATTCTAGCAAACCCCCGCCGCCCCCGCAACCGCGCCCGCGCACGCGGCGCGGAGCGCGGCGTCGCGCGCCTGGCAGGCGAGCGGGGCCGCGGGCGGGCCGGCGAGGCGGTCGAGGACGGCCTGCGCGAGCAGCAGCCCCTCCACGCCGACGACGTGCGGCAGCGTCCCGGGCGGCACGTGCCGCGCGCCGGTGCCGGCCTCGGGCGCGAACGGGGCGCGCGGCTCTTCGTCGGAGGCGACCGCGACCACGCGGCGCGGGTCGGCCCCGACCCGGCGCAGCTTCTTGCGCATCGCCTTGGCGAGGGGATCGCGGTTCGTCGCGGACAGGCGCGAAATCCGGAAGCGCGCCGCGTCGAGCTTGTTGCCGCCGCCCATCGCCGAGAAGACGGGGACGCCGGCCTCGCGCGCGAGCCGCAGGAGGAGGAGTTTGGAGGAGACGAGGTCGATTGCGTCCACGACGGCGTCGTAGAGGGAGAGCGGCAGGCGCGGCGCGCTCTCCGCGTCGTAGCGCAGTACGAAGGCGCGGACGCGCGCGTCCGGGTTGACCGCGAGGACGCGCTCGCGCTCGACTTCGGCCTTCGGGCGGCCGAGCGTGGAGACGAGCGCGCCGAGCTGGCGGTTGAGGTTGGAGGGGACGTAGACGTCCGAGTCGACGAGGTCCAGCGCGCCGACGCCCGCGCGGGCGAGCGCTTCGGCGCACCAGGAGCCCACTCCGCCGAGGCCGAGCACGAGCACGCGCGCGGCTTCGAGCCGCGCGAACGCCTCAGGGCCGAGCAGCCGGACGGTCCGTTCCGACGCGGCGGGGTCCATGGCGGGCGGGGGGAGGGGAGGGCGGCGCGGCGCGCTAGACGCCGAGGTTCTCGTCGTCCGCGTCGGGCGCTTCGCCCTTTTCGTCCTTGTCGGCGGCGGCTTCGGCGGCCGCGGCCGCGGCGTCGATCTCCGCCTTCGACGGCTTGCGGCGGCGCCAGAAGGCGAGGCGCGAGAAGAACGCGCCGACGGCTTTGCGCAGGCGGCGGCCGACGGACGGGTGGCGCAGCTTCTCGAGCTTCTTGTAGCCCTCGAGGATCTCCTCGGGCGTGAAGTCCTTGCGGTAGACGTTCTCCTCCAGCTCCATCTCGAGGCGGCGCACTTCGTCCGCCGCCTGCACGACCGCCACTTCGACGCTCTGCCAGCCGAGCTCCTGCGCGGCGGTGAGGCGGCGGAAGCCGGCGATCAGCTCGTAGGACGGCGTCACGACGATCGGGTTGAGCTGGCCGACGCGCTTGAGGCTCGCCATGAGCGAATCGAGGTTGCCGGGGTCCTTGCGGACGCGTTCGGGGACGGTGATGCTGTCGATCGGGATTTGCATGGCGGGCCTTTCAGACCGGCGAGGGCCGGACGATTTCGTTGTTTTTGCCGTCGAAGACGACGACGCGCGGGCGGTGTCCCTCCACCTCTTCGGGGGCGAGGGCGCAGAAGGTGAAGACGATGACGCGGTCGCCGACCTTGCCCTTGTGGGCGGTGGCCCCGTTGAGGCAGCAGACGCGCGAGCCGCGGGCGCCCGCGATGGCGTAGGTCTCGAAGCGCTCGCCGTTCTCCAGGTCCGCCACGAGGATCTTCTCGAAGGGGCGGATGCCGGCGGCGTCGAGGAAGTCGGGGTCCAGGGTCATGCTCCCCATGTAGTCGAGCCGGGCTTCGGTGACCCGGACGCGGTGGAGCTTGGATTTGAGGAAGAACGAAAGCATGTTGCGCCTTTCGCCGTGCAAGGTTATCTTTTTCGCGCGCGGATTTCAAGCGATTTCCGCGTCGCGGGCGCGGTTGCCCCGGCGCCCGGTCTTCTGCTATCATTCCGGCCCGTCCGCGGAACCGTTCCGATGATCCACCTGCTTCTGGCCGCCATCTACCTCGCCTTCGTCGGGCTCGGCCTGCCCGACGGCCTCCTCGGCGCCGCCTGGCCCGCGATGCGCGCCGACGCCGCGTTCCGCGGCTTCGGCGGCGGCACGCCGCCGCTCTCGCACTCGGGGATCGTCTTCGCGATCATCGCGATCTGCACCGTCTTCTCGGCGCTGCAGAGCGACCGCGTCACCAAGCGCTTCGGCGCGGCGCGCGTGACGGCTTTCAGCACGGCGCTGGCGGCCGTCGCGCTCTTCGGCTTTTCGCGCTGCACGTCGATGGCGCAGCTGTGCGTCTGGGCCGTCCCCTACGGGCTGGCCGCCGGCGCGATCGACGCGGCGCTGAACAACTACGTGGCGCTGCACTTCGCGAGCCGCCACATGAGCTGGCTGCACTGCATGTGGGGCGTGGGCGCGACGCTCGGCCCCTACGTGATGGGCGCGGCGCTCACGCGCGGCGCGCCGTGGCAGCGCGGTTACCTGCTCGTGGGTTGCGCGCAGGTCTGCGTGGCCGCCGCCGTTTGCGCGAGCCTGCCGCTCTGGAAGCGCGCGGACGGCGCGGGCGGAGACGCGCCGGCGGACACCGCGGCCGCCACCGGAGACCGGCGCCCGCTCCGCCTCGCCGAAATCCTCCGCGTCCGCGGCGCCAAGGAAATCCTCTTCTGCTTCTTCTGCTACTGCGCGATCGAGCAGAGCGCGGGGCTGTGGGCGGCCACGTTCCTCGCGCACCGCGGCGTCGATCCGGAACGCGCCGCCTTCTACGCGGGCATGTTCTACCTCGGCATCACGCTCGGGCGCGGCGTCGGCGGCTTCGCGACGTTCAAGTGGAACGACGACCAGATGCTGCGCATCGGCGAAGGGATCGTCCTGCTCGGCGTCGCGCTCGTCGGGGCGGCGGCGCTCGCGCACGCGGTGCCGGCCGGCGTCGCGTGCACGGGCTTCGTCGTGGCGGGGTTCGGCTGCGCGCCGGTGTATCCGAGCGTCATCCATTCCACGCCCGCGCACTTCGGGGCGGACAAGTCGCAGGCCATCATCGGCGTGCAGATGGCGTTCGCCTACCTGGGCACGACCTGCATGCCGCCGCTCTTCGGCGTGCTGGCGCGGCGCGTCACGCCGGCGCTCCTGCCGCTCTGGCTCCTGGCGCTTCTCGCGCTGATGGCGCTGCTCTACGAGCGCGTCGTGCGCGTCACGGGCGTCCGCCGCTTCGCCGCGCGTGCCGGCCGTGGCCGGTCCGGACCAGGGAGTTTCGGAGGCTGATGGGTGGGCGTTTTACCCGAAACGCCGCAAACGGCAATCGGCTTCGCCGGGGATGCCGGCGCGATTGTAGCCGCCCGGCTCGGGCCGGCGTTCGCGCGCCGCGATCCGTTTCCATGGCGGACATCCTACCATGCCGGCGCGCGGACTGGCAATCCCGTGGGTTCAGGCTCTGCGTTCTCTGCGCTCTCTGCGTGAGATTCATCCTCCGCGTGGAAAGCGCCGCTCCGCGTGACGCGGAAGCGGCGGGCGCGGGGGCGGTCGCAGTCGGGCCACAGCGTGACGGCGGGCGCGGCGAGGTCGAAGACGGCGGACCACTGCGTGGCGACGATGGCTTCGCCCTCCGGCCCCCAGTCGTCGCGCCGGTGGGACACGGCCTCGAGGAGGCCGGCCGCGGCGTCCGCGTCGGGCAGGACGCCGCCCGCGGGGGCGAGCGCCGCCTCGAGCGCGGCGAAGCGGTCGGCGCCGACGCGGCGGGGGTCGTCCGCGAGGGCGGGCGCGGCGCCGTCCGCGAGGCGGAAGTTGGTGCAGCACTGGTGCGCGAACGCGCCCGGCGCAGTGGGGGCGGCGGGCCGGACGGCGCGCGGCGCGCCGCCGGGGCCGTCCCACTCGACGACCGCGGAGGCGCCGGTGGCGTCCGCGAGGTGGAGGTGGAAGGCGGAGCCGATCGCGTGGTGCATCTCGTAGCGGCCGAGGAGCGCGAGCGCCTCGTCCACCGTCGCGGCGCGGTCGAGGACCAGGCGCACGGCGAGCGTCGTCTGGATCGGCGTCCGGCCGGTGTCCGGCTCGGGCGGGCGCTCGCCGGGGAGCATCAGCACGGCGGCGGCAAGACCCTTCTCGTTCACGCCGTCCACGGGGACGAACGGCGCGGCGAGCAGGGCGAGGCGGCGCGGGAGCGGCGAGGGGACGGCGCCGTCCGGGAAGCCGAGGAAGAGCAGCCCCGTGGTCGACACGGAGGCGTAGCCGCCGCGCGGGCGGGTGCGGACGACGAGCGGCGGCGTGCGCGGCTCGAGGTCGAAGTTGCGCCCGAAGAGCGCGCGGCCGTCCGGCGTCCGCGCGACGAACGTGCTGCACCCGAAGTCCGGCAGCGGCGGCAGCGCCGCGCGCGGGAGCAGCGGCGCGAATTCGGCCCGGACGGCCTCCAGCAGCTCGCGCTCGTCGCGCGCGCCGCGGGCGAGCACGCGGTCGAGGCGGTAGTCGCCGTGCACGTCGAGCGTCCAGCAGGCGGCGTCCGGGTCGGGCCGCCGCAGCGAGAGCAGCGTCCGCACGGGATTGCGCAGCGACCACGCAAACAGGACGAGCGCGGCCGCCAGCGCGAGGCGGAGGAACCGGGGAATACGGGGAAGACGGGAAATACGCATGGCAAGGCTGGAGGGCGTTACTCCGCGGACTCCGCGTGGGGTTTTGGCTCTGCGCTCTCTGCGCTCTCTGCGTGAGTTTCTTCCGCGGGGCGCGGCGTGGCGAAGAGCGGCCTAGTGCGGTCGGCGGCTTCCTGGATGATGGCCGGGGCGCAGGGCGGGAGGCGGAAGGCGTGCGCGCCGGGAAGGAGCGCGTCGGCGAGAAACTGGCGGTAGCTGGGGTCGCGCGCGGCGAAGTCGCGGAAGAGGTCGAGCCGCGCGGGGAGGAGATACGACGGCTTTCCGCCCGCGGGCCAGAGGACTTCGGCGAGGTAGTCGCGGCTCGTGAGGATGCGGACGCATTCGCGCGCGGCCGGGAGGAGTTCCGCCGGACAGTTGCGCGCGATGCACGCGTAGTCGACGAAATACGGTGTCCGCTCGCGGAAGAGGACGCCGGGGTCGGGCTCGAATCCGTCCGGCATCTCGCCGATCCGGGAAAGCGCCTCGCTGTAGTCGACGTAGGCGTCGCCCCGTCCCTCGCGGAACCAGTCCGCGCGGACGAAGGCGTCGCCGTTCGTCGGCCAGTAGGCGAGCTGCTCCGCGCCGCCGCGCCGGACGATGCCCGCGAGGACGTTCGTCACATCGGCCGGCGAGGCGAGCTGCTGCTCCAGCACGAGCCGGACGATGCCGAGTGTCACATCGTCGCCCGAGAGGTAGAAGAGCAGCCCTTCGCCGTCGGTCGGCTCGGCGGGCGGCAGTTTGGACGGCAAGCCCGCGGTCCCGGTCACGAGATGGAGGAAGTCGAAGCGTTCGCTTCCGTACGAATACGCGACCGCCGGGGCGAACAGTTCGTAGGTCGATGCGTAGAAGAGCGGGACGTGCTCCAGGCGGTTGCGCCCGAAGGCATAGTAGGTGCAGACCATCTGCGGAACGCCGAACGTCCATCCGTGCACCTTGCCGCCGTCGACCGCGAACGGAAGGAACTGCGCCTCGTCTAGCCAATCCGGGCGGCCGGCGTCCCCGGGCGAGCCGAGGGAACGGAGCGAAAGGAACGGAGGACGGGCGTCCGGGGGACAGGCGTCGCAGAGATCCTCGACGAGTTCCTCGAGATCGCCCCGGACGTCGTCGTCGAGGTAGCCGGGATTCGGAAGGGCGGGCGCGTAGGTCTCGAGGTACGCGCCGTTGCAGACGACCACGTCGGCGTTGGTGGGGAACGGCTCGAAGTAGCAGTTCCACGAGACGAACTCAATGGCCTCGGCGCGTCCCTCCGCGGCCCATCGGTTCGTGAGGGCGGTCTCAAACGCGCCGGGGTCCGGCACGTAGGGGCAGAGCGCGACACGCAGCGGCGCGGCGGCGGCTGTCGTCGCCGGCGCGTTCGTGGCGGGGTCCGCAGCGGCGGCGAGCGCCGCCGCCGCAAGGACGAAGGACAAGGGACGAGGGACGAAGTTCATTGCGGAAGGAGCGTGGCGGGGTTGTGTGGGGGAAAAGGGTGCGCCGCTCCGCGGCGGGCGGTGGCGCTACGGCGTTTCGAGAGGGACGCGGGCGTAATCGGCGATGGCCCGGGCGATCGCTTCCTGCGCGCGGCGGGAGCCGTTTTCGAGGAGGAAGAAGTCGCGGCCGCCGCGGAGGCGGAGCCAGACGCCCCAAGAATCCCAGCTCATGGTCGAGGGACGTCCGCCCGAGACGTGGCGCGAGACGACGCGGCGCTCGCGGCGGAAGAGGACGGACTGCAGTTCGGATAGCGGCGCGTCGAGCGGTTCGCCTTGCGTGAACTGCGTCCGGCGCTCGACCGTCATCCGATCGCGAACGCGGTCGAACGCGGCGCGCATTCCCTTCTTGAGCGTGAGGATGGCGACGGAAAGGACGATGCCACCGCCGAGCCAGAGACAGAAGACGGAGAAACAGGCAATGAGATAGTCTCCGGACTCCCAGCTCCGTTGCCGCGGGATGTCCGTGAGGAACGTCGCCGCAAGCAGGGCGAAGCCGGCCGGAATCATCAGCGCCGCCGTCCACCAGAGGTGCGGCGCCGGCGCGGGGAGGACGAGAAGCCGCCCCGCCTGCAGGACGGGCTTGTGCGAGCGGACGTTCGCCGATGCGTAGTTCCCCGAGACGGGAGGCGCGGCGCAGCTGCCGGCATCCGAACCGGCGTTCCGCGGGGGGACTTGGAACGGGTTTTCGCCTTCCCGAACGCGGCCGGGGAGTTTCGGGAAGAGGACGAAAACGCCGAAGAGAACGAGCAGGAGGCAGATGCCGCCGGCTGCCCAGAGCCCGATGGGACGACGCGGCGAGACCGGTTGCGCAAGGGAACTGAGGGACGGGTTCCCCGGGTCGACATAGACGGCGATTTTCGTCCCGCGGGGAAACGCCTTCTCGGCGCTCCGCTGCGTCCAGACGCCTTCCGGCGGCAACTGGTTTTCGACGGGCGTCAGCGGACTTTCGTGACGCACGCCGTCGATTTTGTAGACGTAGGAGATGACCGGCTTGTAGAGGGTCTTGCCCGCGTTCGGGCCGTCTTGCGGCGTTTCGCTTCTCAGCCCGGAGGCCGTGACCGTCGCCTCGACGCGTTCCCACGGCCTCGCCGAGGCGTTGTCGCGGAGCTGGATGCCGAGGAACGCGCAAACCATCAGTGCGCCGAAGAGAGGAACCAGGGCGCCGGGGGCGAATCGGAGTTTCACGGTTCGGATCCTTTCGTGGCGGGGTGCGGGTTCAATGCGGAATGCCGAATAAAGCGTGGCGGAATCATTCGAAGCGGAGGAAGCGGGTTTCGGACGGGCGTTTGTGGACGAGACCCCAGAAGGAGAGAACGACGAAGGCGAGGAAGATGCAGCCCCAGAGGACGGAACCGACGCGAGGCGGGTCCCGCGGGCGTTGCGGATCGAACCACTGCTTCTCGACGGGATCGTACCGGAGCCGAACCGTGGCGCCGATGTTCGTTCGGTCGAACCGTTCTTGAAGAACCGCAATTTTGAATTCTTCCGCGTTGTTCAAGTTTCGGACAGTCAGAAAATGATGGTCGTGCGCGGCGTGGTGGACGGTTGGACTGGTGGCAACGCTTCTGTCGGTTTTGCCGACGACTTCGAAACCGGCTTCCGTGGATCGAGACATCCGCTCCGCGTCGGTCGCCGTGTTCCACGACGCATAGGCGATTAGCGTGAAGATTGCGGAGACGATCGATGACAGGAAAAGACACGTGGCGGCGTCCTTGCGCGAGATGACGAGTTTCTTCATCCGATGGTCCTTTCGTGGCGGGGAATCCGGGAAGGTCGCTCCGCGGCGGGCGTCGGCTACGCCGCGCCCGCGCGGAGCGGAAGGGTGCTAGGGCGTAGCGGGGTGCGCGGAATCGGGCTTTTCGGATGGTGTCCTCGATTCGGCAAGGGCGTCGAGGCGGTGGCAGAGTTCCAAATTCTGCCGCTGCGACAGGAACACGGCTTTACGGAGTTCGCGGATTTCCTTGTGCGTTTCGGCGAGGCAATACAGCGGCGCCGCACTCAAAACCAGGAAAACGACGCCCAACTCGAAATGCCGATATACGATCATGATGACGAGGACGACCAATCCAATCGCGAGCGTGAGCCAGCCAAATGCCCGAGTGACGTTCTCGGAAATGCTCTGCGTTTCACAATCCAGGGATTCGGGTTGCGGGAATGTCGGTTCCATGGAGAGAATTCCTTTCATTTCTGTTCGTAACGGTTGGGTGTTCGGGATTGTTCACAAATGGCAATGCAAATTCAATGCTCCGCGGACTTCGCGGACTTTGTGTGAGGGTTCAAGGGGACTTGGGGAGGATGAGGGCGAGGCGTTTCATTGCGGGCGGGGGCGGGGTCAAGGGCAGTGGTTAGTGGTTAGTGGTTAGTGGTTGGTGGTTGGTGGCTGGGGACGGCTGCGGCCGGGTGTTGCGGCTTCGCCGCACGCGGGCAAGAGGGTTCACGGGGCGGGCTCCTTCGCGCCCTCAGCGGAATCCGCGTGAGGTTTGGGCTCCGCGCTCTCTGCGTTCTCTGCGTGGAATTCGGACTCCGCGCGCGGTTCGAGGGAGATCATTCCGTTGTCGAGGTCGCGGAAGACGCGGACGGTCTGATTGCTCTTCCACGGACCGCGATTGTGCCCGAGGTCGACGGAAACGGGCTTGGTGCCATCCGCCGGCGAAACGGTGGCGCGCCAATGGCGCCCCAGACTCGGGAAACGTTCTTTCTGGAGTTCATGGCCGATGATGCCTCCCACAACCGCACCACCAAGGAGTCCGGCGGCGGAAGGGGTCATGAAATCGTCCTTTTGGGGCGGATCGAACAGTTCGGCAACTTTGCCGGCCCCCAGTCCGATCAACCCTCCGACGACAACTCCCGCCTCTTCTCCGATGTCGCCCTTGGCTTCCTTGTCGCGGTTGATGGAGACAATGGTTCCATCGAAGGGGAAAACGGGCAGGTCGGGACGTGCGCGGAGCGTGTCGAACTCGCTCCAATCGGGAAACGCATCCGGGTATTGCGCAAACAAGTCGGCGTCTTGGATCGAAGGATCCCCCTTTCCCTCTCCACGCAGTTCCGGAAGATGTTCCCAAGCCCGGCGGAGCGAGCGAACGGCGACGGGATCGAAGCGGAGCCGACCATCCTCGGCCTCTGCGGCAAAGCGTTCCGCGTCGTCGAACGCGGCCGCCGCGGTGCCGTCGTTTGAATCGCCGAACAGCACGTGCGAAACACCCTGTACGAAGCAGACTTCGAAGCAGGCGTTGGTTTTTGCTTCCGCGTCGACCACCGAGAGAAATCGAGTCGCATCGTGCGTTCGCCATGCTTCATCGACACGCTCGACAAAGCCGGGGTCCTGGGCAAGGCACGGAACCGCCGCGAGGGCGAGGAGGGGGAGGAGGAGGGCGAGTTTCTTCATTGCGGGTTTCCTTTCTTTGCGGACTTCGCGG
>JAFTHC010000290.1 GCA_017457625.1 Kiritimatiellia bacterium
GGCGCCTTTGGCGGCAAGCAGGACGACCGCGCAGGGGACCGCCGCGGCGGCGTAGGCCGCCAGGCCCCAGACGGAGAGCATGTAGAGCAGAAGCGGGTGCATGGGGCGGGCATTCTACGGAAACGGCGGCGGGATGGCAAGGAAAATCACGCACGGTGCGATTGAATGGCGATGCAGTGAATTTCCGCTTTCCGGGGACTGCGCAAGCGAAGGCGACGAGCGTCTTGCGCGAGAGGGGACGGCGGACGCCTTGCGCGCGAGTGGGACGGCGGACGCCTTGCGCGCGAGTGGGACGGCGGATGCCTTGCGCGCGCGAGGAGGGGTGTGCTAGAATGCGCGGCCATGAGCATGCACGTTTTCACGTCGGAAGCCGTTTCCGAAGGGCATCCCGACAAAGTGGCCGACCAGATCAGCGACGCGATTCTCGACGCCGCGCTCGCGCGGGATCCCGCCGCGCACGTCGCCGCCGAGACGTTCGTCGGCCCGCATTTCTGCGCCAACCTGGGAGAACTCAAGTTCGACGGCGCCGAGGAGCTCGACTACGAAGGCATCGCGCGCGGCGTCGTGCGCGACATCGGCTACGACCGCCCCGCGGAGGGGTTTTCCTGGGACACGCTCGAATACCTCAACCGGATGGCCGGCCAGTCGCCCGACATCGACCAGGGCGTCTCGCGCGGTTCCGCCGAGGCGCAGGGAGCGGGCGACCAGGGCATGATGTTCGGCTACGCGGTGCGCGAGACGCCGGAGCTCATGCCCGCGCCGCTCGTGCTCTCGCACCGGCTCATGCGCCGTTTCGCGCGCGAACGAAAAAGCGGGAACGTGACGTGGCTGCGGCCCGACGCCAAGAGCCAGGTGTCCGCCGTCTACGACGGGCACCGCGTGCTGCGCGTCTCGGACGTGGTCGTGTCGCACCAGACCGAGGACCTGCCGATCGGACCGGTCCGCGCGGCGATCGAGGAAATCGCCCGCGACGAGCTGCGCGACACGGGCCTCGTGGACGCGCAAACGCGCTTCCACGTGAACCCGACCGGCAAGTTCGTCGTCGGCGGGCCGGCCGGCGACTCGGGCCTCACGGGGCGCAAGATCATCGTGGATTCCTACGGCGGCGCGGCGGCGCACGGCGGCGGCGCCTTTTCGGGCAAGGACCCGAGCAAGGTGGACCGCAGCGCGGCCTACTACGCGCGCTACGCCGCCAAGAACCTCGTCGCCGCGGGCGCGGCGGACCGCGTGCAGATCGAAGTGAGCTACGCGATCGGGATGGCGGAACCGACGAGCCTGTTCGTCGAGTTCTTCGGAACGGGCCGCGGCGGCGCCACGGAAGAAGCCGCCACGCGAGTGCTGCTCGAAAGCGGGCTCTTCGACTTCCGGCCCGGGATGCTCGTGCGCGAGCTCGGCCTGCTCCGGCCGGAAGGCTGGAGCTACCGCGACACCGCGGTCGGCGGCCACTTCGGGCGGCCGCGCTTCCCCTGGGAGAAACTCGACAAGGCGGACGCGCTGCGCGAAGCGCTCGGCCTGAAGGGCTAGAGCGGCGCCGGGATGAAGGACCGGACCGTCCGCGTCGCGTGGGCCGCGCTTGCCGCGGCGGTTCTCTTCGGGCTCTTCTCGCTGGCCCGCGAAAGCCTCGTTCCGTTCGGCGCGGACTACGATCGCGCGCGTTGGCGTCTCACCGGGGACGAACCGGCCTACCTGCTCACGGCGCAGGCGATCGCGAGCGGCGACGGCGAGGACGTCTCGCGCGTCCACGCGGCGGGGACCTACGCGAACTACCAGCCGCGCATCGTGATCGGGCCGCGGCAGTGGACCTACGAGGACTACGAGAAGCGCTGCGGCGTCCGCTTCCTGATGGACCGGCGCGCGGCCTGGGGCGACGCGCAGATCATCCACGGCGGGCCGCTCGAACCGCTGTTCGCGGCGCCGTTTGCGCTCTCCCCGGTGCGGCCGCGCTGGAAGATACTCTTCGCCCAAGGCGTCTTCGCCGCGCTGGTCGCGGCGGCGCTCGTGCTGCTCGCGCCGGGCGGGCGCCGCGCGGCGCCCCTCGCCGCAGCCGCGTGCGTCGCGTTTCTCGGGGGCGCTCCGGTCGTCTGGTACACGGCCGAAATCTTCCCGGAAATTCTCATCGGGTCGCTGCTCGCGCTTTCGCTGCTGCTGGCGCGCCGGGAGGGAACCGCCGCACGGCTGCTCGGACTGGCCTGCCTGTTCCTGCCGCTGTGGGGCAGCTCGCGCGTCGTGGCGGCCGTCGGGGCGGCGGCGCTCGTCCACGCCGTGGCGGCGGCGCGGCGGCGGCGGTGGGCCGACCTGGCGGTCCTGGCCGGCGGCGTCGCCGCGTATTTCGGCTACCACCTGTGGCGGTGGGGGGCTTTCTTTCCGCCGAACACGGACGCGGCCAGCCCGATCACGCTCTCTCTCGTCCCGCGCGGCTTCCTGCGCTATTTCTTCGGAAATTCCGTAGGACTTCTCTTCCTCGCGCCGGTCGCGTGGACGGGTCTCGTTTGCCTTGCGCGGCTTCTGCGCCGGCCCTCGCGCGACCCGGCCGTGCTGCCTGCCACCGCGCTCGCGCTCGGGATTGCGCTGTCCGTCGGCGCGTTTCCCGCCTTCCGCGGCGGGACGTGCCCCGCCGGGCGCTACCAGGTCGCCGAAGCGTTCGTCCTGCTCGCGCCCGTGCTGCTGTTTCTCGGATCGGAGCCCGCGGACTCGCCGTGGCGGCGGCGCGTCTTGTTTCTCCTGGGCGTGCTCGGGACGGCAACGCTCGCGCTCGGCGCATGGCTCGCGGCCAACCCGGCTTGGTGGTTCGAGCGCTACCATCCGGCGTTCCGGCACCCGCGCCTGCAACCGCACTACGCGTGGTTGCCGGACTTCGACGGCCGTTGGGCCGGACCGCTGGCGCTTTGGCTCGCGCTGTTCCTCGCGGCGACGTTTGCCCCGGACGCCCATCGCGCCGCGGCGCGGCTCTTGCGCTGCGGCCGGCGTGCGGCCTAGACCGGCGCCGGGAAGTCGACTTCGCCCGCGGCGCGGACCGAGTGGAAACGCGGGATCGCGTCGAGGCAGCCGTCCGTGTCCGGCGTGCCGTCAGGACGGAGGCGCGACGGGATGTCGCCCAGCACGACGTGGTCCAGCACGCCGATGCCGAGCACGCGCCCCGCGTCGACGATGTCCGACGTGAGCCGCAGGTCCGAGGCGCTCGGCGTCGGGTCGCCGCTCGGGTGGTTGTGGGCGATCACGACGAAACACGCGTCCACGCGGATCGCTTCGCGGAAGACGTCGCGCGGCGTGACGAGCGTGCGGTCGGCGGTGCCGAGGCTCACCCGCATGCGGCCGACGACGCCTCGGAGCCGCCGCCGCTTGTCGAGCGGCAGCACGTAGAAGCTTTCGACGCTCTCCGCCAGGACGAACGGCCGCAGGTAGCGCGCGACGTCCGCCGCGGTCGCCAGCACGGGCCGGTCGTCGACCGACGAAGCGAGAATGCGGCGGGCGAGTTCGAAAACCGCGGTGAGTTCGCACGCCTTCGCCTTGCCGACGGCCCGGGGCTTGGCCAGTTCGTCGTAGCCGGCGCGGGAGAGCAGTTCGAGCGAATCGCCGTAGGCGTGCAGCAGCTCTCCGGCGAGGGCGAGCACGTTCTTTCCCTTCATGCCGGTGCGCAGCAGCAGGGCGAGCAGTTCGACGTTGGACAGCGCGGCCGGACCGAACGCCTCGAGTTTCTCGCGCGGCATGAGGTCGCGGCTGTTCGCGAAGACTTCGCGCAGGGACGGCGTCTCGGCGGGCTGCGTCCACCACGGCGTCGTCGTGGCGGGCTCGAACGGGGGTTCTTCGGCGCGGTCACGCGCGGACGGGCGTTTTTCCATGTTTCCTCCAAAGCGCCAGGACGTCGTCCGCCGCGCGCGCGGCGTCCACCGCGTCCGCGGGACCGCGGACCCATTCCACGCGCGCCTGGTGGCGCCACCAGGTGCGCTGTTTTTTGGCGAGGCGGCGCGTCCGCGCGGCAGTGCGCGCGACGGCGTCCCCGACGGAAAGTTCCCCGCACAGCGCAGCGAGCGCCTCGGCGTAGCCGATGCCCGCGCCGGCGGTCGATTTTTCGAATCCGGGAAAACGCGCGGTCAACGCGCGGACTTCGTCGAGCAGCCCCCCCTCGAACATCGCCCGCGCGCGCCGTTCGATCCGCTCGTTCAGGGTTTCGACCGGGAAATCCAGACCGACCAACGGCGGCACACCCTCCGCGGACTCCGCGAACTCCGCGTGAGATTTCCACTCCGCGGACTCCGCGTGTGATTCAAACTCCGCGGACTCCGCGTGAGATTCGAGAATCTCGACGAGCCTGAGCACCCTCCGCGGATTCCGCGTGTCCACGCGTGTCGTCGCCCCCGGCTTCAGAGCCTCCGCGCGCTTGAGCAGCGCCGACACCCCGCCACGGGCCAGCAGCGCCTCCAGTTCGGCCCTGCGCGCCGGATCGGCCTCCCGCGTGTCGAGGCCGTGCAGAAGAGCGGAAACGTAGAGCCCGGTGCCGCCCGCGACGACCACGTCGCGACCGGCGGCGGCGGCCTCCGCAAGCGCGTCGCGTGCGGACTCGAGCCAGCGTCCCGTGCTGAACGGCTCGTCCGGGTCCGATAGCTCGACGCCGCGCAGCTCGACGCCCGCCCGTTCGGCGGCGGTCGGCTTCGCGGTCCCGACGTCCATGCCGCGGTAGACGAGCATCGAATCGGCCGAGAGGACGAGCGCGCCGGTGCGTCGCGCGATTTCGTGCGCCACGGCGGTTTTCCCGCTCGCGGTGCAGCCCACGAGGAAATACGCGGCGAAGGCGGACGGCGAGCCGTCCATGTCAGGAAACCTCCCGCACGCCGCCGGCCGAACGAAGCCCGAGGAACCCGCATCGGTCGAAGAGCGACTCCGCGCGCCGGCGGATGCGCTTGGGCAGAGACCCCGCCACGCGCTTGAGGAACCGATCGCCACCGAGCGCCAGCCCCTGCACGAACCCCGCCGAAC
>JAFTHC010000291.1 GCA_017457625.1 Kiritimatiellia bacterium
AATGCACAATGCACAATGCAAGCCCGGTCCGTTTCATCTTGCGGCGTCATTCGATTCGACGAGTCTCTGGTAGCGCTTGAAGAGCTCCGCGACGCATTCGGACTCGGTCGTCTTCACGGGGAAGCCGTAGGCCGCCATCACCGCCCGATCGTTCTCCTGGTGCGCCTTGCGAGAATCGTCCGCATAATTTTGCGTCAATGCAAGAGGCTCAAATGCTGTTCCAGAGACGACAAGATGGCTAGGACAGATTCCTTCGCAGGAGACGGAGCCATGATGTCAACCTGTCCGCGTAGCCGTTCAAGTCCAGCGGAGATCGCCTCGTCTGTCGCGTTTTCCTGGAAGAGCTTGAAGAAGTCAAGCCAATGGCGTGCGCGAATTCCGCAAACAGGCTGCGATAGCATCACGGAAAGGTATTCATCCATGATACCGGTTCGGGCAATGCGTCCGAAGTTCTTTCCGCCGTCCGAAACGGCGCGGTCCGTCGTCGGATCGGACTTTTTCGGATATGGTGCAGCCGTTTTCGGCAGCGTAATCCGATTGTCGCCATCGCCGCGCTTCAAAAATTGCCAATGGTAGTTGCGATACCGGGCAACGTATTTCGCACTTTCGATATAGGGAGGATAAATTCTCGGTCGGCCCGAAATCACGCTTGAAAGAACCCACGGGACGACCATGATCAAGTCCGCTTCCGCGCAGGCTTTCTCGGATTGCGTGAATCGCAGACTTGGTTCGGCTTCCTTGGCGAGGAGATACCAGCCTTTGAGTTCGATGCCCATGATCGGGGGCTCCGTCTCGTCCGCGAGATTCCGCAGGATCACGTCGGGGAATGTCTGGGCCTGACGAACGAACGTGAAGGTGCTGTAGCGTCCGTCCTTGTCCCAGACGTTGCGGATTTGGTTCAGAGTCGCCACGACCTGCGTCTCGATCGTAGCCCCGAGCGCTCCGCTCAAGGTGAAGACATCCGTGGCATCAACGCCTTCAATGAATGTATCGCTGTGGAAATAGGCCGGCAGAGCCTTGAGGGCGGCTTTGACGCCATCCCAAAGCGCTCGATGGGGCCAGGAGGCGGACGGTTCGGAACGAGTCGGCGGAACAGGCGGCCGGGCGGATTTCTCAGAGGAGCGGGAGTCGTTGTTTTTCATTTTGAATTCTTTCTGTCGCAAGACGATGGAACAATGGATTGATTTCGGCTGCAAAGGCCCTGCGTCCAAGCCGCATGGCTGCAATGGTCGCCGAGCAGAGACCTCCGAAGGGCTCCCAGACGACATCGTCGGGATCCGACGAAGCCCGAATGGCCAATTCAAGGAGGGAAAGGGGTTTTTGATTCATGTGAAGAACTCCCTGTTCTCCTTTGAGCCGTTCGACGCCTCGGACGGGCGGTTCGTGCCAGACATTTGTCACGCCCATTTCGCACCGGAACTTCGCCCGCATTCCTTCCCATTCCGCGGGAAGGAACGGTGTTCCGTCCGGCTTGGCGAAGTAGGGCCGTCCCGCCGATCTTCCGCGATGGTTTGCGTAGTCGGCAATTCGAAGGAATGCCTCCGAAGGGGGAAAATACCAGAGATGGTCTCGCGAAAAATACTTGCGAGTCGCGGCGTCCTTCACCCCGCAGGCGATGTTCGTCTCCCGGAAAGGCAGCCCGGTACGTTCCCATTCGGCCCGGAGCCAATCCTTGAGAGGAAGGTTCTTGCCTGCCGAAGGAAGCATATTTTTGCGGACGTATTGCACACAAACTTCGGTCACGACCGGATATTTCCGTATGGTTTTCGTATTGACGTTCCCTGCCACGTGGGACATTCCTTTGTCCCAAATGTGGCAATTCCGAAATTCCCATCCGCAATCCTCGATCATGCGGTGGCAGTTCGCCCACCCCTGTTCTGAGTTCCAGAACCAAAGCGTGCAGGATGGAAGAGCCATCTCGTACCATGCCTCCAAATGGGGCTTGTACCAATCGGCCAGTCCTTCCGGCGTGGTGGGGTCTCCTGGATAACTGGACAACCCGTAAGGTCCATCGGACACAATCACCATGGGTTTCGCCCAGGAACGAATCGCGACGAGGGAATCGCCCAAAACGACATGCGGTGTTGTGATCGTTTGGGTACCAAGGGTCTTTTCTGGATCGTGAGGAGATTGGACGGAACTGGTTCGCTTTGGCGGAATCCTCGTCCCTCGTGGAGTGGCCATGTAATCAGCCGCCAAAGCCGGACCTCCTTCGTCCCGGAAATCCCAAAACGTCAACTGTTCCCCCGCCTCGCAGACGCAGAGGTTTCCGAGCCAATCTTCGAGAAGGTCGTCGGGAAGGTCGTCGAAGTAGGAGACGTTCTGCGGAGACGTGGCGGGGTCTTCGCGACGGGCGAGAAGCTCGCGGAGTTCGGCGATGCGCTTCGGACTGCGGGCGAAATCGCGGAGACGGAGCAATACGCGCGGAGGCGTCGCGTGCGCACCGCTATCGTCCTTTGCGGACTTCGCTGCCTTTGCGTGAGGTTTCTTCTTCGCACTTTTCGCGTCTGGGCGCGAAAACTCTTCATTGATCGGCTCGACGCTGAACAGAAGATACCGCTCCGCGTGGGGCTTGCCCTTGCCGCGCGGATAGCCGAGTGCGGCCAGATCGGCGGCAGCGACTTCGCGGTCGAAGGACGCGGAGAAGCGGAGCTTGTCTTTCTTGCCCGCGTAGAGCCACAGTTCCGAAATACCCGGAGCGGCTTCGCGGATGGCCGAATCGTCTTCGCGGACGGGATAGTTGTAGAGCCCCCGCGGAAGAATCCACTTCGCGAGTTGATCCTTCCGATACGTTCCGACCAGAACGGTCGGAGGGGGAGATGGCTTTTTCCGGGTCGGCATGGTCGCTTTGTTGGCGAAGATTCTACCACGAACGACCACGGCAAGCAAAGGCGGCCCTCTGCTGCGCGGCGGTCGTCGTGTTCATGGCGGGAAGTCTACCACGGACGCCGCGTCCGCTTCAAGGGCGCGCGTGGCGGGGTGCGGACCCCGCCACGCGCCGATGAAGCGCCGAAGCCGCCGCGCCGCAGACGCGGCGCGGGCGGCTTCAAACGTTCAGGATCAACGCGCGACCGACGTCGCGCATGCGTCGATAGCCTGGGAGATGGCGCGGACGGTCTCGGCGGCGGTCGGGCGGGAGCCCTCCGCGGAGACGGGGACGGACTGGGCGGCGTCCGTGACCGCTACGGTGCCGTCCGGCGCCTCGGCGAGCACGAGGAGGCGGACCGCGAAGGACCAGCCGTCCTCGCGCTTCTCGAGACGGAAGCGCTCGATCCAGGCGCCGAACGTCGTCCGGTCGCCCGCGTGCGGCGCCACGGAGGCGTCGCAGACGATCGCGCCCGGGTGGGCGGCGGAGAGCCGGGCGCGGAGGAACGCGCCGACGATGGCTTCGGGCGCCAG
>JAFTHC010000292.1 GCA_017457625.1 Kiritimatiellia bacterium
CTGGTGCCGCCGCGTCCACCGCTCCCACTTCTCCTGGATCTTGTTGAACTTCCCCGGCCCGTAAAGCGCCAGCATCCGCTGCTCCAGCTCCTTGTCCGACACCTCGCGCCTGCGCGGCACGCGCACGAGCAAATGGAAATGGTTGCTCATCACCGCATACGTGTAAACCTCCACCCCCGAAAACGCCGCCGCGCCCCGGATCATCCCCAGCAGAATCCCCTTTTCCGTCTCGTCGATCAGGAACCGCTTCCCGCCGATCCGGCTCACCACGTGGTAAAACCCCTCGCCCTCGATTTTGACTCTCGGACGTCTCATGCCTTTCTCCTTTCGGACCGGCACACTACCATCTTTTCCCCTCCGTTGCAAGCACTTTTTAAGGGGACAGACCCCGTAATTTTAGGACACCGTAATTTTGTGAGATGCATTACGGAGAGGTGATTTTCCGTTTTCCTTCTCGGCCCGTCTCGTGTAGAATCTGCGACATGAAACTCACCTCCTTGCTCATCGCCGTCCTCGCCGTCCTGTCGGCCGGGCTCTGCCACGGCCAGTCCCCCGCCCCCGCGGACAAACCGCCGCTGCGCGTCCTCGCAATCGGCAATTCCTTCTCGGCGAGCCTCTGCCGCTACCTGCCCGCGATGGCGGCGGCCGCCGGCGAGAAGCTCGAGTTCTGCAACCTTTTCATCGGCGGCTGCTCGCTGAGGCGCCACGCCGACAACATCGCCAAGGCCGGCGCCGATCCCTCTTTCGCGCCCTACGAGGTCACGTGGTTCCTCCCCGGCGAAGCGGCGCCCGCGAAGTTCCGCTCGAACGTCCCGCAGATGCTCGCCACGCAGAAGTGGGACGTCGTCACGCTCCAGCAGGCGAGCCACGAGAGCTGGAAGCCCGGCTCCTTCCACCCGTGGGCCGACTCCGTGATCGCGACCGTCCGCTCGCTCGCCCCCGACGCAGAGATCGTCGTGCACGAGACTTGGTCCTACAACGCCGCCGACGCGCGCATCGGCGGGAAATTTCCCGACTGGCCCTTCGACCAGGCCGGGATGTATTCCCGTCTCGAGACGAACTACCTCGCCCTCGCCCGCGAGAACGGCCTCCGCGTGATTCCCGTCGGCCTCGCCGTGCAGAAGCGCCGCGCCGCCCTCGCCGCGCGTGGCGGGGTGTTCGACCCCGCCACGCTCTCGCCGGGCGACCCGTTCGACCTCAAGGGCGAGCCCGTCGGCGCGCTCCACTGGAAGGACGGCAAGATCTCCGGCGACACGATCCACCTCAACAAGGCCGGCGAATACATGCAGGCGATGACCTGGCTCGGCTTCCTCTTCGACCGCGACGTGCGCGACATCGGCTTCGCGCCCGCCGCCGCCGGCGACGCCGAAACCTGCGCCGCCCTCCGCGCCGCCGCGCAGGACGCCCTCGACGAGGCGAAGGCGCGCGGCTGGCAGGACTTCGCGCCGAAGAAGGCCCGCCCGCCCGTATGGCGCGCCAAGCGAACGACGGACGATGCCATGGATCGCCTCCTTCCCGATCCGAACACGGCCGCATTCGTCTCCGTCACGAACGGCGTGGTCGACGCGGGGACGACATCCCCGCTGGACGACAAGGATCTGTGCTACTGGTTCGACTGTTCCTATGACGATGACTCCCTTTGCGTTTCCGTCGTCGTGTTCGACGACGACCGTCAGTCGGACTCCTGCGCCGAAGGCTCGGTCTCCTGCCCGGCCTGGGACGACGACGCGGTCGAGATCTTCCTCGACGGCGAGTTCGCGCGCCTGCCCGACAGCCGCGCCGACGGCGGCGTCCACCTCACGCACGGCGGCGAGTTCACGCTCGTCGCGAACGGCGCCGCGATGAGCGACTTCTCGGGCTATCCCAAGACCTTCATCCCCCTGGAGGACCTGGCCCGCCTGAAGGCCGCGCAGGACTCGACGAACGTCTGGTGGACGGGCGTGGTGCTCCCGGTCATCTCGGGCCCCGGCGAAAGGGTTCCGAACGCGCTGCTCTACAACTTCGTCATCCCCTGGCGCGCCATGGGCCGCACGGACAAACCCGACCGCATCGGCTTCAACGTCGGCGTGCAGGACGACGACGGCGGCGGGCGGCGCAACCACGCGCTCTACTGGACGGGCAACCCCGCGCGCCCGTTCTCCGACGAAAGCGCCTTCGGCATCCTCGAATTCGAGCCCTGAGGCGCGCCCGCATGGACCGCGGAACCGGCTGCACGATCTGGGACGGCGACGGCGCCGACGAATGGCGCTTCCGCCCGGTCGCCGTCTTCCGCGGCGCCGCCGCGCGCAAATACGACGCGCCGCGGCAGGGCGCGTTCGAAGGCGGCGCGGAGGGCGTGGTCGAGTTCGCGCCGGGTCGCAACTTCGAGACCGCGCTGCGCGACCTGGACGGCTTCGGGCGCGCGTGGCTGCTCTTCGTCTTCGACCGCAACGCAGGCTCGTGGCGCCCGACCGCGCGCCCGCCCGTCGCGCCGGCGCAGGGGCCGGAGCGCGTCGGCGTCTTCGCCACGCGCTCGCCCTACCGCCCGAACCCGATCGGCCTCTCGTGCGTGCGACTGCTCGGCGTCGATGGGTTGCGCGTCCGCGTCGCGGAAGCGGACCTTCTGGACGGCACGCCCGTGCTCGACCTCAAACCCTACGTCCCGGCGGCGGACGCCTTTCCGGACGCGGCCGCCGGTTGGGTCTCGAGGCAGGCCGCCGAGCGCTGGACCGTGGCGGAAAGCGCGGCCTTCCGCGCGCAAGCCGCGGCGATCCGCGCGTGGCGGGGTCCGGACCTCGCCGCGACCGCGCGGCTCCAGCTCTCGCTCGACCCCTTCGACGCCACGCGCAAGCGCGTCGAGCGCACGCCGGAGGGCGGCACGCTCTCGCTGCGGATGTTCCGCGTCGATTTCGCGGCCGACCCGGCCGCGCGCGTCCTCACGCTCCTGCGCGTGCGCTCCGGCTACGCCGCCGCGGACCTGGCGGACCCGGCCGACCCGCACGGCGACAAGGAACTGCACCGCCTCTTCGAGCGGCGGGACCCGCTCCGCTAGGGGTGCGCCGCAGGGCGCCGCGGCAGCGGCCGGTCTCAGGCGTGCGCGGCGGCCTCCGCCGCGGCCGCGAGACGGCACTCGTGGTCGAGTTCGCGCTGCTTGGCGAGCGCTTCGAACGGCTTGAAGGCGCGCATGCGCTTGAGCATGTTGTCCCAGTCGACCTGGTGGCCGTCGAAGTCGGGGCCTTCCACGCACACGAAGCGGATCTTGCCGCCGACGGAGACGCGGCAGCCGCCGCACATCCCCGTGCCGTCGATCATGATCGTGTTGAGCGAGACGAACGTCGGGATGCCGAAGGGCTTGGTGGTCGCCGCGCAGAACTTCATCATCACGGGCGGCCCGATCGCGATCACGCGGTCGGGGGGCGTCGCGCTCTCGCACAGCTCCTTGAGCGGGGCGGTCACGAGGTCCTTGCGGCCGCAGGAACCGTCGTCGGTGCAGACGATCACCTCGTCGCTCGCCGCGCGCATGCGGTCCTCGAAGATCAGCAGGTCCTTCGTGCGGGCGGCGAGGATGCTGGTGACGTGGTTGCCGGCGGCCTTCATCGCCTGGGCGATCGGGTGGATCGGCGCGACGCCGATGCCGCCGCCGCAGAGCACGACGCGGCCGAATTTTTCCACCTCGCTCGGCATGCCGAGCGGACCGAGGACGTCGGGAATGGCGTCCCCGACGCCGAGGCGCGCGAGCTTCATCGTCGAGGCGCCGACGGCCTGGAAGACGACCGTGACGGTCCCGGCCGCTTCGTCCGCGTCGGCGATGGTGAGCGGGATGCGCTCGCCGCGGTCGTGGTCGACCTGGACGATGAGGAACTGGCCGGCCTTGTGCTCGCGGGCGATGTCCGGGGCCTCGAAGGCCATCTCGAACACCCCGTCCGAGAGCTGTTTCTTGAAGACAATCTTGTTCATGGGGAAACCGGTGTGGTTGGACGGCCGGCAGTCTACCAGAAAACGGACGCCGGCGAAAGGGGGACCTCCCGGAAACGGCCGCGCTAGAAGACGACGCCGACGTCGACGAAGAACAGCGCGCCGGAGAGGTCGACTTCGCCGATCGGGCGTCCGAGATATTCGATGTCGGGTTTCCGCAAATCGAATTGGTAGCCGCCGCCGAAGGCGATCCAGGCGGGCGAGAGGTCGATTTCCAGCTGCAGGGCCACGACCGCGAGCGACGTGTCGTCCACGTCGAGGTAGCGCTCCGGATGGCGGTAGCGGTCCCATTCGGAATCGCGATGGCGGTGGTGGCGGTAGTGGTAGTCGTCGTCCCAGTCGTCGACGTCCATCGCGACGTAGCGCGCGCCGGCTTCCGCCCGCAGCGCGAGCCCGGGCGCCAGATCCAGGTCCAGCAGCAGCGACGCGCCGAAGGGGACCGCCGAGACGTCGCTCTCGACCCGGCCCCAGTCGTCCTCCCACTCGTAGGAAGCGGCCTGCGCGCCGAGCCCGAGCCAGACGCCGAACAGGCCGTCCGGCTCCCAGACCGTCAGGCCCACGTCGCCGAACGCCGCGACGTCGTCCTCCCAGCAGTCGGCGTCGAACGCGACGCCGCCGAAGCGCGCTTCGACGCCGAGCAGGGGCCGCCCGGACGAGGCGGGCCGGACGGGCGCCGCGGGCGCGGCGGCTTCCTGCGCGGCGGCCGGCAGCGCGAGCGCGAGGAACAAGGCGGGGAGAATCGTTCGTTTCATGGGCGGGGTTCCTTTCGGAAAAGGAACGTAGCAGAACCCGGCCCGCGAGTCAATCGGGACGCAGGCCCGGTGCGTCGGCGCGGCATGGCCCGGCCCGCGCGCGGCCGTTGCCGGCGGCCGGGGCGTTGTGGTAGGATGCTCCGCATGGACGGACAAGCATTCCAGGGCAAGATACTCGACGCCGCCTCGATGCGCGCGGAACGCGACCGGCTGCATGCCGAAGGGAAGACTCTCGTTTTCACGAACGGCTGCTTCGACATCCTGCACGCCGGGCACGTGACCTACCTGCAGTTCGCCCGCGCGCAGGGCGACGCGCTCTGCCTCGGGCTCAATTCCGACGCCTCGGTGCGCCGCAACAAGGGCCCGAAGCGCCCGATCGTCTCGGAGGACAACCGCGCGAAACTCCTCGCGTGCCTGCGCTTCGTGGACTACGTCGTGCTCTTCGACGAGGACGAGCCGAAGGCCCTGATCGCGAAGATACTCCCGGACGTCCTCGTGAAGGGCAGGGACTGGGCGCACTACGTGAGCGGCCGCGACGTCGTCGAGGCGAATGGCGGGCGCGTCGTCCTCGCGGACATGGTTCCCGGCCTCTCGACCACGAACGTGATCGAACGGATCCTCGCGGCCTATCGCGAGCCCTAGCATGCAGAAGGTCCTCCTCCAGGCGCAGCCCGCGCGCGACTGGCGCGAGGCGTCGCCCCTCGGCAACGGCCGCCTCGGCGCGCTCGTCCACGGCCGCGCGTCCGACGAGCGCGTCGCGCTCAACCACGAGGCGCTCTACAACTGGGCCGTCCGCGGCGAGCTGCCCGATCTGGCGCCGCTGCTGCCCGAGGTGCGCCGGCTGCTCGCCGAAGGCCGCTTCGCCGAGGCCGAGAAGCTCTACCCCGACGCGCTCAAGGCGGCCGGCGGGCTCGGGCGCTCGGGCAAGTTCTTCCCCGCGTTCGACCTGCGGCTTCGCTGCGGAACCGACGGCGCGTTCCGCGACTATTCGCGCGAACTCGACCTCGAGAACGGCGTCTGCACCGTCCGCTGGACCGACGACGGCGGGACGTGGGCCCGCATGGCCTTCGTCGATTGCTCGCGCGGCGCGGACGGCCCGCTCGTCCTCCGCGTCGACCGCGCCGGCGCGCC
>JAFTHC010000293.1 GCA_017457625.1 Kiritimatiellia bacterium
CAGCTCGTCGTGGACAACGGCGAAGGCGGCCGGACCGCGATCCCGGTTTCGTTCCGCACCGCGGGCGAATCGCACGCGGACGCCGACAGCGGCCTCGTGACGGGCGCGTGGACGGTTTCCGCCTGGCCCGAAAACGACACGACGTTCTTCTCCGACAACCTCCTGCGCGCCTCGCGCGGCGGTTCCGCCATGATGACCCAGAACCGCTACAAGAGCGGCTACTGGGGCGAAGCCCCCGGCGGCGGGAACCAGGGCGGCAACGAGGCCGACATGATCGACGGCGTGATGAACCGGACCAACAACCGCTACATCGCCTTCGGCACGAACAACGTCGTGGTCTTCACGCTGGCGGAGCCGTCGGCCGTGTCCTCGATGCGCTTCTTCGCCGGCTGGGGCGCGAACGACGGCTGGACGCCGATCGCGATCGAGGCGATCGACGTCCGCTCCGGCGCGAACGAGGACTGGACCATGCTCGCGGGCTCCGCCTTCCAGCAGGCGGAGCGGACGGGCGCGTGGGGCGAGTTCGCCACGATCGAGGCTGGCGGCAACGACTGGCTCGCGCGCGACGTGCGCCAGATCCGCGTCCGTTTCGACAAGAACCTCCTCGGCAACCACGACGGCACGATGTATTGGGAAATCGAGGCGCAGGGCGCCGCCGAGGCGGACGCCCCGGCGCTGCACGCCCGCGCCGGCCGCGGCCGCGAGATCTCGGCCGTCGGCGCGATGCGCACGGCGACCTCGCTGAGCGCGGTCGCGAGCGCCCCCGCGGGCGCGCCCGCGTTCGTCGACGTCGTCGCGGTGTGGGGCTCGACCTACGCCGGCGAGGACACGAACGACTGGGACCATGTGCGCTCGATCGGCACGATGGGCGAAGCGGCCTCGTCGCTCGCGCATTCGGTTTCCGGCGCCGAGGCCGAGGGCGCGGTCTACCTGCGCTTCTGCGGCGTGGGCGCGGATGGCACCGTCTCGTGGAGCGATTCGATCTACGTGCCGGACCTGCCGGTCCTCACGGACGTGCCGCCGGTCGTCGTCTTCGGCTCCGCCTCGTCCTCCGGCGCGTCCGCCGACATCTCGGCGACCGTCGTCTCGGCCGGTTCGCTCGCGGCGGAGCAGAAGGTCGACGTCGTGCTGCAATACACGCTCGACCCGGACGGCTTCGCCGAGGGCGTTTCCTTCGACACCATTTCGTTCGCGGACGACGCGCCCGTCGGCGCGATCGCCCCGGTGGCGGTTTCCCCGCTCCGGGCCGCGCGCCGCTACTACGGCCGCTTCATCGCGGAGAACGACGCGGGACAGGTCTCCACGAACGAGGTCTTCACGTTCGATACCGCCGCGGGCGTCTCGGAGGACGCGGCCGGCGGCGACTGGGGCCTCCTGCAGCAGGTCGTGACGGGCCTGAGCGACGGTGCGCGCTTCGCGTCCATCCGCGCCACGGTCTGGGACGAGGCGCAGGCCGACGCCGTCGAAGGGACGATCATGGCCTACACGACCGGCTCCAAGACGAGCACCAAGAACGGGAAGACCTACGCATGGGGCGGCAACGCCGGCTTCATCTACCGCGGCGTCATCCATCTCGTGGGCGGCGTCGAATACAAGTTCGCGGGCCGCATCGACGACGTGGTCGAGCTCAAGATCGCCGACCGGACCATTCTCGGGATGGAGGCCTACAACAGCGCCGCCTTCGGATCCTGGACGCCGCCGGCCACGGGGTGGTACGACATCGATGTCCGCATGTCCAACGGCGGCGGCGGCGCGGGCTACGGCTTCGGCCTCGGCTGGAGCGACAACGGCTCGACGACGTTCGACGCGAACCACATGAATCCGTTCACCGATCCCGGCGACGGATCCCTTCTCCGGACCGGCGCGGCGCGCATTCTTTCCATCGGGCGCGCGGAGGCCGGCGCCACCGGTGTCTCCCTCCGGGCGACGCTCACCGAAGGCCGTCCGTCCGAGGGCTCGCTCGTCGCCGTCTGGGGCGCGCAGGACGCCGGGACGGACGCCGTTTCGGACTGGGCGGGCAGCCTGACGATTCTCGCCAACGTGGACGAGACGGAGCAGACGTTCGACGGCTCGGTCGCGCTCGACCCGGCCGCGACGCCGGTCGTGCGCGTCGTCTTCGTCCCGGCGGGCGGCGGCGATCCGCTCTGGTCCACGCCGATCGTCCTGGACGCCGACAGCCCGACGATCGGCCCGGTCGCCACCGTCACGGACGGCGACCGCCTGACCGTCTCCGGCTCGATGGCGAGCCTCGGCACCGGCGCGGACTTCGAGCTGACGCTGCTCTGGGGCTACAAGGAGGACTTCTCCGACGCGGACTCGACGAACCTGACGGTCGCGGCGGACGGCACGTTCTCCAAGGCGGTCCCCGCGATCCCGTCGACGAACGGCTGGTGGCGGCTCGTCGCCCGCACGTCGGACGGCGGCGTCGACGCCACGCTCCCGGCCGCGTTCGAGACTCAGGGCGGCTCGGTCCTGAAGCAGCTCGCCACGGCGACGGTGTCGCACCACGACATCACCGCCTCGGGCACGCTCGAGGTGCTTGGCGCCGGCACGACGACCGTCACGCTCTGGGCGGGCTCCGACGAGAACTCCCTCGCCCCGGTCGACGGATCGTCCAAGGTCCTCAAGGGCGTCGGCCCGTTCTCCGTGACCGGCACGGTGCCGGGCGACCCGCACCTGGTCTACTGGAAGATCGTGAGCGTCAACGTCGCACCCGGCGGCACGACCTGGACGAGCGAATCGCCCGTCTACACGATCACGACCGAGGACGCCGCGACCTACACGTGGAAGGCCGAGAAGACCAGCGGCGACTGGGATGACCCGGCGAACTGGACCGTCTCCGGCGTTCCGGACACGAGCGACGTCCTCGGCTACCCGGACCATGCCAAGGCGAAGGTCCGCTTCGTCGCGGACACGACAGCCGAGATCGCCGTGGGCCGTTCGTTCGTCTTCCAGGACATGAGCCTCAAGGCGGCGGGCCTCCAGGTGACGTTCGCCGGCACCAACGCCGCGGTCTGCCGCCTCGAAGGCGATATCCAGAACACCGACGAGAACAACGACTGGACGGACCTCTCGGGCGTCCGGATCGTCGTCTCGGGCGTCGAGCTCTACGACACGAGCGGCCACTTCAATTGGAGCACGCGCGTGAGCCGCGACGCAACGCTGCGCCTCGAAAACGGCGCGGTCCTCTCGATGGGCACGAACAACGGCTGGATGCACCTCTTCGGCACCAACACGTGGGTCGAGGCGGTCGGCGGCTCGGAGATCAAGTGGCGGTCGCTCGGCAGCGACGTGCAGTCTGGCTTCGACCTGTGCGGCTTCGGCGGCGGCCTCCGGCTGGAGGACTCCACGATGAACGTGCCGTATTTCATCCCGCAGCGCCGCATCACGGCGGTCGGCGAGGACCAGGTCGTCTCCATCGCGGGCGACTCGCAGCTGCGCGTTTACGCCTACTTCCGGACGTGGAACAACAACGAGGACGCCATGACGAACGACGTGAACGTCGCGTTCTCCGTGCCGGTCGACGGCTGGGACGAGACGCCCGTCTACGCGGACTACGGCGGCGGCGCCGACAACCGGAAGTTCGCCTGGCGCGACCCGAGCGCCGTCAACGGCGGCCGGATCGTCTTCTCGGTGGACAAGGACAGCCCGCTCCTCAAGAGCGGCCGCCACCGGAACGGGGTCCAGCTGATGCAGTGGCGCGCCGGCATCGACGTGAAGAGCGTCCGGCTCGAGGACCGCAAGGGCGTCCACATGTATTACACCTACGGCTTCCCGCAGATCCGCACGACGCCGACCTCGGAGGGCGAGATCCCGACCGGCGTCGCGGCGGACATCCGCGGCCTGGGCGGCACGCTCCTGCTGTTCCACTAGTCCTCTCGCACGCGCACGCGGCGGGGTGCGGCGATCGCCGCCCCCCGCCGCGGTTTCGTCTCCGAGTCGGCCTGGCGGCGGTGCCCCCCGATGACACCCCGGTTGAAAAAAGCAGCCGGTTTTCGTTATTC
>JAFTHC010000039.1 GCA_017457625.1 Kiritimatiellia bacterium
ATAGAGCAGGCCCATCGTCGCCAGGCGGGGAAGATGCGCCTGGACCATCGCCAGGCCCGGCAGGCGGAAGGTGACGAAGGGACGCAGCGGATAATTGCCGGCGCGCAGCGCGTCGGCGAGCGAGACCATGTTCACGCCGCGCACGAGCTCGCCGTGGTAGGCCAGCGACACGGTCCCGGACTCCTCGGAGACGACGACGACGAGCGCGTCCGTGCGTTCCGACAGGCCGATCGCGGCGCGGTGGCGCGTGCCGTAGGCGCGGCGGTCCTCGTCGATCGCGCCGAGCGGAAAGACGCAGCCGGCCCACGCGATCGTCCCGCCGCGGACGATGACGCCGCCGTCGTGCAGCGACGTGCCCGGGTAGAAAATCGTGAGGAGCAGCTCCGCGTTCACGGGCGCGTCCAGGCGGCGGCCGCCGGTCGAATACGGTTCGAGCGATTCCTCGCGTTCGACCGCGACGATGGCGCCGATGCGCTTGCGGGAGAGGGAGCCGACGGCCTCGACGAGCGCGGAGACGACGCCCGACGCGTCCGCGCGGGCGTCCCGGCGGGACGAGCGGCCGGTGCCGAGTTCGGCGAAGATGCGGCGCAGTTCCGGCTGGAACAGGACGATGAAGACGATCGGGATCGCGGGCGCGATCTGCTCGAAGAGCCAGCCCAGCTCGTCGAACCCGAACAGGATCGCGCCGCCGTAGAGCGCGAGCAGCACGGCGACGATGCCCGCGAGGATGCGGTAGGCGCGCGTGCGGCGGAGGAACTTGAGCACGTAGTAGAGCAGGAACGCCAGGATCGCGATCTGGCATCCGCCGCGCACCAGCGCCCTGAAGATCTCGAGAGGAGTCATGACGCCCCGATTCTAGCGCATCGGCGCGCCCGCCCGCAAGCGGAATGTCGCGCCGGGGCGCACTCGGCCGGAAATCGGGGGGCCGCATGGGGCGGGGCATGCGCACGGTCTCATGCACCGCCAGCTTGCGGATTCACGGGGCGGCTTGTCGCTGCCGCGCCTTCGCCGCCCCGTTTCGTCCGGTTGCTCGCGGCCGAGCCGCTCGTCTACAAAAATCAACTACGGTGGAATTGAATGTTTTCAAGGGGTTGCGAGCGGCGAAGCCGCGAGTTTCGACCGATGCAAGCCGGGCGGGATGCGGCGGAACGCCGCGCCCGGCCCGACTTGCGAAGTCGCTAGCTCGCGTCCCGTGTGGGCGGCGGCGGACGGCAGCGCACGACGCACGCCCGCATGCGCACGCCGGGGCGGCGCACCTGCGCTGCCGCCCTCCGCCCCGCGAATCCGCCCGCTCCGCGCGGTCTCCAAGCGTCCCCGCGATCGGGAACTGCTTCTCATGCGCCGCCGCCGCATGCGACGACGGTGCGGCCCCCCGATTCCTGACCGAATACCGCGGCGCGCGGCGCGGGCTACGCCCGGGCGGTGCTGGGGGAGGGGAGGGGGAAGTCGCCCTTGCCGGCCGCGGCCTTCTGCGCGGCCTCGCGCGCCTTTTCGCGGGCGAGGAATTCGCCGGCGAGCGCGAAATAGGCCTGCGCAACGGGGGCGTTCGGCGCGTAGGCCACGAGCGGGATGCCGTAGGACGGCGCTTCGCCCGCGCGAACGCTGCGCGGGATCACCGTCTTGTAGACCGCGTCGGCGTAGTGCTCGCGCACCTGCGCCACGACTTCGTCCGCCAGGCGCGTGCGGGAATACATCGTCATCGCGATGCCCTCGACCCGCAGCGAGGGGTTCGCGCCCGTGGCGCGCATGCGCTCGACGAGCTGGAGGATCACCGAGAGGCCCTCCATCGCGTAGTATTCGCACTGCATCGGCACGAGCACCGCGTCCGCCGCGGCGAGCGCGTTGGACATCAGGATGCCGAGCGAGGGCGGGCAGTCCACGAGCACGTAGTCGAAGACCTTCGAGTCGACGACGGGCTTGAGCACGGACGCGACGCCGTGCAGGTGGTCGGCGCGGCGCGCCAGCTCGATCTCGACCCCCGCGAGGTTCACCTCGGCGGGGACGAGATTCACGTGTTCGACGGTCGTCCCGACGATGAAGTCGGCGGTGTTGGCCGCGTCGAGGAGCGCGCCGTAGAGCGAGACGCCTTCCTTCGGCTCGACGCCGAGGCCGCTCGTGGCGTTCGCCTGGGGGTCGAGGTCGACCACGAGGACGGTCTTGCGGCGGGCGGCCAGGGCGGCGGCGAGGTTGACCACGGTGGTGGTCTTGCCCACCCCGCCCTTCTGGTTGGCGACGGCGACGATCACGGCGCGCTCCCGGGTCGGGCTCCGCGCGCTAGGCGCCGAGCGAGTAGCGGACGAAGCGGCGGACTGCGATTTCGTCGCCGAGCTTCTTGGCGACGCCGGCGACGACCTGCGCCACCGTGGCCTTTTCGCCGGGCGCGTTCTTCACGAACGCCTGGTCGACGAGGCACGCGTCGGCGTAGAACTTGCCGATCTGGCCCATGGCGATCTTCTTGAGGATCTCCGGGGGCTTGGGCTTGCCGCCCTTTTCGGCCTGCTCGGCTTCGAGCTTCTTCGCGTTGATCTCCATCTCCGCGTCCACGACGTCCTGCGGGACCTGCGTGCGGTCGAGCCAGCGCGGTTCGGCGGAGGTGATCTGCAGCGTGACGTCCTTCACGAGCTGCTGGAACTCGGGGGCCTCCGCCGTCTCGGGCTTGCCGAAGCCGACTTCGACGATCGTGCCGGCCTTGCCGCCCATGTGGATGTAGCTCCGGAGCACGCCCGTGCCCTGGAGCTCGAGCTTTTCGCCGCGGCGGATTTCGACCTTCTCGCCGACCTTGGCGATGAGGGCCTTCTTCTCTTCGGCGAGCTTGCCTTCGAGGTCGGTTTCGCCGTCGAGCACCGCGTCCGCGACCTTGTCGACGAACGCCTTGAAGTCGGCGCTGTTGGCGACGAAGTCCGTTTCGCAGTTCACTTCGACGATCGCGATCTTGGAGCCGCAGGGGCAGAGCTTGGCGAAGACGAGGCCTTCCTTGGCGGTCTTCTCCGCGCGCTTGGCGGAGACGGCGGCGCCGAGCTCGCGCAGGAGCTTCACGGCGGCGTCGTAGTCGCCCTCGGTTTTCACGAGGGCCTTCTTGCATTCCATCATGCTCACGCCGGTCATCTGGCGGAGCTTCATCACGTCGGAAGCGGTGATGTTGGCCATTTTCGTTTTCCTTTGTTTTGTCTGTTTGAAGTGTCGGTTCGAAAGTCCGCGGGGCCGGCGGCCGGGAAGCCGGCGTGCGACTCGCGGCGTGCGGGCGCGCTAGCCTTCCGCGGGCTTCTTGGCGCCCTCGGCGCGGGCCTTGATCGCCTCGGCGGCGGCCTTGGCGGCGGCGCGGCGCGTGGCGCTCTGCGTCACCTTGTCGGCGGCCTTGGCGGCGGCGCCGGCGCGCGGGGCGCGGGCGGGGCGGTCGCCGGCGGCGGCGCGCGGGGCGCGCGGCTTGCGCGGGGCGCGGGCGGGGCGCTCGCCCTCGGCGGCGTCTTCGGCGGGCAGGTCGCCCTTCTCGGCGGCGATCGAGGCGGCGGCGGCGCGCTTGGCGGCGCGCTCGGCCTCGGCCTTCTGCGCCTGCTCGGCGGCCTTGCGGCCCCAGGCCTCGGCGCCGGACTTGATCACGGAGGCGATCGAGTCGGAGACGAGCTTGATCGCGCGGATCGAATCGTCGTTGCCGGGGATCGGGAAGTCGACCGGGTCGGGGTCGGCGTTGGAGTCGACGATCGCGATCACGGGGATGCGCAGGCGCTTGGCCTCGGCGACCGCGTTCTTTTCGCGCACGACGTCCACGACGTAGACGGCGGAGGGCAGGGGACCGCCGTCCATCGACGCGATGCCGGAGAGGTTCGTCTCGAGCTTCTCCAGCTCGCGGCGCAGCGACGCGTCCTCCTTCTTGTGCTGGGAGAAGACGCCGTTGTTCTCCTCGGCGACGCGCTTGAGCTGCTTCATGCGGCGGATGCCGCGGCGGATGGTCTGCGCGTTGGTGAGGGTGCCGCCGAGCCAGCGGTTCACGACGTAGGGCGAGGCGGAGGTCTCGGCCGCGGCCTTGACCACTTCCTGGGCCTGCTTCTTCGTGCCGACGAAGAGGATCGGCTTGCCGTCCTCGGCGAGGGACTTGGCGAACGCGAGCGCCTTGTCGAGCAGCTCGAGGGACTGCGTGATGTCGATGATGTGGATTCCGTTGCGCTTCCCGTAGATGTATTTCTTCATCTTCGGGTTCCACCGCTTGGTCATGTGACCGAAGTGGAGGCCCGCGTCCATGAGGTCGCGGAGGGTGAGCTGGGAGAGGCTTTCAGCCATGGTATGCACCTTTTCGTCTTGTCGCCTGGAGGTTGACGGCCGCGCGTTCCGCGCGCGTCCGCCGGTGAATCCGCTTTGGCCGGCTGGCGGAGCCGGCGCTCGCTTCCCGCGCCTGGGGCAGCACTCCCGCCCGGGAGGTGTCTTCGGTCGCGTGGGGGCGGCAGTCTAGCAAAACGGCGGCGCGCGCGCAAGCGGTTTTTTGCGCTTGACTCGCTTCCGCGGTTTTGGTAGTTTTCCCGCCCGCATCACGCAACCAGAGAAGAGGACGTTCCTCCATGAATCCCTACGCAGTCATCGAAACCGGCGGCAAGCAATACCGCGTCGAAGCCGGTCAAACCGTCGAAGTCGAACTTCTCCACGCCGACAAGGGCGCCGTCGTCAAGATCGACAAGGTCCTCGCCGTTTCGGACGGCGCTTCGCTCAAGGTCGGCACGCCCTACGTCGAGGGCGCGGCCGTCGAGCTCGAGGTCGTCGAGAACTTCCGCGGCCCGAAGGTCTGGGCCTTCGACAAGAAGCGCCGCAAGGGCTACAAGCGCACGGTCGGGCACCGCCAGGAGCTTACCCGCGCGACCGTCAAGTCGATCTAACGCCCCCGCGCAGAAAGGAAGCAAGACATGTCCAAGAGCCACCAGGGAGTCAACGGGCGCGACAGTAATTCGCAGCGCCTCGGCGTCAAGCGCTTCGGCGGCCAGGCCGTCAAGGCCGGCGAAATCCTCGTCCGCCAGCGCGGGACCAAGTTCGCGCCGGGCCGCAACGTGAAGCGCGGGGCGGACGACACGCTCTTCACCGTCGTCGCCGGCACCGTGAAGTTCGAGAAGGACGGCAAGGTCGTCTCCGTCGACCCGGCCTAGCGCGCCGCCGTTCTCCTCCGATCCGGGACGGTCCCGCCGCGCCGCGGCGGGACCGTCCCTTTTTGCGCGTCCGCCCTACCGCGCGGCGCGCGCGGCCCAGCCGGCCGCGGCGTCCGAGACGGTCTGGGCCAGGCGCTCCACGGACGGCGCGCCGGCGCGCAGCGGCCACGGTTCCCGGAGCACGTGCCAGTCCGGCGTGAAGAGCGCGGGGAAGGGGTCGCGCCCCCACGCGCGCAGGACGGCCTCGTCGGCGGCGTCGCGGTCCGCCGCGGGACGCGTTCCGCCGGCGCCCGCCGCCACTTCCAGGACGATGTCCGGATCCAGCCGCGCCACGGCCGAGCGCGGCAGGATCGCGCCGACGGCTTCGTTGGTGACCGCGTTGACGGCGCCGACCGCTTCCAGGACGCCGCCCTGCCAGGAGCGCCGCGCGGCGGCGCGGACCGCGCCGGCCGGTTCGCCGGCGGGGCCCATCACGAACAGGACGCGCGGCGCGCGGCCCGCCGCGCTGACGGCCGCCGCCACGCGCTCCCGCTCCGCCGCGACGGTCCCGGCGACGCGCTCGATCCACGCTTCGGCCTCGGCGCCCGCGCCGAAGCGCGCGCCGAGCTCGAACACGCCCTGGAGCAGTTCGTCGAAGGGATCCGTCTTCACCGCGAGGTGGGCGATGCGCGCCTTTTCGAGCGCGTCGTGCAGGGGCGAGTCGGCCAGGGGCGCCGGGAGGACGACGAAATCCGGCCGCACCGCCGCGAGCGCCGCCATGTCGACGCGCCCGCCGTCCGCGAAGACGCACGGCAGGTCCGCCACGGACGGCGGCGCGTCGCACCACGGCGTGCGGCCGACCAGGTGCGACCGCAGGCCCAGCATGCAGAGCGTCTCCGTGAGGCCGGGCGAAAGCGCGACGAGGCGCGGGCTTTCCGCGTCCGGCGCGCGGAGGGCCGCGGCCGCCGCCGCGCGCTGCGCGGTCTGCACGCGCCAGACGGCGAAGAGCAGCGCGACCAGGAGCGCGCCGAGGAGCGGGACGGCGGACCGGCGCGGCTTCATCGGGACGAAGCCCAGCGGCGCGATTCCAGCACGCGCGTCGCGCAGAAGAGGAAGAACGCCGTGCACGTGAGCAGCAGCACCGCGGGGCGCGTGTCCGCCACGCCGCGCGAGAAGGCCGAGAGGTCGAGCGAGGCGGCGAACGAGCCGGCCGGCAGGCCGGCGGCCGGGCCGCCCGGCAGCAGCGCGGCCGCGAGGCACGCGGCCAGCGTCGCGACGCCGGCGGCCGATTCGCGGCGCGCGGCCGCGGCGGCCAGCACGCCGAACGCCGTCCACGCCGCCGAGGCGAGCGCGACCGCCGCGAGCCCCCACGCCACGTGGCCGGGCGCGAACGGCGGCGGCGGCGCGGCGCGGTGCAGGTAGACCGGCAGCGAGAGCGAGGAGAAGGCGAGCGACAGCAACACGAGCGAATAGGCCGACAGGAACTTGCCGAGCACGATCTCCGCGTCCGTCACCGGCGCCGTGAGCAGCGCTTCGAGCGTGCCGGACGCGCGTTCGCGCGCGAACAGCCCCATCGTGAAAAACGCGGCGGCGAACGGCGCGACGAGCGCCAGCTGCCCGCAGAAGACGGTCGGCAGGGCGGCCACGCGCCCCGCCGCTTCGCGCAGCGCCGCCGCGAAGAGCGCGCCCGCGAGCCCCGCCACCGCGGCGAAGACGACCCACGTGGCGCGCGAGCGCAACGCAAGCGACGCTTCCTTGCGCCAGAGGACGAGGGGAACGCGGCTCACGGCGCCGCCCTCCCTTCCGCGGCGGCCGGCGCGGCCGCTTCCGCCGCACCCCGCCACGCGTCCAGCATCGCGGGCAGGTCGCGCTCCGCCAGCGGCGCGAGGTCGCGCGCGTCCGCCACGACGCGGCCGTGCTCCAGGCAGATCGCGCGCGTCGCGGCGGCGCGGACGAACGCCGCGTCGTGCGTCGAAAAGAGGACGACGCGCCCTTCGGAGACTTCGGGCGAGGCGACCATCGCGGAAATCTTGCGCGCCTGGACCGGGTCGAGCGCCGCGAGCGGATCGTCGAGCAGGAGCACGTCCGGCTCGTGCAGGATCGCGTCCGCGAGGCCGACCGCCCGCTTCTGGCCGGCCGAGAGGGAGCGGATCGGCGCGGTGCGCAGGGCCGCCAGTTCGCAGAAGTCGAGCACGTCGTGCAGGCGGCGGCGCAGGCGCGGGCCCGGCATGCGCCGCAGGCGGCCCCGGAAGCGGAGGTATTCGGCCACGCCCATGTCCGGATGCACGGGCGAGCCTTCGGGCAGGTAGCCCGTGATTTCGCGCACCGCGTTGGACTGCGAGAAGAGGTCGAAGCCCGAAACGGTCGCGCGGCCGGACGTGGCCGGCAGGAACGTCGCGAGCAGGCGCAGCAGCGTCGTCTTGCCCGCGCCGTTGCGCCCGACGAGCGCCACGCGTTCGCCGGGCTCGACGCGGAACGTCGCGTCGTCCACGGCGGCCGTCCGGCCGAACCGCTTGCAGAGGTGTTGCACGTCGATGCCCATGGCCGCCGCATTCTAGCCGATTCGCCGCCCGCGTTGCAAGCGCGGCGCGGTTGGAGTATCATGCGGGCCCATGCACCGCTTTCCGCCCGCCGCCGTCCCCTTCGCCCTTTGCGCCCTGCTGGCCGTCTCCTGCGGCAGGCAGGGCGCCGCACCCGCCGCCGGCGCTTCGCCCGAAGCGCTCGCCGCCCGCGCCGACGCGCTCGAGCGCGAAGCCGCGCAGGCCGTCGCCCGCGCCCGCGCCGCCCGCGAAGAGGCGGACCGCGCCGCTCGCGCG
>JAFTHC010000040.1 GCA_017457625.1 Kiritimatiellia bacterium
AGGCGTGCCGCTCGTCGCCGTCGGGTCGCACGACACCGCGAGCGCCGTCGCGTCCGTCCCCGCGGACCCCGCCACGAGCTGGGGATACCTCGCGACCGGCACGTGGGCGCTTCTCGGCGTCGAAAACGAAAAGGCGCTCGTGAACGACGAATCCTACGAGCTTGCCTACACGTACGAGGGCGCGGTGAACGGCAAGTTCCGCTTCCTCAAGAACTGCACCGGCATGTGGATGGTGCAGCAGCTCCGCGAGGCGTGGACCGCGCCGGACGGCACGAAACCGGGCTGGGACGAGCTCATGCACGAAGCCGAAGCGGCGCAGCCCTTCCGCTCGCTCCTGGATCCGGACTACCCGCAGTTCGCGATGCCCGGCCGCATGCCGGAGAAGATCGTCGAGTTCTGCCGCCTCACCGGCCAGCCGATCCCCGAAACGCGCGGGCAGTTCTACCGCGCCGCGATGGAAGGCATCGTCATGCGCTACCGCGAAGTGTGGGGCGAGCTGGCCCGTCTCACGGGCCGCCCGCGTTCCGTCCTGCACATGATCGGCGGCGCCACGCGCGACGCGATGCACTGCCGCATGACGGCCGACGCGCTCAATGCGAACATCGCGTGCGGACCCGTCGAGGGCGCCTCGACCGGCAACGCCGTCGCGCAGCTCGTCGGCCTCGGCGCGCTCGCGGACTTCGAACAGGGACGCGCCCTCGTGCGCGACTCGATCGAGATGACGCGCTGGACGCCCGTGAATCCGCTCGCGTGGGACGACGCCTTCCCGCGCTGGCTCGCCGCCAAGCGCCGCGCCGCCGGCGTGCTGTAACCCGCTGCGGAATCGCCGGCACCGCTCTAGGGTTGCGGAGCGTCCGCCGGGGCCGGAGCAGGAGCTTCCGCGGCCTCCGCGGCCCCCGCGTGGGATTCTTCCGCGACAGGAGTCTCTGCGCTCTCTGCGTGAGTTTCCTCCGGAGCAGGAGCTTCCGCGGCCTCCGCGTGGGATTCTTCCGCGACAGGAGTCTCTGCGCTCTCTGCGTGAGTTTCCTCCGGAGCAGGAGCCTCCGCGGACTCCGCGTGAGTTTCTTCCGGAGCAGGAGCCTCCACCGCAGGAGCCTCCACCGCAGGAGCCTCCGCCGCAGGAACCTCCGCCGCAGGAGCCTCAGCGTGGTAGAAGGGATGCGCCTCCGGCATCGCCAGCGTGCCGTTGGCGTAGGCCACGAGATGCCCGCGGTCGACCGCGAAGGCGAATTGCTTGAGCGTCTCGGCCTTCGCGGCGTCGTCCGTTCCCGCCGGCGCGAGCGCCGCCATGAGCGCGCTCCGCGTGCAGCCGGGGTGCGAGGCCACGAAATCGAGCACCGCGCGCAGCGCCGGCACCGCGGTCGACGCGTCGAGCGGCGCGGGCGCGCGGGGCGTCACGAAATCGGTGCGCGCCGGGTCGGACGCCCGGAAGAGCGAGAGCCGGCACGCCTTCAGGCCGCCGCGGACGGCGAAGAAGAGCGACGAAACGTGCGACCGGCCTTCGCGTTCCCACGCGCGGCGGATTTCGCCCTGCACGTAGCGGTCCGCGAGTTTGTCGACGACGGGCATCGGCGCGGCCGCGACGCGCGAAACCTTCGTCGCCTTCGGCGCGGTTTCCGCGCGGAACAGCGCTTCCGCCGCCTCGCGGTCGTAGAAGGCCGACGGCGCGGCCGCGGAAGCGTTCTCCGCGTTCTCCGCGTGATTTTCCTCCGCGGCATGGGCCTCCGCGTTCTCTGCGTTCTCTGCGTTCTCTGCGTGATTTTCCTCCGCTGCCGGAGCCTCCGCGGCAGGAGCCTCCGCGGCCGGTCCCCGCGTGTCGGATTTGAGCACGTAAACCGTCTTGCGGCCCTGCGTGGCGCGCCATTCCTCCACGAGCGCCGGATCGGACACCAGCTCGATGCGGGCGCGGTACTCGGCTTCCGCCAGGCCGGCGCACGCCGGATCGCGCATCGCCTCGAGGACGGCGCGGTTGTAGCCGTGGTCGTTGGGCGGGCCGAGAAGTTTTCCGGTCACGCCGCAGCGCGCGACGGTCGTGTATTTGCCCTTGGGGGGCTCGACCTCGATTTCGCGTTCCTCGAAAACGTCGGCGAAGTGGGCGGAGAGCTGGTGGTCGAGCAGCGCCTCGGCCGAGCGCGCGAACCAGCCGCACGCCGTGCACTGGTGGAAACGTTCGTCCTTGTGCGCGTCGTCGAACTCCAGGCGCACGAGCGCGGACGCCGGGTTCTTGAAAAAGAGCGCCACGAGATCGCGCAGCGGAACCGCACGGCGGCCCTGCTGCACCTTGCGGGCGACGAGCCCGAGCGCCTTGTGGTCGGGCAGGAAACGGATTTTGAACGGTGCGGGCTCGCGCGGCGGACGCTCTCCGCGGAAGGGCGGGCGGTCGCCGCGGAAGGGCCGGCGGTCGCCGCGGAAGGGCCGGTCGTCGCGGAAAGGCGGGCGTTCGCCGCGGAAGGGGCGTTCGCCGCGTTCCGCGTCCGGCCGGAAACGGCCGGGGCCGTCCTCGCGCGGCGGACGGTCTCCCCGGGGCGGGCGGTCGCGGAACGGGTGCCCGTCTCCGCGCGGCGGACGGTCGCGCCGGAATCCGCGGCGATCGCCGTGATCGCCGCGGCCGTCGCCGTCGTCGCGCGCGGCGAAGCGTTCCGCGTATTTGCCGAGGTGTGCGGAGTGCGCCGCCGCGTCCTGTTTCGCCCAGTCCGGGGAAAAGCTGAGGTCCGACAAAAAGTCGTTCTCGTTGTTGGGGTCGCCTTCGTTCATGGTAGCCTCCGTTCGGGGTTGATTTGTCCGCGGGGGGGTGGGAGAACGCCCGAATTGTAGCGAAACGCGGGAAGAAATGCAAGATGCCCGAAACGGCGACTAGGACCGGAGCGGGGACGCCGCCGCCGTTGCCACGAGCGCGACGCCGGTGCCGGCCAGGTCGGGCGCGAGGACCTGGCCGGACGCGATCGGCGCGGAAACGGACAGCGAGCGGATCGCCGCGAGGCAGGCGGGAATCGAGCCTTTCGGGACGGGGCTCGCGGTCTTCGCCGCGACGAGCGGCGCGGCGCCGCCCGCCACGCGCACGGTCGAAGTGACCACGCGCTCCGGCGCCTCCATCTCCTGCACGGCGTATTTCGCGCCGCGCGGGCAGGAGTTGCCGGTCACGGTCCACCCGCCGCCATCCTTCGGCGCGACGGTCAGGCGGCAGCCCATCGGGCAGCAGATGCAGACCATTTCGGTCGAACCGGGAGGCGCGGCCTCCGCGGGCGCCGCCGCGCCCGCGCGGGACGAGCCTTCCGCAGTGCCGGCGAAGACCTCGATGTCGCCCGCGATCTTCGCGGCCTCGACCGAGATCTTCTCCATCTCGCCCGGGGTCATCACGGGCTTGCGGCGCGTGGCGATCACGGCGCCGCCGCAGCGGACCTCGCACACCGCCGGCTTCTGCACCGAGCCCACGCGGAAGTAGAGGTCGATCTTGCCTTCGGTCCCCGCCGCCACGCGCTGCGGCACGACGTAGCGCACCGCGCCCGTTCCGCGCACGGCGCGCGCCGTGGAGGGGTTCGGGGAGGGGCGCCGCCCCTCTCCCGTCGCGAAGCGCGCCGCCGCTTCGCCCGCGAGCAGGGATTCGGCCGTGACGTTGTCGACGAGGTCGTGGACGTGCAGGACGTTGCCGCAGGCGAAGACGCCGGGGATCGCGGTCTGGCGCGACTGGTCGACGACGGCGCCGCCGGTCACGGGATCGAGCGCGACGCCCGCCGCGGAGGAGAGCTCGTTCTCGGGGAGGAGCCCGACGGAGAGCAGCAGCGTGTCGCACTCGACCGTCTCCTCGGTGCCGGGAATCGGCGCGCGCGTGGCGGGGTCCACTTCGGCGACGACGACGCCCTCGACCCGCTCCTTGCCGAGGATGCGCGTCACGGTGTGGTTGAACTTGAGGGGGATGCCGTTGTCGACGAGGCACTGCACGATGTTGCGGTTGAGGCCCGAGGAATACGGCATCAGTTCCGCGACGAGCTTCACCTCGGCGCCCTCCCACGTCATGCGGCGCGCCATGATGAGGCCGATGTCGCCGCTGCCGAGGATCACGACCCTGCGGCCGGGGAGGAAGCCATCCATGTTCACGAGACGCTGCGCGCAGCCCGCGGTGTAGATGCCGGCCGGGCGCGTGCCGGGGATCGAGAGCGCGCCGCGCGTGCGCTCGCGGCAGCCCATCGCGAGGACGACCGCGCCGGCGCGGAGCCGGACGAGCCCGCGCGCCGGGTTCATGCAGACGACCTCGCGGTCCTTCGTCACCGAGAGGACCATCGTGTCGGTCCAGATCTCGGCGCCGGCCTCCTCCGCCTGCTTCACGAAGCGCCCCGCGTATTCGGGACCGGTGAGCTCCTCGCCGAAGTGGTGCAGGCCGAAGCCGTTGTGGATGCACTGGCGCAGGATGCCGCCCGCGGCGGCGTCGCGCTCCAGCACGACGACCCGCGCGTCCGGCCGCGCCTTCTTCGCCGCGACCGCGGCCGCGAGGCCGGCGGGACCGCCGCCGACGATGGCGACGTCCGCGGCTTCGCCGCCGTTGCCATCGTCGGCGGCGGAATGACGAATGACGGGGCTCGCTTCGCTCGCAATGTCGGGCGCGGCTTCGCCGCGAATGATGGGGCTCGCTCCGCTCGCAATGTCGTGTTGTGCGCCGGCATGCTTGCCGGCGGCGGCGGCGCGGGTGGAGCCGACCACGAGGCGCGAGGCGCCGCCGTCCTTCGTGAGGGAGGTCCAGGGGCGGGCGAGCTCGCGGGCGAGGATCTCCATCACGCGTGGGGAGCAGAAGCCGCCCTGGCAGCGGCCCATGCCGGCGCGTGTGCGGCGTTTCACGGCGTCGAGCGTCGTCGCGCCGCGGCGGATGGCGTCGACGATCTCCGCCTCGGTGACGGTCTCGCATCGGCAGACGATCCGGCCGTGGAGCGGATTGGCGGCGATGGCGGCCGCGCGCGCCGCCGCGTCCATGCGGCGGAAGGGCACGGGGCGCTCGCGGCGCGGGTTCCAGTCCGCGCGGGGGCGGAGCGCGAGCCCCGCCTCGGCGAGGATCGTTTCGACGAGCTCCGCGATCGCGGGCGCGCTCGTGAAGCCGGGCGAGCAGATGCCGGCGGCGAGGACGAGGCGCGGGCATGCGGCGCTGCGGCGGATGACGAAGTCGCCCTCGCTCGGCTGCGCGCGCAGTCCGGCGAAGAGCGTGATCGCCTTGCGGAAGTCGAGGTCGGGGACGCTCCGCAGCCCGACCTTCTTGAGCGTCGCGATGCCCTCGGCCGTGACCGACGTGTCCGTCTTGCTCTCTTGGTCGACCGCGGTCGGGCCGGCGAACGAGTTGCCGTCGACCGTCGGCGAAACGAGAATCCCTTTGCCGAGCTTCGTGGGGCAGGGGAAGAGCACGCGCGAAAGCGGCGCGGCGGCGCGGTCGAGCAGCAGGTATTCGCCCTTGCGCGCGCGGATCGAGAACGAATCGTCGCCGAGCAGGCGCGCGACGTCGTCCGCGAAGACGCCGGCGGCGTCGACGACGAACCGCGCGCGGAAGGTCTCCGCTCCGGCGGTCACCTCGACCGCGTCGCCGCGGTCGCGCAGCGCCGTGACCGGCGCGCCGAGCTTCCAGACCGCGCCGTTGGCGCGGGCGTTCTCGGCGCAGGCGATGCTGAACTCGTAGGGGCAGGCGATCGCGGCCGTGGGCGCCCAGAGCGCGGAGAGGGCCTCCTTGGAGAGGCGCGGCTCCAGCGCGCGGGCCTCGTCGCCGGAGACGATGCGCAGGTCGGGGACGCCGTTCGCCTCGCCGCGCGCGAGGAGGTCGCGCAGCGTGGACTCGTCCTCCGGCGTGAACGCGGAGACGAGCGAGCCGCAGCGGTTGAACGGGATCGCGAGGTCGCGGCACCAGCTCTCGAAGACCGCGTTGCCGCGGACGTTGAGGCGGGCCATGAGCGAGCCGGGCCTGGCGTCGAAGCCGGCGTGGACGATGGCGGAGTTGGCGCGGGAGGCGCCGGCGGCGACGTCCTCCGCGGCGTCGACGAGCGCGATCTTCAGATCGAAGCGCGCGAGGTGGCGGGCGATGGCGCAGCCGGTCGTTCCGGCGCCGACGATGGCGAGGTCGAAGTTCATGTCCCGCATTCTACCAGAACGCCGCACGCCCCGCAAACGCGCCGATCCGCGCGGGTGGACGGCCCGACGCGACCTTTGGTAGAATGAAGCCGTCAACGCCGTTCGGGCCCAGCCGTGCCGATCATCAGTCCAGCCACACGCCGCAACCGCAAGACCCGGTTCGCCGTCGCCGCGGTCTACGCGGCGCTCTCGCTCGGCGCGCTCACGATGCTGTACCCGTTTTCGCTCATGCTCGCCGGCTCGGTGCACAGCGAGGC
>JAFTHC010000041.1 GCA_017457625.1 Kiritimatiellia bacterium
CCGAAGGAGACCTCCGCGCCGGTGGACTTGCCGATCCAGTTGCGCTGCATCTCCTTGATGCCCTCGGGCCAGTCGACCGTGTCGATGTCCTTGAGCAGGCGCTCGGCGTAGGCGGTGATCTTGAGCATCCACTGGCGCATCGGGCGGCGGACCACCGGGTGGTTGCCGCGCTCGGAGCGGCCGTCGATCACCTCCTCGTTGGCGAGGACGGTGCCGAGGGCGGGGCACCAGTTCACGGGCACCTCCGCCACGTAGGCGAGGCCCTGCTCGTAGAGCTTCTCGAAGATCCACTGCGTCCACTTGTAGTACTTCGGGTCGCAGGTGCGGACCTCGCGGTCCCAGTCGTAGGAGAAGCCGAGCGACTTGATCTGGCGCGTGAACGTCTCGATGTTCCTGTTCGTCGTGATCTCGGGGTGCGTGCCCGTCTCCACGGCGTATTGCTCGGCGGGGAGGCCGAACGCGTCGAAGCCCATCGGGTGCAGGACGTTGAAGCCCTTGGCGCGCTTGTAGCGGCAGACGATGTCCGTGGCGGTGTAGCCCTCGGGGTGGCCGACGTGGAGGCCGGCGCCGGAAGGGTAGGGGAACATGTCGAGCGCGTAGAACTTGGGCTTCGGGGAGAAGTCGATCGCGGCGAAGGTCTTCTCCTCCTCCCAGCGCTTCTGCCACTTCTTCTCGATTTCGGTGAAATTGTAGTCGGTGCTCATCTTGGTCTTGCGGTCTGACGGTCGAATGGTCTGACGGTCGAACGGTCGCGCGGTCCCGGGGACCGCGGCCGCGCGTGCCGCGCGGAAGAAGGGCGGATTATACGCATCCGCGGGCCCGCGCGCAAGCGCCCGCGCCGCCCGGTTGCTTCCCGCGCGGGGTTGTGGTAGGATGCGCGGCATGGAAAACAACCCCGCCACCGCCCTTACGCCCGAGGAGCGCTTCGCCTGCCTCCTGCCTCAGCGGCTGGAGCTTTCGGCCGTCCTCGCGCACCTGCCGCAGGCGGACCTGCCGCACATGACGATGCTCGACGTCGGCATGCCCAATCCCGTGATGTCCAAGGCGCTGCGCGATCTCGGCGGCGCCTGGGCCACGGTCGCCCGCTCGCCCGCCCACGCGCTCGAGGCCGCCCGCTACCTCGGTTCGCCCGTTTCCTGCCTCGCCGCGGACGGGTCGATTCCGTTCGAGACGCACGTCTTCGACGGCCTGGTCGTCGCCCTCGACATGCTCGCCGCGATGCCGGACGGCGGTTCGTTCATCAAGGAGTGCAACCGCGTCCTCAAGCCGTCCGGCCTGCTGATCCTCTCCGCGCAGGCCAAGCGCCCCGGTTCGCTTCCCGACGCCGTGCGCCGCCGCCGCTGGAGCGACCCGTCGAGCCCGTTCTCCGCCGCGTTCACGGCGCGCGACCTCTACGACTTCCTCAAGACCGGCTTCGACGTGCTCGAAGAGGACGGCTTCAGCCGGTTCTTCGTCGAGCTGGCGCGCCTGCGCGAACTCCGCCTCCTGCAGGACGGCGCGGATCCGGACGAGGTCGTGCGCCGCATGCGCCGCCGCTACGCGGTCGCCGGCGCGCTGGACAGGCTCGCGTTCTGGGACCGAGGCCACGTGATCCTCGTCGCCGCGCGCCGCCGCCAGTGGAGCTCCCGCATCACGCCCACGTTGCGCGACGGCCGCCGCATCGGCGAAGCGGTCCTCTTCCAGCCCCCGGTGTAGGCCATGGCGCGCAAGCCCCTTTCCCGCCGCTTCGCCGCCGCCGCGATCGCGGCGGCGCTTCTCGCGGCCGCGCTCCTGCTCGCCGCCCGGTGGCGCGCGTCGCGCCTGCCGGCGCCCGACGTGCCCGTCCTGCTCTGGCGGAACGTCGCCGCCGAACCGGCGGACCCCGCCACGGTCGCCACGGACGCGTTCGTCGACCAGATCTCGGATCTCTGGAAGGGCGGGTTCGAGACGCCGTCGGCACGGCGCCTGCGCCAATACGCGTCGTGGGGCCGGCCGCTGCCGGACGCCCCCGTGCTGCTCCGCCTCGGCTCGGCGCGCGCGGACCTCGTGCAGAAGGACGGCGTGGAGGCGATCCTCGAAGGCGCCGGCTTCCAGGCGTTCGTGGACCTGCCCGTCGAAGACGTCGAGACCGGCGCGCCCGGCCTGCTTTCGTGGGACGACGTGCGCGCCGCCGCCAAACGCGGCACGCTGCGGTTCGCGCCGTGCGTTTCCGCGCGGACGAACGCGACGCTCTCGCTCGAGGGCGCCTGCGACCTCTACCGCGAGCGCGTCGGCCGCCGCGCGGACGCCGTCGCGCTGCGCGGCGGCGCCGCCGGATCCGCGTCGGCCGACATCGACATCGCGTTCTCCGACCGCGCGCCGGCCGCCGGCTGGCGCGGTTTCCGCCAACCGCTGTTCGGCTGCACGCCCGTGCTCGGCGGCCGCCACGCCTTCGCGCTCGAGCTGCGGCAGGACGCGACCGATCCCGCCTTCTTCGGCACGCTCGCCGTCTCGCATCCGTCCGGCGAAAACCCGCCTCCTGGCGAGAACTTCGCCATCGTCCTCTTCCGGAGCGGCGAGGAGGAGCCTCTCGCCATCGTGGACATGGTCGCCGCGGGCGACGGCGGCGAGCCGCGCCCGCTCGCGCCGGGCGAGACGTTCGAGACGCCCGTCCCGGCCGCGCCGCCCTTTCCGCTCGAGGTGCGCGTCTACGACGAGTCGCTGATGGTCCTCTACTTCCGGCGCACGCTCTTCAAGGCGGACGTGAAGCGCGACCGCGCGTGGCGCCCGCCGGTGCTCGATCCGGACGAACGGATCGAAATCGACCCGCTCTAGCGCGCCGCCATGCCCGACGTCCTCGTCCAGCCGCTTCTCGCCGCCCTGCTCGCCGCCGTCGCGGCCGGGCCCGTCGGCGCGCTCGCGCTCGTGCGGCGCGACACCTACGCCGCCGCCGCGATCTCGCACGGCTGCTTCGCGGGCCTGGGCCTGGCGCGCTGGCTCTCCGTCGCCTGCGGCCTGGCGTGGTTCACGCCGACGCTGGGCGCGACGCTCGCCGCCGTCGCGGCGGCGCTCTTCCTCGCGCTTTCGCCCGCCGCGCGCCCGGGCCGCAACGACGCCGCGCTCTCCGCGCTCTGGGCGGTCGGCATGGCCGCCGGCCTCGCGTTCCTCGCCGCCACGCCCGGCTACGCGGGCAGCCTGCAGGACTACCTCTTCGGCTCGATCCTCTTCGTCTCGCGCGCCGACCTGCGGACGATGCTCGCGTTCGACCTCGCGCTGCTGGCCGCGCTCGCGTTTTTCTGGCGCGGGCTCTTCGCCGTCGCGTTCGGGCCTCGGCTGGCGGCGCTGCGCGGGGCGCCGGCGAAATTCTACGGGGCGGTCCTTTCGCTGCTCACGGCGCTCGCGGTCGTGCTGCTCGTGCGGGCGGTCGGCATCGTGCTCGTCGTGGCGCTGCTCGCTCTGCCGGCGCTCGCGGCGCGGCCGCTGGTCCGGCGGCTCGTCCCGCTGATGGCGCTTTCGGGCGTCTTCGCGTTCGTCTCGCTCGCGGCCGGCCTTTTCGCCAGCTGGCGCCTGGACTGCACGCCGTCGGTCCCGGCCGTCTTCGCAGCGGCCCTCCTCGCGCTGCTGGCGCGGCTCGCCCCGCGGCGGCGCTAGGGTTGGGCGCCGCCGAAGTCGAATTCGACGCGCGGGCCGGAGCCTTGAACGGCGGAAGGGCCGACGCGGAGGCGGTTCGAGCCGCGGTCGCGGTTTCCGCCGCCGGAGGGACCGCCGGCGGGCGCGACCACGTCGCGGGACGGGGCGGCGCCTCGCGTTTCCCCGCCCTTGACCGCGGTCCGGTAGCCGCGGTCGCTTCGGCCGCCTCGGCCGCCGCCCCGCGCGCCGGGCTTGGCCGGATTCCACGAGACGGCCGACATGGGAAGCTGCACGCAGCGGACGAGCACGTCCGGGTCGGCGCCCTTTTTCTGCGGCCTGAGCGCGAGCGTGACGAGCACGTGGTCCGGGATGCGGTTGCTCGTCGTCCATTCGTCGAGCCACTCGTAGGGCTCGCCGGGCTCGACCGCCTTCTGCGGGTCCTGCATGCGGACGTCGAGCCCGACGACGCGGTCTGACAGGAGCAGCGGTTCGACGTCCTTTTCCGGGTCGAAGTCCTCCGCCTGTCCGACCATCTGCCAGGCGGTCACGTAGAGGCCGGGGCCGTCGTCCGCGCCCGAATCCTCCACGTGCAGCTGCACGCGGTGCGCGGCGCCGGCCCAGGGCGTGTCTTCGCCGACGAGCGAATTGCCGATCTTCACCCAGGAAACCGCGTCGCGGGCGCGCTCGCCGTCGCCCCCGTCCTCGTGCTGGAAGCCGAAATCCCAGTCCGCGTCGCCGTTGGCCGGGTAGTAGGCCGAACGCAGCGCCATGACGATCTGCTCCATGACGCCCTCGCCGTCGTGCGACTCCTCGGCCATCTCCGCGCCGGCGCGCCAGGCTTCGACGCCGACGCCCATGACGAAGGCGACGGTCGTGGCGACGAGGCCGAGGATCGCCACGGCGACGAGTATCTCCAGCAGCGTGAAGGCGGCGCGGCCGCCGCGGCGCGTGGCGGGGTCCCGTTTCACCGGCCGGCCCCCTCGCCCGCGTTGGCGGATTCGGCGGAGGCGGAGCCGCCCGTGCCGCCCGTGAAATGGACGAGCCGCGTGGCGACGAGCTGGTTGCCCGGCCCGCCGCGGCCCTTGCGCGCGGTCGTCGTCACGAGGTAGAGCCCGTCCTCGTCGTCGTCCTCCTCGACCGTCCGCTCGTAGGTCCACCCCTCGAGCAGCGACCCGTCCGCGGACACGGCGAGGTCCTCGACCGGGTCGTTCTTCACGAACAGCGGGTGCTCCGCGTCGCCGCGGGCGAGCACGTTGGCGCCCTGGCGCACGACGCCGGCCGCGTGGAACACGTCCATGCAGCGGGCCATGCCTTCCATGATGCCGACGAGGCACACGCCGAGGACGAACACGGCGAGGAGCACCTCGACGAGCGTCATTCCCGCGCGGCGGCCGTCCGGAAGCGTCGTTTCCACGGCGCCGGAGTCTACCACGCGGCGCCGTCCGCCCGCAAGCGCGGCGGGGCGATTGTCTCCGCGGGGGCGTTGGCGTATAATCGCGGCCCCATGGAAGAGCTCTCCGCGTTTCTGGCCTCCGGGCGCCTGCACGGCGTCCTGGCTTTTTTCCGTTGGGCGTTCTTCGCGTTCGTTCCGCTGCTGGTGCTGCGCGTCTGCTTCCACTTCGCCCCCTACCGGATCGGCCGCCGCGTGCGGCTCATGCTCTTCCCGCTGCTGTTCTGCGCGGCCTCGCTCGCGATCCTGGCCTACCAGTCCACGTGGCAGCTCTTCGGTTTCACGCGGCCGGACTTCGTGCAGTTCACGGAGCGCTTCAACCCGCGGGAGGACAACGCCGCCAACCACCTGATCCGCGGCTCGATCCTCGACCGCAACGGGCAGGTCCTCGCCTACACGGAGCCGGACGGGTCGGGGCGCCGCGTCTACCCGTGGGAAGAGGCGGCGGCGCACGTCGCGGGCTACCGGCACCCGACCGGGGGCCTGACGGGGATCGAGGGCGCGGCGGACGCGGAGCTCTCCGGCTACCGCGCGCTCGAAACGGCGGCGGACTTCAAGGACGCGCTCCGCACCGCGATGCGGCGCGACCGCCATGTCGGGACCAACGTGGCGATCACGGTCGACGCCACGCTGCAGGCCGCGGCGCTTTCGCTTTTCGGGGATCGCACCGGCGCGGCCGCGGCGCTCGACCCCCGCACGGGCGAAATCCTCCTTCTCTTCTCCTCGCCATCCTTCGACCCGAACGTCTTCGAGCGCCGTCTCATGGCCGACCCGCGCTCCCCGATGCTCAACCGCGCGCTGCACGGCAGCTACCCGCCGGGCTCGACCTTCAAGACCGCGATCGCCGCGCTCATGGCGCAGACCGGCGTGCCGCAGGTCCTGCCCTGTCCGGCCGAGGGCTACCTGCCGCCCGGCGCGCGCCGGCCCATCCGCGACCACGAATACTACGCCTACGAACGGCGCGGCCTGGCGTGGCCCGGGTTCGGGACGCTCGACCTGGACGCGGCGCTCGCCAAGTCCTCCAACTCCTACTTCGCGCGCGGCGGCGTCCTCGCGGGCCCCGAGGCGTTCAACGCGATGGCGGAGAAGTTGCACTTCAACGACCGGCTCGTGCTCTACTCCAACGGGCTGGAACGCATCTCGATCCGGCCGGGCAACGTCCCGCGCCTCGGCCGCGCCGAGAAGCGAGAACTGGCGCAGCTCTCGATCGGCCAGGGGCGCCTCCTCGCCGCGCCGGTCCACATGGCGATGCTGGCCGCCGCGATCGCCAACGGCGGCGTCCTCATGCGCCCGCACCTGGCGCTCGGCGAAGAGCCCGAAGTCCTCGACCGCCCGTTTTCCGCCGCGGCCGCGCGGCGCGTCCGGCGCGCGATGCGCCACGCGGTCCGGATCGGCACGGCGAAGAAGGCCGACATCCCCGGCCTGGACGTGTGCGGCAAGACCGGAACCGCCCAGAACCCGCACGGGGAGGACCACGCGTGGTTCGTCTGCTTCGCGCCCGCGGACGCGCCCCGGATCGCGATCGCCGTCGTCGTGGAAAACGCCGGCTTCGGTTCCACCGCCGCGCTCCCCGTCGCCGTCGGCCTGCTCCGCCAGTTTTTCGGTCTGCCGGACGAGTGAGCCCCTTGCCGAAAATTTCGCTTGATTCGGTTTCCGGTTTTTGCTAGAGTCCCGCCCCGCTTTCACGCGAAAGGCGAATGGGGCGGTAGCTCAGTTGGTAGAGCATCGCGTTCGCAACGCGGGGGTCGTGAGTCCGAGTCTCATCCGCTCCACCATTCTTCCTTCCCGGGAAAGCCGTTCCTCCCTGCAGCCGCCCGGCCCGGGTGCCGGCGGGCAAGCCCGAGGCGAACAGGGAACCAACCAAAAAGGAATCCGACAATGCCCAAGACCAAGACCAACAAGGCGGCCAAGAAGCGCTGCCACGTGACCGCGACCGGGAAGGTCCTCGCCTCCCGCGCCGGCAAGTCCCACCTCCTCTCCTCGATGACCCGCAAGCGCAAGCGCAACCTGCGCGGCACGAAGGTCCTCGGGAGCAAGACCCAGGCGGCGACGATCAAGAAAATGCTCGCCCCGGGCCTCTAGCGAAGAAGGAAAGGAGAAACAGCCATGTCACGCGCAACCAACGCCCCCGCTTCCCGCGAACGCCGCCGCCGCCGGCTCGAAGCCGCCAAGGGCTTCTACGGCGGCCGCAGCAAGCGCTTCCGCACCGCCACGGAGGCCGTCGACCACGCCAAGCGTTACGCGACGGTCCACCGCAAGCTCCGCAAGCGCGATTACCGTTCGCTCTGGATCGTCCGCATCAACGCGGCCGTCCGCGCCCTCGGCTTCACCTACAGCCGTTTCGTCGAAGGCCTGAACAAGGCCGGCGTCGCCCTCAACCGCAAGATCCTCGCGGACCTGGCGGTGAACGACCCCGCCGCCTTCGAGCAGCTCGTCAACCAGGCCAAGGCCGCCCTGGCCTAGCCGGACAAAGGAGACCGCACCATGAAAAAAGGCATCCATCCCGAATACGGCCCCGCCACGGTGACCTGCTCCTGCGGCAACGTGTTCCGGACGAATTCGACCGTGAAGGACATGCACGTGAACTCCTGCTCCGCGTGCCACCCCTACTACACGGGCAAGAAGACGTTCGTCGACACGGAAGGCCGCATCGACGCGTTCAAGCGCCGCTTCGCCGCGAAGAAGGGCTAGCCCCGCTTCCGCGGGCGACCCGCGAGCGCGCGGCCCGGACCTGCCGGGCCGCGCGTTTCATTTCGCCGCACTCGCGAATCCGGGTGCCGTGACCAGTCCGGATTCCGGATGCTCCGCCGCCCACGCGGCCAGGTCGAGGGCGAGCCGTTCGGTGCGCCGCGCCGCGCCTTCGTTGGTGAGATGCAGGCTGTTGTCGAAGAACCACTCCCGGGGGAACCGGTAGTCCTTCCAGTCGGAAACCACCGGACACTCGAGCATGCCGGCCAGTTCGCGGCGGAAGGCTTCGAACGCTTCCGGCGGATCCGTGGCGGGGTCTTCGACGACCGGGTTCGCGGCGACGACGACGAACGCCCCCTTTTCGCGGAGCCGCCGGGCCAGCGCGTTGATGCGGTCGGCCGTTTCTCGCGTGGGTCCGGGCGGGGGCACGACGTGTTCGACGAGGTCGTAGCGGTGCACGCGGGGGAAGACGTTGTCGCCGTTTTCGTCGAACGCCCGGCGCGCGTAGGCCGTCTCCGAGGCTTTCGGCTTGCCGGGACGGCCGTCCGGCCAGGCGGCCGCGGCCGCGCTTTCGTCCAGCGCCGCGCGCAGGTAGTCGGGCAGGCCGAAGAGAAGGCCGGCCGCGTCGGAGCGCCGCAGCAGCGTCCACGCCGCCGGCCGGGTTTCGACCGCCATCCAGACGAACAGCGGGTCGGACGAGTAGCACGCGTCGTCGTAGCGCGCGTGGCACAGCACGTAGACGTCCCCGGGGACGGGGTTCACGTCGGCCATGCGCTCCAGGAAGACGCCGGAAAAACCGGCGTGCAGGCCCGCGTTGACGGCCGGCCGCCCGAACGCGCGGGCGAGGACCTTCGAGTCGATGCCGAACGCGACGTTGGAGTTGCCGATCACGACGATTTTCGGTCCCCGGATCGCGCGCAGGCGTTCGATCTTGTCAGCCATCGCGGCCGGATAGCGTTCTCCGAACCGCGGGACGACGAACGCGAAAAAGCCGCCGGCGACCAACGCCGCCATCAGCGCGCACTTGGCGAGGAACGCGGCCCGCTCCCTAAAACTGGAAGTAGATGAACTGGGACGGTTCATGGTTCTTTCCGTAGGCTCCGAGGAGGAACAGCGAGGCGAGCGCGAGCAGGTAGAACGCCCACCGGAAAACGGCGCCCTGGCGCAGGATGCGGCCGGCGGCGTCCGGCACCCGGGCCCGCACCAGGTCGCACGCCGCCGTCGCCAGCAGCGCGAAGGCGACGACGCCGCCGCGCGGCGGCGGGCCGAACATGGCGGCGAAGTCGGACGTGAGGAAATACAGCGGGTCGAACTGTGCGGCGATCCGGCGCGCGATCGCCCACGCCGCTCCGAGGTCCGGCGCGCGGAAGAGCAGCCACGTCGCGTCCACGAGCGCGAACGTCGCGAAAACGGAAAAGGCGCGCCAGCCGAACGACGCCGGATCGATCCGCAGCAGACGCCGGATTTTCGCGCGCAGGCCCTCCGTGGCGTCCTGCGCCACGAGCAACAGGCCGTTGGCTCCGCCCCACGCCACGAAGTTCCACGCCGCACCGTGCCACAGGCCGGAGACGAGGAAGACGAAGACGAGGTTCGCCCGTTTGCGGAGCCGGCCGCGGCGGTTTCCCCCCAGCGGGATGTAGAGGTAGTCCTTGAACCAGCTCGTGAGCGAAACGTGCCACCGGCGCCAGAAGTCGCGCACGGACCCGGCCAGATAGGGCGTGCGGAAGTTCGCGTCGATGCGGAATCCGAGCACGCGGGCGCTCCCGATCGCGATCTGCGAATAGCCTTCGAAGTCGCAGTAGATCTGGAACGCGAACAGGACGGTCGCCGTCAGGAGGCGCATGCCGTGAGCCGCCGCGCCTTGCGCGAAGACGGGGTTCGCGACGGCGGCGAGGTTGTCGGCGACCACGACCTTGAGAAAGAGGCCGTAGGCCATCGCCAGGAGTCCGCGCCGCACGTCCGGCACGTGGAAGAACGTCGGCCGCCGGAACTGCGGCAGCAGGTGCGAGGCGCGTTCGATCGGGCCGGCGACGAGCTGCGGGAAAAACGAGACGAACAGCGCGTAGCGGAAGAAGTTCCGCTCGGCCCGGATCGTCCCGCGCCGCACGTCGATCGCGTAGCCGAGCGCCTGGAACGTGTAGAACGAGATCCCGACGGGCAGCAGGAACACGAGGTCGTTCGGCTTCTCGAGGGAAACGCCGGCCGGCGCGAGCAGCGCGTTGAGGTTGAGCAGGATGAAGTCGACGTATTTGAACAGGCCCAGCACGCCGAGGTTGGCGACGAGGCACAGCGCGAAGACGGCGTCCGCCCCGCGCCGCGGAAAACGCCCCGCGCGGCAGCGTTCCAGCACGAGTCCCGTGATCCACGTCGCGACCGTCGAGAAGAGGAGCAGGATCGCGTATTTCGCGTTCCAGCATCCGTAGAAGAAGTAGCTCGCCGCCAGCAGCCACAGGTAGCGCCACCGCGCCGGCCACAGGAAGTAGGCCAGGACGACCGGCGGGAAGAAGAGCAGGAAATCGACCGAGTTGAACGGCATGGGACGTCAGTCGCCCGAAACCGGCGCCGCGGGCGCGTTCGTCGCCCCGGCGACCGTCATGGCGACGACGAACCGGACGGCCCGGTTCGTGTCGAGCAGTTCGCCGGATTCGACGCGCTTGAGGATGTCCGCGAGTCCCGCGGCGGACAGCACGGGGAAGTCCGCGGGCTGCGACGCGAAGGGATCGGCCGGATTCCGCGGCTCCACCCCGACGCGCGGATCGCCTTCGCTTCGCCGCAGGTGGAAGAACGCCGGCGGCCGGTTGGTGGAGAGCAGAAGCACGTCGTGTTCCGCGATCGGGGACGCGGCGTGCGGCGCCCCGCCCCCGCGGCCGCGTTCCGCCGCGGCGAGCGCGGCGACGACGTTCGAGGCGGCGGCCGCGTCGCGAAGCGGGATGAAATCCGCGGCGGACGCCCCGCCCGCGGCGGGCGCGCCGGGCGACGGCCGGCGGAACGCGACGAGCGCGCCGGGATCGGCCGCCATCGCGCGGACCGCCAGAAGCGCGGCCTCTTCGCGCTGGCGGCGGCCGCAGTCGCGCGCGTAGAGGGCGACGGCCGCCGCGACGAGCGCCAGCCCGGCGATCCGCCGGAAATCGATTTTCGTTTTCATGGTTCGGAGGTTCGACTTGTCATTCGGCGCGCAGGCCCCGCAGCGCCGCGATGAGCGGCCGCATGCGTTCCGCGGCGCGCGCGCGGTGCGAGAACGTGCACTTCGCCTCGGACGGCAGCTCCGCGAACGTCCGGTCCCATCCGTCCGGCAGGAAAAGCGGATCGTAGCCGAAGCCGTTCGTGCCGCGCCCCTCGTGCAGAAGCGTGCCGGGGCACTGCCCGAGCGCGACGAACTCCCGCCCGTCCGGCGAAACGAGCGCGAGCGCGCAGGAAAAGTGGCACGCGCGCGACGCCTTGGGTCCGAGCGCGGCGAGGTTGCGCAGCAGCAGCGCGTTGTTCGCGCCGTCCTCGCCGTGCACGCCCGCGTAGCGCGCCGAGTGCACGCCGGGCGCGCCGCCGAGAGCGTCGACTTCCAGGCCCGAGTCGTCCGCCAGCGCCCATTCGCCCGAAGCGTCGCGCAGCGCGCGCGCCTTGACGAGCGCGTTGCCGACGAACGTGTCGGCGTCTTCCTCCGGATCGGGCGCGCCCGGCACCGCGGAGGCCGGCAGCAGCATGTCGTCCGGCAGTCCGCAGAGCACGCGCAGTTCGCGCAGTTTGTGTTCGTTGTGCGAGGCCAGGATGAGGCGGTTCATGGGAGGTTCGCGGGTTCGAAAGTTCGCGGGTTCGCAGATTCGGTTCGCCAAGCGTCACTCGGCGTCCGCGCCGAGCGGCGCGGACGTCGTGGGCCCGGCGCCCTCGTAGTCGTTGACGTCGGACGAGAGGTCGCTCACCACGACCGTCCGGTCGCGGTTCTCGTCCATCTCGGCGCGGCAGCGCGTGATCAGCGGGCGGAAAACGGCGAGAAACGAATCCAGCTCGCTCTTCCACTCGTCCGGGCGGCGCGGATCGACCGGAATCGAGACGGACGCGTAGCCCCACCGCGGCCGGTAGGAGCGGAACACGTTGTCGAAAAACATGCGGGCGAACCGGACCATGTGCGAATCGGTTTCGCGCTCCGGGTTGAAGAGCCAGTAGGCGTAGACGAAGGAGGGCGGCCCGGCGGAGCCGTCCGGCGTCGGCCGGGCGGCTTCGATCACGCGGACGTCCACCGTCTCGCCGGGGCCGGCCGAGGCGTGGCGCGTGTATTCGTGCAGGAGCCGGTTGCCCTGCGAGACGAGACACGCCTGCGGGCGGTGGATCGATTCGCGGTCCATGCCGGAGAAAACCACCGTGGCCGTGACTTCCGGATGGCCGGGCAGCGAATAGCGGCGGCGGAAGATCGGCGTGTTCTTGGGCAGAATCCGCTGCTCGGCGATGGAAATCGTGGACAGCTCCGAGCCGCAGAACGGGCACGCGTCGGCCGAGACGGGGCCGTCCTTCGCCCTCGGTTCCGGATTCTCGCCCAGGCCGAAGCGGCGGCGCAGCCAGAAGTCCGTTTCGAACGCGAGCTTCTCGCGCGGGACGCCGGCGCGCAGGTCCTTTTCGAGGAACGAGCGGCCGCACTGGTCGTTCACGCAGAAGAGCACGTTTTCGCCGTGCCAGGCGCCCAGGTCGTCGGGCAGCGAGAGCGGGACGGCGCCCGTCGGGTCGCCCGACAGCACGCGCGGCCGCGAGAAAAACGCGAGGGCCGCCGCAAGCAGCAGCAGGCAGGCTACGCCCGGAAGCGCTTTTTTGACGGACGCTTGCAAAGCAGGGCCCTCCAGTTGCGGTCGACGAGCGATCCGGCCGCCACGAGCAGCAGGATCGAAAGGACGAACACGATGTAGCCCGACAGGTCGTGGTAGAGCTGCATCGCCAGTTGCATGCCGATCCACTCGGCCACGAGGCCGATCGTGAAGATGCGCAGCGCGTTGGCGAGCATCGCGAGCGGCACCGACAGGGCGAAGAGGACCAGCCGCTTCGCGTTGGACTTCAGCGTGAAATACGCGTAGGGCAGCGCGAGGGCCGTCATCGTCACGAGCGAGCGCAGCCCCGAGCACGGATCGGCCACGTTGAAGCTGAAACCGCCGCCGGCCGCCGAGTGGACCACCGTCCCGCGGCGCACCGCGTCGATCCCCACGCCCTGCAGCAGCGCGCAGGCGATTTCGCTCGCGACGAGCCGGAGCGGCATCGTGGCGTAGTTGAGCAGCGAACTGCCGAAGCAGAGCATCAGGTAGAGCGCCGGAAAGCCGAGCGCGCGCGCAACGCCCCGCCCCCAGACGGCCAGGGCGAGCCCCCAGAAAACGCCGACCGACGACACCAGCGAGAGTCGCGGAAGTTGCGCCCGGTAGGCCACGACGTGGACGGCCAGACACCCCGCCACGAGCGCCGCGCCCCACGCGTTCGGCCGGACTTCCGCCTCCGCCAGACGCCGGCGCGAGGTCCAGACCGCGGCGAGGCACACGAGCGGCATCACCCACAGGTTCGCGAAACCGTCCCGGTCCGAGAACCACTGCAGGAACACCCACCGGAAAACGGAACGCATGCGCGAATCGAAGCCGAAACGCGAATACAGCGTCCACGCCAGCAGCGCCCCCGCGGCGAAAAGCGCGAGCCGCCCGGCGTCCGGCCGGAAGCCCGGCGGCAACGCGCGCGCGTCCCGCGGGACCGCGTCCGCGGGCGCGCCGGCCCCTTTTTTCGTCTCGTTCGGCGGATCGGCTGCTTCCATGTCGAAAACGGCGTCCATTCTACTCCCGCCCCGGCGAAAATGCAAACGCGCCGCCCGCGCGGGTTGCCGGAACCGGACGCCCCGTGGTAGGATGCGCCGCATGGACGACGCCCCGCCCGAATTCGCCGCCTTGTGCACGTCGCCGGCTTTCGACGCGACGGTGCCCCTGCCCGCGCTTGCGCAGCCGGACGCCGTGCCCGCCGCGCCCGGTCCGCGCGGCGCGCCCGGCGGCAAAGGGCTCAACGTCGCGCGGTGGCTCGCCCGCCGTGGCCGTTCCGTCGCGCTCGGCGGCCTGCTGGGCGCGGCCGACGCGGCGCCGTTCGAGGCCGAAATGCGCGACCGCGGCGTCCGCGACGCGATGCTGCGCGTGCCCGGTCCCGTCCGCCGCAACGTCTGCTTCGTCGCTCCGGACGGGACGCGCAAGGCGAACGCGCCGGCGTTCCCGCGCCTGAGTTCCCGCGACTGGAGCGCGGAGGCCCTTCTCGCCGCCCTCGCGCCGCCCGGCGCGCCGCCGCCGCGCGCCGTCGCGTTGACGGGGTCCCTCCCCGCCGCGATGCCGCGCGACCTTTACGCGACGCTGGCGCGCCGCCTCGCCGCCCGCGGCGTCGCCGTCGCGCTCGACGCCGCCGGCGAAGCCCTCCGCCTGGGGCTTGAAGCGGGGCCCTGCATCGTGAAGCCCAACCGCGAAGAAGCCGAAGGGCTGCTCGGGTTCGCGTTCGACGGCCCCGCCGCATTCGGCCGCGCCCTTCGCGCGCTGCTCGGTTCGGCCCCGGTCGTCGCGCTCTCCGACGGCGCCGCGGGCTGCTGGTTCGCCGCGCGCGGCGAAGGTCCGGCCGCGCCGTTCGTCCGCTTCGTTCCGTCGCCGCGCGTCGACGCGGTCGACCCGACCGGTGCGGGCGACGCCCTCCTGGCCGAGTTCCTCCACCGCCGTTTCGCGTCCGGCGCGCCGGCGCCCGCCCCGGAGACGCCTCCGACCGAAGAGGCCATGCGGTTCGCCGTCGCCGCCGGCGCCGCCGCCGCGACGACCCGTGGAGCGCTTCCCCCCGACCCGGCGCTCGTCGACCGGCTCGCCCGCGTCATCTGAGTTTCAGGCCGCCGCGGGCCGCCGTCGCGTCCGCACGAGGCCCAGCGCCGCCCACAGCGCCTCGTCGAGCGCCTTGAGCGTCCGGTGCGCCGCGAGGAGTTCCCGCGCCTTCGCCCGAGCCCCTTCGAGCCGCGCGGGCGCCGTCGCCGGAAACCACGGCCGCGGCGCGCGCGCATCCGCTTCGCGCAGCTCCGCCGGCGCCACGAGCGCGTCCTCCGCAGAATCCGGGTCCGCGAGCCCGCACACGCGCCGGAACTTGTCCGCCATCGCCTAGTAGCGCATCAGCGTCTTGTAGGGCTTCATCAGCGGCCGGCACGTTTCGTCCAGCCACCGCCGCACCCCGCCACGGCGCCCGACGATTTCCCCGCCCTCGCCCCGGATGTAGGAGTGATCCGCCGGCGCGTCCGCGTCGCCGAGGAGCGCGCCGAGCAGGATCTTGCCCTCCAGAG
>JAFTHC010000042.1 GCA_017457625.1 Kiritimatiellia bacterium
CGCGAATCCGCCCGCTCCGCGCGGTCTTCGAGCGGCCCCGCGATCGGGAACAGCTTCTCATGCGACGACGCCGCATGCGACGACGGCGCAGCCGCCACCCCCGATTCCTGACCGAATACCGCGCCGTCGCTCGAGGCGCTTGCCGCGCGCCCGGCGGGCGTGCTAGAATCCCCGCCATGCCCGCGCGCCCGCCACGACCCGCTCCCCTGCCGCCGCCCGACGAACCGGGCGACGCGGACGCCGCCGCGTTCGGCGCGGCCCTGCGCGCGATCCGCGCGCGCCGCGGCCTGCGCCAGCAGGAACTGGCCGCGGCCGCCGGCCTCTCGCCCGCGCAGCTTTCGCTCTTCGAGTCCGGCGCGCGGCTCCCCGCCGTGCGCACGCTGCGCCGCCTCGCCGCCGCGCTGGACACGACGCTGGACGCGCTCTTCGCCGACGGCGGCGCCGAGCCCGCCGCCCCCGCCGCCGCCGCGACGCCCGCCGAAGCCGGCGTGCTGCCCGGCATGCAGGACCTGTTCCGCACGCCCGAGGAAGCGCTCTTCGCGCCGCTCGCCGCCGAGGGCGTGGTGCGCACGACGCGCCGCGACGCCTACGCCGGGCGCCTGCCCGCCGAGGAGGACGTGCGCCGCCTCGAGCGGCGCATCCTCGACTACCGCCGCCTCGAGACGATCTGCGGCGCGTTCCGCCAGGCCGCGATCCCGCTTTCGCTCCCGTTCCGCGAGGACGCCGAGGGCGCGGAGATGCTCGCCGGGCGCGTCCGCGAGAGCCTCGGCCTGGGCGATTCGATCCTCCACGACTACGTCTCCGTGCTCGAGAACCACGGCGTGCGCGTCGTGTTCCTCCCGCTTTCCGCCGGCGTCGAGAGCCTCTCGTTCCACGACGCGCGCAGCGACAGCGCGTTCATCGCGGTGGACGACTCCCGCACCGCCGAAAAGCAGCTCTTCCGCATGGCGGTGGAACTGGCGTGGCTCTACCTGTTCGCCCGCAACGGCCGCCGCGCCGTCCCCGAGGCGGCCGAGGCGAACCGCCGCTTCGCGAACCTCTTCGCGGCGTGCTTCCTGCTGCCGCGCTCGGCCGTCCTCTCCGCGGCCGCCTCGCTCGGCGCCGGCCGCGGCGACTGGACCTACCGCCTCGTCCTGCGCGTCAAGCGCCACTTCGGCGCGAGCGCCGAGGCGTTCGCCTACCGCCTCCTGGAGCTGGGCCTGCTTTCGGACGCGGAGCTCTCCGCCATCCTCGCCGAAATCCGCCGCCACTACGCCGCGCACCGCAACCGCGAGCCCGGCGAGGCGCTCCCGCCGCTGGTGCGCAACGGCCGCCTCGCCGACCTCGTCGAGCGCGCGCGCGGCATTCCCGGCGCCGCGGACGAAGCCGCCGCCATCGCCCGCCGCGCGGGCGTTCCGCTCTAGCGCGCCGCCGGCGCCGGCTCCCACGCGCGGTCCGGCGCGCCGGCGAAGCCGCGGAGACGGACGCCGCCGCGCGGCGTGACTTCGGCCAGCTCGTAGGGGCCGTCGCCGTGCGCGATCGAGGGAACGGTGCAGTAGCGGATGCCGTTGATTTCCTTGAAGGCGTCCGAATGCGTGTGCGCCTGGAAGACGGCGCACACGTTGCCCGCCGCTTCCAGCGCGGCGCGCACGTCCGCGCCGTTCGTGACCACGCTGTCCCAGTCGCCCGTCAGCAGCGAGTGGCAGAAGACGACGCACGGGCCCGGTGCGGCCGCGAGCGTTTCGCGCAACCACGAAATCTGCGCCGGCGGGACCGTGCAGACGCGGTGGTTGCGGTCGCCTTCCGAGAGCTCCCGCCCGTCAGGGAAGAAGTCGCCGTCGAGACGCACGAACGTGACGGCGCCGACGCGCCACGCGGCGTGCGGCGCGGGCGGCTCGGCGAGGCCGAGGCCGTCCGCGAAGCCGCGCAGGAACTGCGCCTTCGAGATGCGGTCCACGTCGTGGTTGCCGAGCACGGGCTCGACC
>JAFTHC010000005.1 GCA_017457625.1 Kiritimatiellia bacterium
GGACCGGGCGCCAGTGGTGGCGGCGCGGCGGCGGCGGGGGCGGCAGCAGCGAGCGGACGACCCCCGAGGCCGGCGTTTCGTAGACCACCTGCGGTTGGATGTAGACCCCCTGCGGTTGGGTGTAGACCACCTGCGGCTGCTGGTAGACGACCGTCGTCGCCGGCGTCGCCGTCACGACCGGCGCCGTGTAGACGACCGGGGCGGGTTCGACGACCACCGGGGCGGGGGTCGTGGCCGCGGCGGTGACCGCCGCGCCGAGGATCAGGCCGCCGACGAGGGCGGCGACGCCGCCGCCGTGGTGGCGGGCCTGCGCGGTGCCGGGCAACGCGAGCATCGCCGCGAGCACGAGCGCCGTCATGGTCTTTCCGATCTTGTCCATGGTTGTTTCCTTTCGTGGTTGCGGGGCCCTCGCGGACCCCTTCGTTTCGTGAACGCCGCCCATTCTACGAAAAACTGAATTAAAATTCAAGAAAAAAATTTTTATTCATTTCAAGGGCCGGAAAATACCGCTTGACGCGCCCGGCGGCGATGTGCTAGTTTTCGGCGCGTCGGCGACACCCGCCCCTATCGTCTAATGGTTAGGACGCCAGGTTCTCATCCTGGTAATCGGGGTTCGATTCCCCGTGGGGGTGCCAGTCCGGCCGACCCGCCGCAACGCCGCCGCGCGACTCCGTCGCGGGCGGCGTTCCCGTTTCGCGCGCGGCCGCGGATTTTTCGCTTTCCGCGGCACGCGCGTTTTGGTAGACTGTCCGGCAACGCGGAGGACGGCGCGTGCCGCCGCCGCGCCCGCAAACACCATGAAACACCGCACCGCAACCGTCAAGCGCGAGACGCGCGAAACGCAGATCGAAGTCGAGCTGGACCTCGACGGAACCGGCCGCGCCGCCGTTTCGACCGGCGTGGGCTTCCTCGACCACATGCTGGAGCTTTTCGCCAAGCACTCGCTCGTCGACCTGGCCGTTTCCTGCAAGGGCGACCTGCAGGTGGACTACCACCACACGGTCGAGGACCTGGGCCTGGCGCTCGGCACGGCGCTCGACGGGGCGCTCGGCGACCGCAAGGGCATCCGCCGCTACGGGTTCTTCCTGCTGCCCATGGACGAATCGCTCGGCCAGGCGGCCGTCGACTTCGGCGGGCGGCCCTTCCTCGTGTATTCCACGGAGTGCGTCTCGACGTTCGTCCGCGACTTCGACACGGCGCTGCTGCGCGAGTTCTTCCGCGCGCTTTCCGTGAACGCCCGCGCCAACGTGAACCTCCGGCACACCGGCGGCAACGAGCCGCACCACGCCGCCGAGGCGCTCTTCAAGGCGTTCGCGCGCGCCGTGCGCGCCGCCGTCGAACCCGACCCGCGCGAGCGGGGCGTGCCGTCCTCCAAGGGGGTCCTCTAGCGCATGTCCGCGCCGCGCTTCCGCCCGCTCCTGCTCGCCGCCGCGATCCTGGCGGCCGGACGGCCCGCCCCCGCGGGCGCGGCGCAGGTGCCGACCTTCCGCGTGGCGACGTGGAACGTCGAGAACCTCTTCGACGCGGTCGTGAACCAGCCCCTGAGCTACCTCACGGGCGAACCGAAGGACGCCGAGTGGTGCGCCCAGTCCTGGCGCCGCTGGACGGACGCGCGCTACCGCACCAAGCTCGAGCGCCTGGCGTGGGCCATCGACAAGATGAAGCCGGACGCGATCGCGCTGCAGGAGGTCGAGAACCGCGGCGTGCTGGAGGACCTGTGCGCCACGCTGCAGAAGAACCACGGCTGGACGTTCCCCTACATCGCGCACGAAGACTGCACCGACCCGCGCGGCGTCGACGTGGCGGTCCTTTCGCGGCATCCGATTTCGAAGGTCGACTACCAGCCCCAGCGCGGGCGCCGCGGCATCCTGGCCGCGACGGTGTCGGTCCCGGGCGGAGACGTCGTCGTGATCGCGAACCACTGGAAGTCCCAGCTCGGCGACGCCGAGACGAACATCGCCGCGCGCACGGTCGAGGCGGAGCGGCTGCGCGCGTTCCTGATCCGGCTCCTGACCGACGACCCCAACGCCTCCTTCGTCGCCTGCGGCGACTTCAACGAGGACATGGACGGCCCGGCGATGATGGCCGGGCTGCAGCCCGCCAACGACCGCGCCACGGCGCTCGAGGCGCTCCGGCTGCCGCTCGCCTCGTTCCGCCCCTACAACCTCGTGGGCGACATCCCCGAAAAGGAGCGCGGCTCCTACTTCTACGCGCGCCGCAAGATCTGGAACACGCTCGACGGCCTGGTCGTCTCGCCGCGCATGCTGCTGCCGACCGCCCAGCCCGGCCCGGCCTGGCGCGCCGGGGAGCCGGCGGAAACCGAAACGGTCCGCTACCCGGAAATGCGCTGGGGCCGCGAAGGCCGCCCGAACGCGTTCCACCGCGTCCGCTCCTACGAGGCCGGCACCGACGGCGACGTCGTGTCGGAGGAGAACTACTACGGCGAAGGCTACTCGGACCACTTCCCGGTCCTCACGGTCCTGCACCGCGGCCGCCCGGCGCCGGCGCGTCCCGTCCCGCGCCAGGTCCGCGGGGAAACGCCGGGCGCGCAGCCGGTCGGGCGCGGAACCCGCGCCCCGGGGAAATAGCGCGATGGAAACGCCCGGCCCGAAGAAACTCGCCGAACTCTCGGCGCGCATGGCCTCGCTCGGCATCGACGAGGCGCTGCTCGAGGAGTCGTTCGTGCAGGGCTTCGGCCCCGGCGGCCAGAAGATCAACAAGACCGCCTCGTGCGTTTCGCTCTCGTATCCGCCGCTCGACGTCCGGATCAAGTGCCAGCGCACGCGCTCGCGCGCGCTCAACCGCTACTACGCGCGCTTCGAGCTGTGCGAGCGCGTCGCCGAGCGCATCGAGGGCGAGCGCAGCCGGCGCCAGGCCGAGGCCGAGAAGATCCGCCGCCAGAAGCGCCGCCGCTCGCGCCGCGCCAAGGCCAAGATGCTCGCCGACAAGCACGCGCAGTCCGGGAAGAAGGCGCTGCGGCGCCGTCCGTCCGCGGACGACTGACCGATCCCCCGCCCTTCCCTACTCCGGGATCGCGGCGGCGATTTCGCCGAGGCGCCCCGTCTCGAACGCGACGTCCAGCGCCGTGTAGCGCCGCCGGATCATCTGCACGCGCGGGAGCAGGCGGCGGATCGCCGCGCCCGTCGTGGCCAGGTCGGCCGGCCGCGCCGGGCAGCCCGCCGCGGCCAGCCGCGCCGCGGGGTCCGGAACGCGCTCCAGCTGCGAAAGCGCCCGCTCCCGCAGCTCGCCCCAGTGCGCGGCCAGGAACTCCAGGCGCGCCCGCAGCGCGTCGCCCCCGAGGTGCTTGGCGCGGCACTCCGCCAGCATCGCCTCCTGCATGCGCGGCGAATCCGGCGCCTCGGCGCGGACGCGCGCCTCGCGCTCCGCCCACGACGGATACGCCGCGAGCGCGGCCGGGACGTCCGCCGGCCCGAAGTCGCGCGCGAACAGCGCCCGCGTCAGCGCGGCCGAACAGACCGTCCCGAGCGCGACCTTGTGCCCGTGCGTCGGCTCCGAGCCGTCCGCCAGGCGAAGGCCCGACATCTCCCAGGTGTGCGAAAAGTGGTGTTCCGTGCCGGACGCCGGGCGCGACGACCGCGCGACCTGCATCGCGAGTCCCGACGCGACGAGCCCCTCGAAGAGCGCGGCGACGGCGGCCGGATCGCCCGCGGCGATTTTTTCCGGCGCCGCGACCCACCGCTCCAGCGGCCCCTGCACGAGCTCCCACGCGCGGCGGTCGACCGGGTCGCGCCCCGTCACGAGCTCCGCGACGAGCCAGTCGGCGCCGGCCGCCACCTTGCCGAGCAGGTCGCCGTAGCCCGACGATGCCAGGAACGCGGGCGCGGCGGCGAGGATTTCCGGCTCGGCGGAGACGGCGCGCGGGGCCGGGCATTCGCGGGTGATCTTGAAGCCCGCCTCGTCCGTGATCGGCGCACCGAACGAGGCGAACCCGTCGACCGACGCGGCGGTCGCGAAACACGCGTAGGGGCGGCCGAGTTCGAACGACGCGCGCTTGCACAGGTCGTTGATCGTCCCCGACCCCACCGCCACCGCCACGGCGCCGGCACCCGCCGCCTCGAGCGCGAGGCGCGTCTCCTCCACGAAACGAGACCGCTCCGACGGCGCCGCCGCGAAAACGAACGGCGGGCACGGCGCCGCGCCCGCGGCGCGGAACGCCGCCTCGAGCCGCTCGCCCGCGGCGCGCCACGTGGCGGGGTCGGCCACGAGAAGCGGCCGCGCCCCGGGAAACAGCGCCCGGAAAACGCCGGGCATCCGTTCGGCCGCGCCCGCGGCCGCGTCGATCGACTTGGTGTCGGGAAATCCTTCCATGGCGCCGGATGCTACCACGGCTCGCGCCCCGCCTGCAACCACTCGCTAGTGCGCGTGGCGGGAGCCGCCGCCCGGACCGCCGCCCGGCGGGGCGACGGTGCATTTCCACGAGTTGGTCGAGAGCCAGCGCGAACCGGCGCGGCGGAAGGCGGCGTCTTCCCAGCGCTCCAGCGCGCGGCAGTGGCGGCACCCCGCCGCGAGCGCCGCCGGGCCGCGCTCCAGGTAGCGCGGCAGATGCTCGACGCAATGCCGCCGCCACGCCAGGTCGAACGCGCCGCCGGACGGCATCCACACGGCGTCGAGCGGGACGAGCCGCACCTGCGGGAAGACGGGCAGCACGAGCGGGACCGCGGTCGGCGGCAGGTCCGCGCCGTCCTCGCCCGCGAGCTTGCCGAACGGCTTGGCGGCGCCCGTCCAGACGAGCGCGCCGGGCTCCGCGGCCGGGTCGGAGAGGCGCGGAACCGGCAGCTCGACGCGCAGCGCGGCGTCCGCGCCGGCGTAGTCGTATTCCGGCCGCAGCTCGCCTTCGACGGGAAACGACGGGTCCTTCATCGCCTCCCACGGCCCCCAGCGCGAGGGATCGTAGAGCAGGAAGCCCGGGGCGGCGTTGGTCGCGGCGGCTCCGTCCGGAAAGCCCGCGGCGAAGGGATCCGGCAGCCCCGCTTCGCCGAACGCGGCCGGGAGACCCGGCATGGCGGCGAGGTCGGCGCCCGTCAGGTCCTCGAGGCGGAGGCGCAGCGAGAGGATTTCGGACGAAGCGGGCGGCGCGTCGTCCGGCGGCGGCAGCGGCGGCCAGGAGCTCCAGCCGGCGTAGTCGTCGAGCAGCGTCGGCGCGGCCCGGCGGAACCAGCACCACGAGCGGCCGAGCACGGCGGCGTAGAAGCCCTGGTCGAGCAGGACGTGGCTCCCGGCCGGATCGCCGAAGAAGGCCGCGTTGTCGAACCCGGCGGCGACGCCGCCGTCCGCGATCGCGTCGAGCGCGGCCGCGTATTCGCCCCACGCGCCGGGCCAGGGCTCCGGCATCGCGGTGCCGTCCGCGAAGCGGAACCCGTAGCCGCCGCGCGCCACGCGCGCCCGTTCGCGGACGAACGCCGTGAAGCCGTCGTTGTCGGGCGCGCCGTCCAGCTTCGCCGCGGTCTGCGCGGCCGCGGCGCCGGCGAGCGGCCCCAGGAACGACGTTCGCAGCGCGGCCTCGCGGAGCGTGTCCGCGGCTTCGGCGTCGCCCGCCGCGAGCGCGAGGACGCGCAGGAGGTTGAGCTCGCCGATCGCGTTGAGCGAAGCGCCCTGCCAGCGCGCGGACTCGAGCGCGGCGGCGTCGCCGGCGTTCTGCGCCCGGTCCTTGCCGCGGATCGCGACGTGCAGGTCGACGAGCCAGAGCACGGCCGCCAGGAGCGCCAGCACCGCCGCGAGCAGGAAGAGCAGCACCTGCCCGCCGCGGCCGCGCGCGGCGGTGCGCGCGGCCGGACGCGGGCTTCTCGCGGCTGGGCTCTGCACGGGAAAAGGTCAGGGCGAAGGCGCGCGCACGAGGACGAGGTCGGCGGACGGGCCGGCCCCGCGGGTGAGCACGCGGTACTGCGTGTCCGTGCGGAAAATCGTCTCGCCGTCGGCGAGCAGTTCGGCCGAGAGGCCGTAGGAGCCGTTCGGCCGGATCGCCTCGCCCGGACACGCGAACTCGAAGGCGTGCGGCAGGGCCGAAAGGCCCGTCTCCTCCTTCGTGGCGAGCGCTTCGCCGGACGAAAGGTCGAGCAGCCGCAGGCGCAGGCGGTAGGTGGGCAGGAGCGTGGCGCGCTCCAGCGTCGTCACCGTCCCGCGGACCGAGACGGGCGGCGCTTCGGGCCGGAGCGCGCGCTCGGCGGCGAGGCGTTCGCGCTCGGCGGCGCCCCAGGAGGCGCCGCACACCGGGCAGTGGGAACAGCCGGCGGCGAGCAGCGCCGCGGCGGAAAGGGCCAGGATCTTCGCGTTCATGTCGGTTGCGGTCCGCTCAGGCCATCGCTTCGGCGAGCGCGAGCTCGAGCAGCGTGGCGGGGTTGACGGAAACGGTGACGGCGTTCTCGTGGGCGCGCATCACGGCGAGGCGGGCGCGGACGGTCTGCGCGCGCGTCCACTTGGCCGCCTGCGCCAAGACGCGCGCCTTCATGAAGCCCGGGCGCGAAAGCACGTCCGCCTTGCCGAGGTCGCGGACGGCCTCGCGGTCTTCGCCGGAAAGCGCGGGCGACCAGGCCGAGCCCGCCAGCAGCCCGCGCTCGCGCGCGTCGACGACGAGGGAAATCTCGTCGAGGCGGTTCTCCAGGACGATCAGCAGGAAGATCGCGTCGACCTTCTGCGAAAGCAGGTTGCGCAGCGCCGCGCGCGCGGCCGGCAGGTCGCGCGCGCCGAAGGCGTCCGCGAAGTCCCACGGCACGTCGCTGCCGTGGAACGTGCAGATCGCCTGCACGTCCTCGACCGTCGGCTCCTTGCCCGCGGTGTAGGCGAAGAGCTTCTCGCATTCGGAGACGAGCGTCTGGCCGTCCGTGCCGGCGCGGTCCACGAGCGCGCGCATCGCGTCCGCGCCCATCGCGCGGCCCTGCGCTTCGAGCGTGCGCTGGAGGATCTTGAGCGCGGCCTCGGCGCTGCCGCCGGCGCATTCCACGACGCGCGCCGTCCCCTCCTTCGCCATCGCCTTGAACGTGTTGGCCAGCGCGGAGTTCTTCGCGATCGAGGTGCCCGTGACGAGCAGCGCCACGCCCTCGGGCAGGCCCTTTTCGCGCAGCTCCGAGCGGAACGTCTCGACCGCGTCGCGCACGGATTCGGACTTGCTCGTGCGGTCGGTCCCGCAAAACGAGACGTTGCGCAGCCACACGACCTTGTCCTCGGCGAAGAAGCTGGTCTGCACCATCGCCTGGCGCACGGCCGCCAGCGCGGCGAGCGCGTCGTCCGCGCGGTCGACGAGCCCGTTCACCGTCTCGAGCCCGAAGTCGCCCTTCTTGTAGCCGGGCAGGACGGAGCGGACGATCTCGTCGGCTTCGCGCTCGACGAGGTAGGCGTCGGGGCCCAGCACCAGGAAGGCCGAAGGTTTCATAGCGGGGAAGCCGGAAACAGGGTCCCTTCGTCCTCGCCCGCGAGCACGCGCAGCAGGGCGTCCCTGCGGCGGCCGTCTGCCACCACGACGTTGGCCCCGGCGCGCGTGCACGCGACGGCGGCCGCGAGCTTGCTGTCCATGCCGCCCTTGGAGAGCCCGCCCTTCTTCGCGGGTTTCACGAGCGCGAGCACGCCGCGGTCCACGTCCTCGACGACCGGCACGCGCGCCGTGCGCCCGCCCGCGGCCGGGCGGCGCAGGCCGTCCACCGCGGAGAGCATCACCACGAGGTCGGCGCGGATCTGCCGCGCCACCAGCGAGGCGAGGCGGTCGTTGTCGCCGAGCGACATGTAGGCCTTCACCTCCTCGTCCGCGACGGCGTCGTTTTCGTTCACGACCGGGACGACGCGCCGCCGCAGCAGGTGGTCGAGCGTGCGGCGCATGTTGGCGAGCGAAAGGCGCCGCTCGAAGTCCTCGTGCGTGAGCAGCAGCTGCCCCGCGCGCACGCGGTGCGCGGCGAAGAGCTCGAAGTAGGTCGTCATGAGACGCGGCTGCCCGACCGCCGCGCACATCTGCAGGTCGGGGACGCTTTCGGGGCGCTTGGCGATCCCGAGCGCCTCCATGCCGCTCGCGATCGCGCCGGAGGAGACGAGGACGAGCTCGTAGCCCTTCGCGTGGAGCGCGCAGAGCTGGCGGACGAGGTCGGCGATGCGCCGGCGGTCGGGGCGGCCCTTCGAATCGACGAGGACCTTGCTGCCGACTTTCACGACGACGCGCCGCGATTCGGGCAGGGACTGGCGGAACTTGGCGCCGCTGTCTGGGACGCGCTTCACGACGCGGCCCCCGTTCCGCCGGAGGAATCATCCGTCCCGCCCCGGTCCTTTTCGCCGTCCTTGTCGCGGATCTCGTCGATCTTTTCCTTCGCCTTTTCCTTCGCCTCTTCGATTTTGTCCTTGGCCTCGTCCTTGGTCTTTTCGCAGGAGGAAGCGAGCGGGACCGTCGTCGCCGCGAATCCGGCGAGAAGCAGCACTCGGAACAAAGTTTTCATGGTGTCGACTCCGTTTGCCGCGGCCGAGCGGCGCGGACGGGGCCCCATTCTAGCACAAACGCCCAGGAAATGCCACAAGCGCGCGCGCACCCCGCCAAGAAATGGGGCGGGCCACGCATGTGCGCAGGTCCGGTTCTTGGAGGCGCAGCCGAAAATCCCGGGGCCGTGCGGTCGGGGCGCCCGCGCGGCGGTCTCGCGGCGCTCGTCGGCGCGGCCACGTGTAGGTGGCCTGCGCCTCCTCCCGCGTCCCGTGTGGGCGGCGGCGGACGGTAGCGCACGGCGCACGCTCGCATGCGCACGCAGGGGGCGGCGCACCTGCGCTGCCGCCCACACGGGGCGGAGGGCGGCGAGGCGCGGCCCGAGGGCGAGCGGCGAAGCGACGGCGGGATTCACCCCGCCGAGCGAGCGACGCCCGCGAATCCGCCCGCTCCGCGCGGCCTTCGAGCGGCCCCGCGATCGGGAACAGCTTCTCATGCGACGCCGCCGCATGCGACGACGGTGCAGCCCCCCCCCCGATTCCTGACCGATTACCGCCGGAGATGTTCGGTCAGTCGCCGGACGGGAGCAACTCGAAGCGGACGGAGGCGGTGGCGCCGGCGGCGGTCGAGCAGGAGACGGCGTGCGCGCCGGGCGCCAGGTCCGCCGCGAGGAAGGTTTCCGAGGCCGGCCGCGAACCCGCCGGGGCGCCGTCCACGAACCACCACAGCGTCGCGCCCGGCTCCGCGCCGGCCGGGACGACGGCGACGCCCGGCGAACCGGCCGGCAGGCGCACCCGCGCGCCGTCGCGCGGCGAGGCGATCGAAAGCTCCCCGCGCTTTTCGCGCATCCACGCCGCGACGTCCGCCGGCCAGTTCTCGAGCACGCGCCCGTCCGGGCCGCGGCGGTGGACGCCGCAGGGCACGGGCGAGGTGCGCCCCGCGAGCGCCCACGCCGGGCGCGTCTCCGGGCAGTCGGGCGAGGGCGGCAGCCCGGTGCGGGCGCACACGTCGCGCCGCACGAGTCCGGCCGGCGGCGCGCCGAACCACGCGGCCGCGCCGTCCGGGTGCAGCCCGCGGAAAATCTCCCACGCCAGCGGCGCCGCCGCGCCCAGGCCCGAGAGCGATTCGTCGCCGAAGCGGCCCGACGCGTGCCCGCACCACACGGCCACCACTTCGCGCGGCGTCCAGAGCACCGTCCACGCGTCGCGGTGCGCGCTCGAGGTGCCCGTCTTCCACGCCGCGCGCGGCAGCCGGGCGTCCGCCTGGTGGCCCAGCGCCGCGAGCGTCCGCTCCGGGCCGGACAGGATGTCGGAAACGAGCCAGCACGCTTCGGGCGACAGGCAGAACGGCGCGTCGTCCGGAGCGGGTCCGCCGGTCCGGACCTGCGGACCGCCCGGCCCGTCCGCCGCGCGGGCGAGCCGGGCGTAGGCGAGCGCGAGGTCGACGAGGCGCACGGGCACGTTGCCGGCGGCGAGCCCGAGGCCGACGGCGTCCGGGTCGTCCGGCACGGTGCGCAGCCCGGCGGCGCGGAACGCCGCGAGCGCGTCCGGCACGCCGACGAGGCGCGCCAGTTCGAAGAACGGCAGGTTGAGCGAGAGGACGAGCGCCTCGTCGGCGCGGACGACGCCCCGGTAGCCGGGATCGAAGTTGGCGGGGCGCCGCCCGCCGTAGCGGCGCGGCACGTCCGGGAGCCACTGCGTCGGCGCGAGCAGGCCGCGGTCGATGGCGCGCGCGTAGAGCAGCGGCGTGAGGACGGAGCCGGCCGGCCGCGGCGCCGTGGCGGTGTTCACCTGGCCGGCGTCGGGCGAAAAGTAGTCGCCCGAACAGGCGAGCGCGCGCACCTCCAGCGTGGCGGGGTCCGCCACGACCGCCGCGGCCCGCGCGCCGAGCGCGGCGGCGCGGGCGTCCACGGCGCGCTGCGCGAGCGCCTGCACGGCCGGGTCGAGCGGCAGCGTGCAGCGCACGGCGCCGGTCGGGACGAGCACCGCCTCCGCCCAGTCGCAGTAGTGCGGCCAGGCGAAGGGGCGCGGCGCGCGGCGGAGCGCGGGGACGGACGCGCGCGCGGCGGCGACCTGGCCGGGATCCGCGAAGCCGAGCTCCAGCATGCGGTCGAGCACGTAGTCGCGGCGCTTGAGCGCGCGGTCGAGGTGCCGGTCCGGCCGGAAGCGCGTGGGCGCCTGCACGATGCCCGCCAGCAGCGCCGCCTCGCCGAGCGAGAGGTCGTCCGGCGACTTGGCGAACCACCCGCGCGCGGCCGCTTCGATCCCCACGAGGTTCGAGCCGAACGGCGCGCGGTTCAGATACTGCGAGAGGATCCATTCCTTGCTCCGCGCCCGTTCCAGGCGCAGCGCCTGGAACAGCTCGACCCATTTCCAGCGCAGCGTCCGCGGGTGCGGCTCCACGAGGCGCACGGTCTGCTGCGTGAGGGTCGAAGCGCCGGAGACGCGGCGCATCGAACCGAAGTTCTGCGCAACGGCGCGGGCGAGCGCGAAAAAGTCGGCGCCGCGGTGCCGGAAGAAGCGCTTGTCCTCGGCCGCCACGAGCGCCTTGACGATCCACGAATCGCGCGACGCCTCGTGGAACGGACGGCAGTCCGTGTCGTCCGGGCCGAGCTTGACGCGCAGGCCGTTGCCCTCGCGGTCGAAGAGCGAAAGGCCCGCCGGGTAGCGCCCGGCCGCGTCGAGCGGCGGCGGGCAGAGCGCCCACGAAAGCGCGAAGAGCGCGGCGAGCGCGCCCGCCGCCGCGGCCGCGGCGGCGCCGAGGCGCCGGAGTGTCCGCCGTTTCATCGCAGACCGGTTCCCGCAGCGCGCGCCGCGGCGCTACAGCCCGCCGAAACGGCGCTGCCGCTTCGCGTAGGCGTCGAGCGCGGCCTTGAAATCGGCCTCGCCGAAATCGGGCCACGCGACCGGGGTGAAGTGGAACTCCGCGTAGGCGGCCTGCCAGAGCAGGAAGTTGGAGAGGCGCTCCTCGCCGCTCGTGCGGACGATCAGGTCCGGGTCCGGCACGTCCGGCAGGTAGAGGCGCGAGGCGAGCGCCGCCTCGTCGACCGTGGCGGGGTCCAGGCGCCCGGCCGCGGCGTCCTCGGCGAGCGAGCGCGCGGCGGCGGCGATCTCGGTGCGGCCGCCGTAGGAGAGGCAGAGGATCAGCTGGCCTTCGTCGTAACGCGCGGTCGCCGCCTCCATGTCCGAAAGGACCTTGTCGAGCGAGGCGGGCAGGTCGGAGCGGCGGCCCATCACGCGCAACCGGACCTTGTTCTCGTGGAACTCCTTTTCGGTGCGCCGGAGCGTGAAGCGCAGCAGGCGCATGAGCGCGCGCACTTCGGCGGGCGGGCGCGACCAGTTCTCGACGCTGAAGGCGTAGAGCGTGAGATACCGCACGCCGAACTTCTTCGCCGCGCGCATCGCGCGGCGGACCGTCTCGGCGCCGGCCTTGTGCCCCTCGACGCGCGGCAGGCCGCGGGCCTTCGCCCAGCGGCCGTTGCCGTCCATGATGATCGCCACGTGGCGGGGTGTCGTTCCGTCCATGGCCCCGCAGTCTACCACACCGCCGCCGCGCGCCGCAACGGGTTCTGGAAATCCGCGCGCGTTTCTGCTATCCTTGCCGCCCATGGCAGGTCACGAACAACCGTCCCGCGGCGGCGCGCCGCGTCCGTTCCACCGCCGCCGCGCCGGCCGCTCCACGACGCTCTACTACCTCCGGGGCGCGCTCTCGCTGCTGGTGCCGCGCGCGTGGCACCGGGCCCGGCGCGGGCGGCTGCTCGCGTCGATTGCCGCGCGCCCGGACCGCGCCGAAATCGAGGCGCGCGCCGCGTATTGCTGCAAGCCCGGGCCCGGGGAGGCGCCGATGCCGTCCCCCGTCCCGCCGCAGGGGCGCGGCGGCCCGGTCGTGGCGCGCGTCGCCGCCCAGCCGTTCCCGCGGAAGAAGCACGCCTACTATTTCGATTCGCGCGAGTTCCTGCGCTATTTCCCGGGTGGCCGGGTTTTCGCCTACTGGCCCGGCGACAAGACGCGCGTGCCGGACGTGCCGGCGCTCGTGAAGTCCCGCCCCGTCGCCGGCGACAACGGCCGCTCGGTCCTGCTCAACATGGACAAGATGCGCCACTTCTTTTTCGTGGAGCGCGACATCCCGTTCGCCGAGAAGGACGACGTGGCGGTCTTCCGCGGAACCGTGCGCGGCAAACCCGAGCGCATCCGCCTGCTCGAGCGCTGGTTCGGCGCGCCGGGGCTCGACCTGGGCGATTCGGACAAGCGCCCCGAGCGGCCCGGGTGGAGCGTCCCCGAGGCGTCCGTGGAGGAGCAGCTGCGGCACAAGTTCGTCATCTGCGTCGAGGGCAACGACGTGGCGTCGAACCTCAAGTGGGTGTTTTCGTCCAATTCGGTCGCCGTCATGCCGAAGCCGGAGTTCGAGACGTGGTTCCAGGAGGGGCTGCTCGTGCCGGGCGTGCACTACGTGGAGATCGCGCCGGACTATTCCGACCTGCAGGAGAAGCTCGCGTGGTGCCGCGCGAATCCGGAAGCGTGCGAGCGCATCGTCGAAGCCGAGCACGCGTGGGTCGACCGCTTCCGCGACCCCGTGCGCGAAAAGCTCGTTTCGCTGCTCGTGCTCGAGCGCTACTTCCGCGCGATCCGACCCGCCGGGCCGTCCGTCGCGTTCCTGGAAAAGGTCTTCCTCGACCGCCGGGAGAAGACGGCCTCGCTGCGCGGCGTGGAGCTCTTCAACCTGCGGCTCGTGCGCGACCTCTGCGCGCTCGGCGTCCGCGTGTCGCTCTTCGCCGAGCCGTCGTGGAAGGAGACGGTGCTGCGCGAGGTCCCGGACGCGCCGGGGCTGCGCTTCGTGCCGGTCCGGCGCCGCGGCTCGTCGCTCCTGGCCGGTCTCGCGGCCGCCCGCGCGCTGCGCCGCGCCGCGCGGCGCGAGGGCGCCTTCGACGCGCTGCTGCTGGGCAACGTCGCCAACCGCCTCGTCCCCGCGCTCTGGCGCCTGCGCGCGGGGCGCGACTTCGACCGCATGCTGCTCGTGGCGCACCGCGAGACGTCGCGCCGCTTCCTGCGCGCGATCCGCGCGCTGCCGGGGCGCGTCGTCGCCGTGAGCGAACCGGTCGCCGCCGGCTTCCGCGGCAAGGGCCTGCGCGCGGACGTCGTCGTGGACTACGGCATCATGGACGCGGACCGCTTCTTCCCGCGCGGCGAGCCGCGCCCCGCCGGCGCCCCCGTGCGCTTCTGCGTCCTCGGCGCGCTCGACAACGCGTGGAAGGGCGCCGACACGGCCCTCGCCGCGTTCCGTCTCCTGCCGCCCGCCGTGCGCGCGCGGTGCGAGCTGCACCTCATGGCCTGGCGCGAGCCGCCCGCGTTTCCGGACGACCCGGGCGTGACGGCCTACGCGTGGCGCGACGCGGGCGGCGTGCCGGATTTCCTGCGCGGAATGGACGCGATGCTCGTCCCGTCGCGCGACGAGGAGGTCTTGCGCGAGACGTTCTCCCAGACCGCCGTCCAGGGCATGCTCACGGGCCTGCCGGTCGTCCACTCCCCGATCCCCGTCCTCGCCGAAAAGTTCGACCGCGGCGGCGGCCTGTGCGCCCGCACGCCGGCCGAGTTCGCCGCCGCGATGGAGCGCCTCGCCGGCGATCCGGCGCTGCGCGCCGGACTCGGCGCCGAAGCGCGCGCCACCGCCCTCGGGCGCTACGTGTGGGATTCGAAGCGCTTCCTGCGCGAACACCTGCTGCCCGCCCCATGAAGATCACCCGCGAAAAAATCCCCGGCGGCCGCCTCTGGCTCGCCGCCGAGCGCCCGGAAGCGGACGCCGTCCGGCGCTTCGTCCGGTCGGGCGACGCGTTGCGCCTGCCGCCCGGCTGCCGCATCCCGCACCGCAGCCGCCGCGGCGCGGTCTGGCGCGTGGACGTCCCCGGCGCGGGCGACTGCGTCCTCAAGGAGTATTCCGTCGTGCGCGACCGGGGCTTCTGGGGGATGGCCGAAAGCGCGTTCAAGCTGCGGTTCGTCCATCGGGGGCTCCGGACGATGCGGACGGCGTTCGCGCTCCGCGCGGCCGGCGTCCCGACGTTCGAGCCGCTCGCGTTCTGGACCGATTCGCGCGGCGGCATCCGCAACTTCCTCCTCTACCGCCGCGTCGAAGGGGAAGTCGTCGGCGACCGCTGGATGGGCGAGCTTTCCGCGATCAGCCCGCCCGCGCGGCCGGATCCGCCGCTTTCGCGGGACGCCGTCCGGTCGTTTTTCGGGCGCGCCGGCGAACTCGTGCGCCGGATGCACGATGCCGGCTTCGTCCATACCGACCTGCACCCGAAGAACTTCGTCACCCCGGATCCGGACGATCCGGCCGCGCCCCTCGCGCTGATCGACCTCGACTCCGCGTATCGCTTCTTCTCGCCCCGGCGCTGGGCGCGCCCCTTCGCGCCCGGCCGCAGGGCGCGCCATGTCCTGCGCGTCAAGTCGCTGCGCCGGCTCGCGCAGTGCTTCAAGAACGAAGAGCACTCGGCCCTTCGCGCGTTCGTCCGCGCCTACGCCCGGCGCGATCCGGAGGCGGAGCGCCGCATCCTCGGCCAGCTCCGCTTCTGGCGCGCACGTCCCTGGCACCGCCGGCTCGACACGCTGTGGGCCCGGATCCTGTTCGATCCGCCCCCGCCGCTTGAGGCGCGCGGACGCCGCGAGCACGACCTCGTCTTCTCGCTCGGCTACGACTGCAAGTGCTCCCAGTCGCTGCGCCGCGCCGGCCTGCAGCACTTCTCGTATCCCTTCGACTGGCTCACGGGACCGCCGCCCGCGGTCCGCGCGCGCATCCTCGCGGACGGCTTCCGCGGCTGGTTCGAGCTCTCCGACCTGGACGACCGCGGCCCCGCGCCGTTCAACCGCTTCGCCGCCGTGACGCGCGTCGCCTTCAACCGCGTCTCGGGCCTCGAGTTCCGCCACGACTTTCCGCTCGACAAGACCCTCGCCGAAGGCTACGGGGCGGCCGCCGCCAAATACGCCCGCCGCGCGGAGCGCCTCCTCGCCGCGCTCGAAACGGCCCGCCGCCCGCTCGCCGTCTTCTGCGACGGCTACGGGTGTCCGCCCGTTTCCCTCGCGGAACTGGAGGAAGCGCGCGCGATTCTCGCCGCGCGCTTCGGCGACAAGATCGAAGTGCTCGGCGTTTTCGACGACCGTCCCGGCGAACCGCACGAAGCGGAGGAGTCGGTTTCCGCGGACGGCAAGACGACCCGCTGGTCGCTGCCGTGCGGAAAGCGCACGCCCGACGGCACCGTCGTCCGCGACGACGTCGTGTCGCGCTTCCTCGCCGCGCGCGTCTCGTGCCCCGACCCGCACACGCCCGCGGAGCGGCGCGAGCGCCGCCGCGCCGAGCGCCGCGCCGCCTGCGCCAAATACAAGGCGCGCACGTGGCTCGGCATGGTCCGCAACAAACTTCTCTTCCGCCGCTACCGGCGCCTGACGCGCCTCCTCCAGAAGAAGGGCATCATCCCCGCCAACCGCCCGGGCTTGCGCTGACCCCGCCACGAACGCCATGAAACGAACCGCCCTCTTCCTTTGTCTCGCCGCGGGGCTCGCCGCCGCCCAGGAGCCGGAGGCCGGCAAGGTCTTCGCCGTCCGCACCGCGCGCCCGCAACGCCGCACGATCGCGCAGACGCTCGTGAAGACCGGCTCGCTGGCCGCGCCCGCGCGGGTCGCGCTCTGCGCCAAGGTCCCCGGCCGCCTCGCGTCGACCGCGCTGGACGACGGAACCGCCGTCGAAGAAGGCACGCGGGCGGAGAAGGGCGACGCCCTCGCCCGCCTCGACGACCGCGAATACCGCATCGCCCGCGATTCCGCCAAGGCCGCCGCGGAGGCGGCGCGCGCGCTGGCGGAGGACGCCGCGCGCGAGTTCGCGCGCACGGAGCGGCTCCGCGCCTCCGGCGTCGCGACCGAACAGGAGTTCGACGTCGCGCGCTTCGCCCGCGACCGCACCGCCGCCTCGCTCGCGCAGGCCGAAGGCGGCCTCGCGAAGGCGGAGCTGGACCTGGAAGAGTGCGTCGTGCGCGCGCCGTTCGACGGCGTCGTCGCCGCCAAGCGGCTCCATCCCGGCGCGATGGTCTCGGCCTCGTCCGAGATTTTCGAGTTCGTCGCCACCGACCCGCTGCACGCCCTCTTCGAAGTGCCCACCACGGCGCTTCCGCTCCTCAAGCCCGGCGAAACGAAGGTCCGCGTGACGGTGGACGCGTATCCGGACGAACCGGAGGACCTCGTCGTCGCCGAAGCGTATCCCGCGGCGGACCCCGCCACGCGCACCGTGACCGCCAAGGCGCTGCTGCCCAATCCCGGCGGCCGCTTCCGCCCCGGCATGTATGCCACGGGCGCCTTCGCGCTCGACGAGCGCGCCGGCGTGCTCGTCGTGCCGTTCGAGGCCGTCCTGCGCATTCGCGACCGGCGGTGCGTCTACAAGGTCGAAGGCGGCCGGGCGGTGCTCGCCGACGTCGCGACCGGACTCCGCCACGACGACGGCCTCGAAATCGTCTCCGGCCTTTCCGACGGCGACGAAATCGTCGTCGACGGCCTCCACCGCCTCGCCGACGGCGTCCCGGTCCGCGTCGTGGAGTAGCTCGCGATGAAACTGTCCGAAACCGGCGTCAAGCGGCCCGTGGCGACGCTGATGGCGTTCGTCGCGACGTTCCTGCTCGGCGCCATCGCCTGGCAGCGCCTCGCGATCGACATGATGCCCGAGATCGAGAGCCCCTCGGTCTCGGTCTTCACGCGCTGGGACGGCGCCTCCACGGAGGACGTCGAGCAGCAGATCACGCGCGTGATCGAGAGCGCGCTCGGTTCGGTCACGGACCTGGACGAAATCACGTCCAGCACGAGCGAGGGCGTTTCGCGCGTGACGTGCAAGTTCAAGTGGGGCACGGAGCTCGGGGAGGCCGCCAACGACATGCGCGACCTGCTGGAGCGCGCCAAGCGCCGCCTGCCGGACGACGCGGACGACCCGGTGATGTTCAAGTTCAACACCGCCAACATGCCGATCCTCGGCTTCTCCGTCACCGCGACCGAAAACGTCGAGAAGCTCGAGGACACGGTGAACGACGACATCGTCGACGTGCTCAAGCGCGTCCCGGGCGTGGGCACGGCGGAGGCGTTCGGCGGCCTGGAGCGCCAGATCAACGTCTTCCTCGACCCCGCCAGGCTCTCCGCCCACGGCCTTTCCGTCGCCGCCATCGCGGCGGCGATCGACGCGGACAACCAGACGGAACCGGCCGGCAACGTGAAGATCGGCACGGTCGACTACACGATCCGCGTGCCGGGCGAGTTCGCCACGCCGGACGAGGTCGGGCTCGTCGTGGTGAAGCGCGACGGCGACAAGGTCGTGCGCGTTTCCGACGTGGCGCGCGTGGAGGACGGCTTCGCGGAGGAGACGCGCGTCGTGGAGCGCCACGGCCGGGCGGGCATGATGGTCGACGTGCAGAAGCGCTCGGGCGAAAACACGATGGCCGTCGCGCGGCGCGTGATGGACAAGCTTGGGGAAATCAAACGCAACCTCCCGGCGGACTATTCGATCGACCTGGTGTTCGACACGAGCGACATGATCGGCAAGTCGATCCGCTCGGTCGGCGACACGGTCGCGTGGGGCGGCCTCTTCGTCGTGCTCGTCACGCTCTTCTTCCTGCGCAGCGTCCGCACGTCGCTCGTCATCGCGCTCACGATCCCCTTCTCGCTCATCATCGCGTCGGTCTTCATGTTCCTCAAGGGCTGGACGATCAACCTCATGAGCCTCTCGGCGCTCGCGCTCGCCGTCGGCATGGTCGTGGACAACGCGGTCGTCGTGCTCGAAAACGTCATCTCCCACGTCTCGCGCGGCGCGTCGCGCCGCGAGGCGGCGATGTCCGGCGCGGACGAGGTCGGCACGGCGATCCTCGCCTCGACCCTGACGACGATCGTCGTGTTCGTGCCGCTCGTGTTCGTGGACGGCGTCACCGGCATCATGCTCGGGCAGCTCGGCGGCATCGTGACGGCGACGCTCGTCGCGTCGGTCGTCTGCGCGCTCTGGCTCACGCCGATGCTCGCCTCCCGGCTCCTCGCGCCGCCGCCCTCCGGCCGCGGCGCCTACGCGCGCTTCTACGCGTGGAGCGACGCGCGTTTCGCGGCGCTGGAGCGCGGCTACGCGCGCCTGCTCGGCGGCGCGCTGCGCGCGCGGTGGGCCGTCGTGCTCGCGGCCGCTCTCGTGGTCGCGCTCACGGTGCGCGGCTTCGGCACGCTCGGCAGCGAGTTCATGGGCAAGGAGGACACGGGCCAGCTTTCGATCAACTACCAGCTGCCGCTCAGCACGCGCTACGAGATCACGGCCGAGACCGGCCGCCGCATCCTCGACGTGGCGCGGCGCGTCTGCGGCGAAGGCGCGATCGTCTCGGAGATGCTCCGCGCCGGCGGCTCGGGCGGATTCGGCGGCGGCGGCGGCTCGCACGCCGGCACGATCCGGCTGCGCCTCGTCGACGCCAAGTTCCGCGACAAGACCGCCGAGGAATACGGCCGCGAGATCACGCGCGAGGTGGCGGAATGGCCCGAGGTGGTCAAGGTCTTCTCCAACTCCGGCAACTTCCTCAACCGCATCCTCATGGGCGGCGGCGCGAACCTGCTCGTCGAAGTCTACGGCTACGACCTGGACAAGACGACCGCCGTGGCCGAACGCATCAAGCGCATCGCCGAAGAAACGCCCGGCTCGCGCGACGTGCGAGTCTCGCAGGACATGGGCAAGCCGGAGCTCTCGATCGCGATCGACCGCGCCAAGGCCTCGGCGATGGGACTCTCGATGAAGGAAATCACGGAGACCGTATCCGCGCTCTTCCAGGGCGACGACGCCTCGCAATACCGCGAGGGCGAGGACGAATACGACGTCACGCTGCGTCTCGACGCGCCCGACCGCGCCTCGATCGAAGACATCCGCCGCGCCGAACTGCCGCTGCCCGGCGGCGGGCGCGTGCGGCTCGACGCGATCGCGCGCGTCGTCGAGGGAACCGGTCCGGTGACCATCACGCGCAAGAACCAGCAGCGCGTCGTGAACGTCGAGTTCGACGCGGCGGACGGCCGTCCGGAAGGCGACGTCATGGCCGACGTCCGGCGGCGGATCGAGTCCGAGATCATGCTCCCCAACGGCGTCTCCGTGGAATACGGCGGCATGATCGAAGAGCAGGAGAAGAGCGAAAAGGCGCTCACGCTCATGATCGCGCTCGGGATCGTGCTCGTCTACATGGTGATGGCGGCGCAGTTCGAGTCGCTGCTGCATCCGCTGCTCATCATGTTCGCCGTGCCGTTCGCCTTCTCGGGCGTCGTCGTCGTGCTCGCGCTCACCGGCACGCCGCTCTCCATGTCGGCCTACATCGGCATGGTGCTCCTGGTCGGCGTCGTCGTGAACAACTCGATCGTGCTCGTGGACTGCGTGAACCGCCTCCGCGCGCGCGGCCGGGCGCTGCGGGAAGCGGTCGTCGACGGCTGCCGCCAGCGCCTGCGCCCGGTGCTGATCACGACCTGCACGACGGTGCTGGGGATGATGCCGATGGCCACCAGCCACGGCGACGGCTCCGCGACCTGGCGCCCGCTGGGCCTCGTGGTCGTCGGCGGCCTCGCCGTCGCCTCGCTCGTCTCCATGGTCCTCGTCCCCACGCTCTACTACGTCGCCGAGCGCCGCAAGCGCGCCTGACCGGCCGGGCGCGCCGCGCTCAAGGTCTGCCGCCATCCGGACGATCCCGCCCACGCGGCGGACTGGGAGCGGGAAAAACGCGGCTGGTCGCTCTTCGCGCGCATTCCGCCGCATCCGGGGCTTGTCCGCGCCGTTAACGGAATGGGTCTGCTCACCTACGAAGTCCGGACGCGGCCGGCCGGAAAAGATTTCTCCGGCTCGACATGGCCCGGGTAGACACCCGGGAGAAAGTCTTGCGCGCGTCGACAAACGAAGAGTTGGCGAACCTGTTCCGTTCCGACGGCATCGTGGAGCACGGTTGATCTGCCGCAGCGATCGGGGATTCCCCTTCCGCGACGACAGGGGACTCACCGGTTTCGATGGACGGGCAGTAAACTTTTATTACGGTCGGACAGCATGTATTTTCAAGTCGTTGCAAGGTGCAATCTGCGACGGACGGCGGCCACCATGGTCTCGTCGCGTCTCAAAATCGGGGAACAGTGCAGGCGGGCAAGGATGGCGCAAGGTCCCATGCCTTGACATGACAAACAGACATGATGTATGATTTCGTTCCATGAAAACGCATGTGACCACCATCACAGAACGGGGGCAAATCTCCATCCCGGCCGACTTCCGGGCCGAGCTGGATCTCCGTCCCGGCCAGAAGCTCCTTTGGAGCACGACCGAGGACCGGGCGCTCCGGCTGACCGTCTGCGAACCGCCGAAGCGGAAGCGGTTCATCGAGGCCCTCGGCTATGCCCGGACGTTCCGTGAAACCATGCCGACGGCCGAGTGGATGAAACTGCTGCGAGAAGGCGAAGAGGTCGAAGAACCATGAGTTGGCTTGTCGACACCTGCGTCCTGCTGGACATCGTCGACGGGGACTCGGCCTACGGCCGCGCCTCCGCGCGGACGCTGGACCGCCTTGCCGAGGACGGACTCGAAATCTCGCCCGTCACGGCCGTGGAACTTTCCCCGGCCTTCCTCGGCGATTCGGACCGTGAATCGTCGTTTCTCCGCGAACACGGCGTCGAGGTATCGGCCAACTGGGACCTGGCCGCGCGCCGGGCGGCCGAGGCGGCCTGGGCGGCGCACGTCCTCGCGCGGCGAAAGGGACTCGCCCCGCACCGCCCCGTCGCCGACGTCCTGATCGGCGCGCTCGCCCTCCGGCACGAGGGCCTCGTCACCCGCAACCCGGACGGTTTCCGCCGGCTCTACCCGTCGCTCCGGATCGTGGTGCCGTCCTGAGAGAAATGCCGACCATACCCGACCAGACCATCGAGGAAATCCGCTCGCGCACCGACATCGTCCAGGTGATCGGCGACCGCGTGCCGCTCAAGCGCGCCGGCGCGGCGTGGAAGGCCTGCTGCCCGTTCCACCACGAGAAAACGCCGAGTTTCACCGTCAACCCCCAGCGCCAGACCTACAAGTGCTTCGGCTGCGGCGAGGGCGGCGACGTCTTCAAGTTCCTCATGAAGCACGACGGCATGACGTTCCTCGACGCCGTTCGGCATCTCGCCGGCAAATGCGGCGTGGAGATCGTCGAGGAGGACGACGGCGGCCGCGGCGCGCGCGCCCGCCGCCTCTTCCAGGTGAACGCCGAGGCCGCCGCGTTCTTCCACCGGTGCCTCCTGCAGGCCGCCGCCGCGGCGCCCGCCCGCGCCTATCTCGAAAAGCGCTCGCTCGGGCCGGACGTCGTGGAGCTCTTCGAGCTGGGCTACGACCCGGAGCCGTGGGGGACGCTGGACAAGTTCGCCGAGGCGCACGGCTTCTCGAAGCGCGAGATGGTCGAGGCCGGCCTCGGGCTCCTGCCCGACGGCGCGGAGTCCGCCTCGCTGCTGCGCGACCGCTTCCACGGGCGCCTGATGTTCCCCGTCAAGGACCACCAGGGGCGCGTCGTCGCCTTCAGCGGGCGCGTTCTCGACAAGGCCGCCAGCCCCGCCAAATACGTCAACTCGCCCGAGACCGACATCTTCAAGAAGTCGCGCGTGCTCTACGCCCTGGACAAGGCGCAGCGCGCCATCGCCTCCGCCACGCACCGCGAGGCGATCGTCTGCGAGGGGCAGATCGACGTGATCCGCTGCCACGCCTGCGGCTTCCCGCGCGCCGTCGCCTCCGAAGGAACCGCCTTCACGGACGAGCACGCCAAGCTCCTGCACCGCTACGCCGACAGCGCCGTGCTGCTCTTCGACGCGGACGGCGCGGGCCGCAAGGCCGCGATCCGCACGGCCTCGATCCTGCTCGCCGAAGGCATCCCCGTTCGCATCGCGCGCATGCCCGACGGCGAGGATCCCGATTCGTTCCTGCTCTCGCACTCCAAGGAAGACTTCCAGGCGGTCCTCGACGCCGCGATCGGCCCCGTGCCGTTCCACGTCGCGCACCTCCGCGCGCAGGAGGCGGACCCGGACGGCGCGGACGCCGCCGGCCGCATCGCGAAGGAGGTCCTGCAGACCGTCGCCGCGTGCGCCAGCGCCGTCCACAAGGCGCGCATGGTCCAGGAGCTCGCCCGCGAGCTGCGCCTGCCCGAGGACGCGATCCGCGCGGAACTGGCGGGTGTCGAGGAGGCGGTCCGCCGCCAGCGCGAAGGCGCCGCCTTCCGCCGCGAAACGGTCGCGCGTGGCGGGGTCTCCGCCCCGCCCCCGCCGCTCTCCCCGCCCCCGCCGGACCTGCCGCCGCCGGAGCTCTTCGACGACCCGGCCGACGCGGCCGCGCCGCCCGCCGGGCCGGCCGACCCGCCGCCCGACCCGACCGACGTGGCGCTGTGCGAATTTCTCCTCAAGCACGGCGGGGAACACCCCGCCACGGTGCGCGCGCTTTCGGCGCTGCTGCCGCCGGCGATCCTGCCCAACCCGATGGTGCGCGCGCTCGTGGCCGCGTTCTACGCCGAAGCCGCCGGCGGGGACGGCGACGCGCTCCTGCGCGTGCAGGAAGAGGACCCGAAGGCCGCGGATTTCCTCGGCGTCCTTTCCGCCCGGCGCGATCCGGCGGCCGACCACCCGCCGCGCGACTTCGTGCACCAGGCGCTGCTGGACGCGTGGCGCCGCCACGTCGCCACGCGCCTGGCCGCCTGCGCCGGCGAAACGGGCCTCGACGCCGTCCGCAAGCGCCAGGACCTGCGCCGCGCCACGCTCGACCTCAAGTCGTGGCACCTGGGCTGCGCGCGCGTCCACGAACTGGCGGGCGTGCCGCTGCCCGCCCCCGGCGCCGACGAGTTTCCCGACCTGCCCGCGCTCGAAGGCGAAGAGGAGCCGGAGCGGCCGCCCGCGCCCTACGTCCGCCACAATCCGGAGGCGGCGCCGCCCGAGGAGCCGCCGGCGGCGCAAGAGCCGCCGGAACGCCGCCCGACCGACCTCGACGAGGACGACATCCCCCCGGACGCGCTCTGACCGCGCGCCCTACGGCAGGAGGGCGCGGAGCGCGCGGGCGACGCGGCCCCGGACGCCGTGCACGCGCGTGCGTTCGGCGCGGATCGCCGCTTCGTCCCAGTCCAGCGATTCGGCGACCGCGCCGGGCGCGCCGAGGTGCGTCTTCTTCGCGACCGCTTCGTCCGGATCCATGCCGCGCAGGTCTTCGAGGTGGTCGCGCACCTGGTGGTAGGCGTCGCGCCACGGCATGCCGCCCGCGACGAGCTCGAGGGCGCGGTCCGTCGCGAAGACGCCGGGGTCGGCGAACGCGGCGCGGAGCCGGTCCGGATGCGCCCGCAGGCCGCCGACGAGCCGCGCGAGGATGCGCAGCGAAGCGCGCGTCGCGTCGAGCGCCTCCATGACGACCTTCTTGGTGTCCTGCAGGTCGCGGTTGTAGCCGCCGGGCATGCCGACGAGGATCGCGTTGGCGGTGGCGGACAGGCCGCAGACCTGCGCGGCCTTGGAGCGGACGAGCTCGCACACGTCCGGGTTGTATTTCTGCGGCATGATCGAGGAGCCCGTGCAGAACTCCTTCGGCAGCGAGAAATAGCCGAACTCCGGCATCGAGAAGAGGATCAGGTCCTGCGCGAGGCGCGAAAGCGTGACCATGGCCTGGGCGAGCGCGGCGCACGCCTCCGCCTCGACCTTGCCGCGCGAATTGCCGGCGGCGAGCACGTTGCCGACCGGGGCGGCGAAACCGAGCAGCTCCGACTCCAGCTCGCGGTCGATCGGCAGCGGAACGCCGTAGGAGGCCGCCGAGCCGAGCGGGCAGCGGTCCGCGCTCTCGCAGGCGCCGGCGAGGAAGCGGACGCCGTCCTGCCAGAGCTCTTCGGCGTAGGCTTCCGCCCACGTCGCGACGGAGCTCGGCATCGCGGGCTGCAGGTGCGTGCGGCCCACCATCGGGAGCGACCGGTTCCGGCGCGCGAACTTCACGAGCGCTTCCGCGAGGTCCAGCGCCTCGTCCTGCGCGGCGAGCAGCTGGTCGCGGAGGAAAAGGCGGATCGCCGTGGCGCTCTGGTCGTTGCGGGAGCGGCCGGTGTGGACGCGCTTGCCGAGGTCGCCGAGCGCCTCGGTGAGGGTGCGCTCGATGGCGAGGTGGCAGTCCTGGTCCTCCTCGGTGATCGCGAACGTCCCGGCGCGCGCGCGGTCGCGGATTTTCGCGAGTTCGCGCAGGACCGCCGCGCGCTCCCCCTTGGAAAAGAGGCGCGGCTCGTAGGCCATGCGCGAAAGCATCGTCACGTGCGCGGCGGTGCCGTAGCAGTCCCATTCGGCCAGGCGCCGGTCCAGCACGGGGTCCTGGCCGACGGTGAAGGCGAGCACGTCCGGGTCGATGGCGCCGACGACGGTCTTCGCGTTGTCGCGGGAAGCGGTTTTCTTCATGGCCGGCGATTCTACCGCACCGCCGCCCCCGCGCGCAACGCGTTTTTTCCGTTTGCCCTCGCGCGGGGGGTTGTGGTAGACTCGTCCGCCCGTAGCGCGCGGGGGAACCCGCGCGCGGCCGAACCCTCTCCCGCCGCACAATCACACAGGCACATCCGACATGTCCCAGTCCGCCCCCGCCGTCTCCCCGAACGACCTGGCCGTCCAGATCGTCACCGAAGCGTTCGAACCCTCGCCCGACGCGGCCAAGCTCCTCGACCTCATGGGCTCGCTCGCGGATCTCGTGAAGAACGAGAAGGACGAGCGCCGGCTCGAGCCGCGCGACCAGGCGTTCGCCGTCGTGGAGCAGTGCTTCATCGACCGGCGCGACGTGGCCTCGCTCATCACGCTGCTGCACCGCAAGGCCAAGTGGACGGGCGACCGCGTCGCCTACGGCGCCGAGTGCCTCTCCGTGCTCTCCGCGGCCGCCTCCAAGGACCGCCTCGCGATGGCGAAGATCGAGAGCGCCGGCTTCGGCAAGATCCGCCCCTCCGAAGCGCTCAAGCGCCTTTCGCTGCTGCTTTCGCTCAAGCCCGGTTCCGTCGTCGCCCACCGCACGTGGGGCTACGGCGTCGTGAAGGCCGAGGACGACTACTACAAGAACATGACCGTGGAGTTCGACGACGCGCCCGGCCGCCCCAAGGCGCTCGGTTTCTCGTTCGCCGCCGAAGCGCTCGTCCCGATCGGGGCGGAGCACGTCCTGGCCGCGCGCCACGCGGACCGCGCCGGGTTCGACGCGCTGTGCCTCGCCGAACCCGGCCGCGTCGCGAAGATGGCGCTGCAGTCCTGGGGCAACCTCACGGTTTCGCAGCTGCAGGCGCGGATCGAGCCGATCCTGCCCGCCGGGCAGGACTGGAAGCAGTTCTGGGAGCTGGCCCGCAAGCAGCTCGCCCGCGACGCGGCCGTCCGCCTCCCGGCCGCGACCAAGAAGGCCGAGGCCGTCGAGCTCTCCGCCCAGGTCCCGGCGGCGGCCGGCGCGGACAAGGCGGAGAAGGCCGGCAAGGACGACGCCGGCAAAGCGGACAAGGCCGACGAGGCCAAGGCGGAGAAGCCCGACGCCGAGTGCGCCGCCTTCGTCAAGCTGCGCGACCCGAAGGCCATTTTCGAAAAGGGCGCCGATTTCGCCAAGCGCGCCAAGGCCGCGAAGGCGTCGGGCGGCACGCTCTCCGACGCCCAGCGCGCGGCGCTCGCCGACCGCATCGGCTTCGTGCTCAAGGCGTCGGTCGCCGACCGCAAGAAGCTCGGCAACGCCGCCAAGGTCCGCGCCGCCATGCTCGGCCTCTCGTGCGGGCTGGCGGAGGTCCCCGTCGCGCTGCGGCCCGGCGCCGAGGAGGATTTCGCGTTCGCCCCGGGATCGGACGGCAAGTCCGTCGACCTGCTGCGCACGCTCTGCCGCACGGACATCGCCCTGGACGCGGCCGCCTCGCTGCCGGCGAGCCTCACGGCGGAGCTCGCGGGCTGGATCCCGCTGGACGCGGACCCGGCGGTCGCGGCCGATTTCCTCGCCGTGCTGCCCGACATGCCCGCGAACCTGATGGAGCACGCCGCGCCGCGGCTCGCCACGGGCGTCGCGAAGGCGGATTTCGCCAAGAAGCTCCACGAGGAAATCGGCAAGACGCGCCCCTCGTTCCAGCTCCTGCGCTGGCTCTGCCACGCCGCCGCCGGCGCGTCGGCCGCGGCGGTCGGCGCCGGCAAGGACGAAGCCGCCGACAAGGCCGACCCGAAGGCGAAGGCCAAGGCCGCCAAGGCGCTTTCGGACGCGGTCCTCGAAGCGGTCCCGCCGTTCGCGCTCGTTTCCATCGTGGCCGTGGCGCTGGACGGCGAAGCCGCCGGCGAGGCGCTCCGCATGAAGAACGACCTCAAGAAGCTGTTCGTCGCGGGCCGCCTCGCGGACGAAGAGTCGCCCGACGCGGCGCCCGGCGCGAACGCGAAGAAGGCGAAGAAGAAGATCGAGGTCGAGGCCGGCAGCAAGTGGCTCGTGCCGCTGATGGACCGGATGTCGCGCGAGGAGCGCGCCTCCGTCTTCGCCCGCCTTTCCGCGATGGAGGGCGTCTGGGAGCCGCTCAAGAAGCGCAACCTGCTCGAATACCTGCGCGCCGACTACGAGGGCATCGAGGAGCTGCCGGAGATGGCCGAGGAGGCGCCCGAGGCGTTCGTCCGCTTCGGCATCACGTCGGCCCGCTCCTACGCCGAGCGGCAGGCGCGCCTGGACAAGCTCGTCAAGGAGGACATCCCGCAGAACATCCGCGACATCGAGTTCGCGAAGGGCTTCGGCGACCTCTCCGAAAACTTCGAATACCAGACGGCCCGCGACCGCGAGCGCGAACTGCAGGCGCGCCAGACGCAGCTGCAGAAGGACCTCGCGTCGGTTTCCGCGTTCGACTTCTCCGGCATCGCGCAGAACGGCCTGGCGGGCGTCGGCTCGTTCGTGGCGATCCGCGGCGAGGACGGCGCCGAGCGCGCCTACTCGATCCTCGGCGAATGGGACAGCGACCCGGATCTGGGGATCGTTTCCTCGCGCAGCCGCGTGGCCGAGGCGCTCTTCGGCCACGCCGAAGGCGACAAGGTCGAGATGCCGGGCGAAGACGGGGAGACCTCCGTCGCGACCGTCGTCTCCGTCGGCCCCCTGCCCGACGCCGTCCTCGCCTGGGCCCGCGGGTAGCGCGCGCCGCGCCGGCGGCGCGCTCAGGCGCCTCCGCCGGCGAGCCGCCCGGCGAAGGCGAGCGCCCGTTCGACGACGAGGTCGGAGTTGTAGTGCTGCCACTCGCCCCAGCGCCCGAGGCCGAAGACGCGGCTGCGGGCGCATTCGGCGAGCAGCGCCGCCATCGCCTCGTTCTTGCCGACCGTGTTGAGCGGGTAGGCCCACGGCGCCGCGAAGCGCGGGCCGGCCGCGGGGCCTTCGCGGCCGATCCGCGTCTCGGTCCAGTAGCCGCGAGCGCCCGGCAGGAAGTTCTCGCGCAGCAGATAGCGGTGCTCGGGCCGCGCCGGGTCGGGCTCGTAGATCCAGTGCGCGTCCGAGCCGAAGGACCCGGGCCGGTATTCCACGTAGACGCCGGTGTGCCGCAGCGACGCAACGGCCGAGAGCGACGCGGCCGAGAGGCCGGCGAGGCGCGCGAAGGCGGGCCAGGGCGCGGTGTTCACGACGACGTCCGCGCGGACCTCCGTGCCGTCCGCCAACGTGGCGGCGCGCGCCGCGACGTCGAGCGCGACGATTTCCGCGCCCGCGACGAGGCGCCCGCCGAGCGCCTCGCCCATGCGGCGCCAGACTTCGCCGGAGCCGTGCTTTTTCGGGTAGCGGAAGACGGCGTGCCCGGGCTGCGAGCCGAACGGACGGCGCTCGCGGCAGGAGCGGAGCGTGTCTTCGTAGGAGACGTTCGGGAGCTTCTCGAGCCAGTAGGTGCCGAGAGCGTCCAGGTCCTCGCCGAACATCTTGCGGTTGTAGGGCAGCATGTAGTCCTCGGCGATCGAACGGCCGAGTTTCCAGACGATCCAGTCGACGAACGAGGACGGCATCGGCTCGCCCGCGTTGCAGCCCGCCGCCGCGATGTCCGCGAGGTAGCGGCGTTGCGTCGCCTCGTCGAGCTGCCAGACGTTCGCCTCCAGCGGATTGCCGACCATCCGGCCGAACAGGCGGATCTTCGTGTTGCGCTCGAATAGGTTCCATTCCCCCTCCGGCATGAAGCGGAAGAGGAAGTCCGTCACGGCGGGGCGGCGCACGTCGACGAAATGTCCGCCGCCCGTGTCGAGCGGCGCGCCGTCCACCGGCGCGCTGCGGCACAGGCCGCCGGCTTCCGCCTCCTTTTCGAAAACGAGGAAGTCGCGCACGCCGCGCTCCAGCAGACCGTGCGCGAGCGCCAGACCCGCGGGGCCGGCGCCGAGGACCGCGATGCGGGTCGTGGCGGTTTTCATCGGGCGGCGTCGCGGCGTGGCGGGGTTCAGGCGAAGACGTCGCCGCGGAGAATCACGGACCGCAGTTCGGGCAGCGGGCCGGCGAGGTCGACGAGCAGCACGTCGGCCGGGCGGCCGGGAGCGAGCACGCCCGCGTCGAGATGCGCCGCGGCGGCGGGCGTCGCGGTCGCCATGCGGATGGCGTCCGCGAACGGGATGCCGAAGGAGACGGCGCGGCGGACGCATTCCCACAGCGTGACGGAGCAGCCCGCGATCGTGCCGTCCGGCAGGCGCGCCTCGTTGTTCTTGAGGATCACCTTCAGGCCGCCGAGATCGTATTCGCCTTCGGGCGCGCCGGCGGGGCGGATGTTGTCCGAAACGAGCGCGACGCGGTCCGGGCCGAACGCCTTGTAGAGCAGGAGGCAGATCGCCGGGGCGACGTGGAAGCCGTCGCAGATCAGCTCCGCGAAGGCGCCTTTCTCGAGCGCGGCTCCGATCGGGCCGGGCTTGCGGTGGTGGATGCCCGGCATCGCGTTGAAGGTGTGCGTGAGCGAACTGGCGCCGGCGTCGAAACCGGCGCAGGCCTGCTCGAAGGTGGCGTCCGTGTGGCCGAGCGTGACGGAGACGCCCATGTCCGCGGCCGCGCGGATGTAGTCGAGCGCGCCGGGCAGTTCCGGCGCGATCGTGACGCGGACCGCGGCGGGGCGCAGCGAGCGGAACTCTTCGAGGTCCGGCGGCCGGATGCAGGCCGGGTTCTGCGCGCCCTTGCGCGAAAGCGCGATGTGCGGCCCCTCCAAGTGGATGCCGGGCAGGCGCGCGCCGGGGACGTCGCGCGGGGCGGCGCAGACGCGCTCGAGGTCCTCGCGGAACGCGGTCATCGTCGTGGGCAGCCACGTCGTCGTGCCGTTCTTGGCGCGGAAGACGGCCATCTCGGCGAAGTCGGCGTCCATCGTGTCGAGGCCGAGGCAGCCGTGCGCGTGGATGTCCACGAGGCCGGGGACGGCCGCGAGGCCGCGGCCGTCGATGTCGCCGGGCGCGAGGGGCGCGGCGCCCCCGTCGATCCGGGCGATGCGGTCGCCTTCGAAAACGATGGTGGCGGGTTTTCCGCCGAGAAAGACGTTCGTGAGCCGTTTCATGGGACGCGATTCTACCACATCCCGCCGCGGGCGCTCAAGCGGCGCAACGCCCGCGCGGCGACGCCGCGCTTGCGGGGCGGCGGGGCGGTCTGGTAGACTCCGCCGCGATGCCGCGCCTCTCGATCGCCCTGCTGTGCTGCTACCTGCTCGCCGCCGTGGCGGGCGAGGCGGTCTTCCTGCGCGCGCGGGCCGCGGACGAAACGCCGCTCTACAACCGCCCGTGCCTCGAGCTTCGCTACCTGCCGCCGCTTTCGCGCGCGACCGCGGCGGACGGCACGGAGCGCTTCTTCCTTCTGGGCTCGGACAACCTCGGGCGCGACGTGGCGCGGCGCCTCGTGCAAGGCGCGCGCATCGCGATGCTCGTCGGGTTCGTATCCGCGGCGCTCGCCGTGCCGTTCGGCACGCTCCTCGGGCTGCTGGCCGGCTGGTTCGGGCGGTGGGTCGACGCGCTGTGCAACTGGCTCGCCGCGACCGTCGCCGCGGTCCCCTCGCTGCTGCTGATCCTCGCCATCTCGCTCGTGGCGGGCAAGGGCCTGCCCGGCGTCTGCGCCGGCATCGGCGTCACGACGTGGGTGGGCGTCTACCGGACGGTGCGTTCCGAAACGCTCAAGGTCCGCTCGCGCGGCTACGTGCAGGCGGCGCGGGCGCTGGGCTATTCCCCGCCGCGCATCCTCCTGCGGCACGTGCTGCCCAACGTGGCGCATCTCGTGATCGTCGCCTTCTCGCTGCGCTTCCCGGCGGCCGTCTCCACCGAGGTGTTCATGAGCTTCCTCGGGCTCGGCGCGCAGGGGGAGCCCTCGTGGGGCGTCATGATCGACAACGCGCGCGTCCGCCTCTGGCAGGGCGCGTGGTGGGAAGGCGCGTTCGTCACGCTCGCGGTCTTCGGGCTCGTGCTCTCGGCCAACCGCGCCGGCGACTGGCTGCGCGACCGGCTCGACCCGACGTTCTCGCCGGCGGCGCCTACGTCCTGAGGACGAGATGGAACAGGATCGTGAAATACTGCACCAGCGTCCCGGCCAGGACGAACAGGTGCCAGACCGAGTGCATGAACTTCTTTTCCTTGCGGACGTAGAAGAACACGCCGAAGGAATAGAAGAGGCCGCCGACGAGCGTCCAGAACACCGGCCAGAAATGCAGCGCCCGGTAGGTCGGGTATAGCGCGACCACCACGACCCAGCCCATCGCCAGGTAGGTCAGGTTGGAGAGCGTCTGCCAGCGGTTGATGAACAGGCACTGGTAGACGATGCCCAGCAGCGCCAGACCCCACTCCGTCCCGAAGATCGCCCACCCCCAGGCGGGGCTGTAGAGGCGGATGCCCGAGAGGCAGAACGGGGTGTAGGAGCCGGCGATCAGCAGATAGATCGAGCAGTGGTCGAAGTAGTTCAGCACGGCCTTCGTCTTGGGCCGGTTGATCGCGTGGTAGAGCGTGGAGAAGAGGTAGAGCAGCACCATCGTCGAGCCGTAGATCGAGACGGAGACGATGTTCCAGACGTCGCGGTAGGGCGGGATGCTCGCGAACACGACGCCCACGACGAGGCACGCGACCGCGAGGATCGCGCCGATCCCGTGCGTGACCGCGTTGGCGATCTCTTCGCCGATCGTCTGGTCGCGTTCGGCGGGCGGCATGTAGCCGGACTTGATCGGATTTTCTTCCATGGGAGATGCGTCCTTTCGAACCTGCGGACCTGCGAACGCGGCCGCGTAGCGGCCGCTAGAAGAACCAGACGACGTATGCGTACATGAACGGGGCGGAAAAGAGGAGCGAATCGAGGATGTCCAGGATGCCGCCCATGCCGGGAAAGCGCGCGGAGGAATCCTTCACGCCCACCGAGCGCTTGATCAGCGATTCGGCCAGGTCGCCGAACAGCCCGGTCGTGGTGAGGAGCACCGGCAGCACGAGCGCGTGCACGAGCGGGAACCGGATCTGCCCGAACTCCTCGCGGAAGAAGGCGTGGAAGACATACCACAGACCCCAGCCGCAGAGCATCGAAACGGCGTAGCACCCGACGAGCCCCTCCCACGTCTTGCCCGGGGAAATCGCCGGAATCAGCTTGTGCCGGCCGAAGAGGCGCCCGAACGCGTAGCCGCCGATGTCGGCGCTCTTCACGAGCACGACGAACAGGAGCAGCATCAGCCGGCCCGTGTAGTTGGTGTGCCAGTCCTCGTAGACCTTCCATTCGAACGCGAGGCGGACGAGGAAGGAGAGCAGGACCGACACGTACCAGAACCCCGCGAAGGAGAGCGCGAACGTCTCCATCGCGCGGTCGGTCCGGCGGCGCAGCACGCCGAGGGCGAGGAACACCGCCGGGGCGAGGCAGAGCACGAGCGCCGAGAAGTCGATCCGGCCGGCCGGCATCGGCGGCGGCGTCCACGTGAAGCGCGCCATGAGGTCGCGCACCATCGGCGTCTCGAGCGCCGTCGCGCCGAGGTAGATCGCGCCCAGCACCGACGTGGCGACGATCTCGTAGCGGTGCCCGGAGTCCTCCACCATGTCCGCGAACTCCATCTGCGCCAGGATGAACACGGCGAAGAGCAGGACCATGTGCATCCACGCCGGGAAGAAGAAGACGATCCCGAAGACGAGGAGGCTGACGACGACGCCGGTCGCGAGACGCTGTTTGAGCATGGCGGGGCGGGATTCTACCACGGCGCCGCGCCGCGGTTCAAGGGGGCGCTACCCGAAGCGTTCGGCCGCGGAAGGCGGCGTCGGCGCGGCCGGCGCCGGAGCCGGAGCGGCGTAGACCGGCGCGGGCGCGGCGTAAACGGGGGCCGGCGCGGGCGCATAGGCCGGGGCCGGCGCGGCGTAGGCCGGCGCGGCGTAGGGCGCCGGCGCGGCGGCGGCGCGCGCGCCGCCGGACACGGACGCGCCGTGGATGCGGACGATGTCCGCCAGGAGCCGGTCGGTGAACACCTCCAGCTCGGTCGTCTTGCGGTGCACGCCCGCGAAGAGCAGGTTGTAGCCGACCTGCGAGGGAATCGCCACGAGCAGACCGACCACCGTCGTGAGCAGCGCGCCCGCGATGCCGGGCGCGACCGCCGTGATCACGATCGCCGAGCCGCCGCCCACCATGTCCATGAACGCGCGCATGATGCCCCAGACCGTGCCGAGCAGGCCGAGCGACGTGGCGGCCGACGTGCACGCCGAAAGGAAGGCCATGCGCGACTCGAGCTGCAGCGTCTTTTCCGCGAGCGCGCTTTCCGCGGCCGCGCGGACCGTCGCCATCTCGCTCTCCGGCAGCGACGGCCCCGCCATGCCGGGCTGCCAGGCGAGCACCGCCTCGTCGGTCACGCCGTAGCGGTGCAGGAAGTTGAGCAGCTCCTTCATCGCGGCCGCGTAGATCGCGGCGGCGAGCGCGTCCGGCTGGAAATGCCCCTGCGCCTGGACGTAGAAGGCCGCGGGGTGCGCGGCGTTGCGGTAGCGGCGGTCCAGCGAGGCGTCCTTGCGCAGCGCCGCGCGCAGCTGCCGCCGCTTGCCGCGCATCATGGCCCACGCGAGCACGGACATGAACACGAGGAGGACGACGACGGCCTGGTTGAAGAGGTCGGAATTGAAGAAGGCTTGGACGGCGGCGTTCATGGGCGCGATTCTAGCGCATCCGCCCCCGCGCGCGCAACCGGAATCTGCCGCCGCCGCGCAAAAAATTTCCGTTTGACACGCCCCGGCGCTTCGCCTATACTTCCGCCCCGTCTTCGACATTCCGTTCCGGTGTAGCGTAGCGGTAGCGCAGGGGACTGTTAATCCCTTGGTCGCTGGTTCGAATCCAGCCACCGGAGCCATTTTGGAAGCCCGCGGAGCGTGTCGCCCCGCGGGCTTCGCCTTTTCCCATGCCCGACGCCCTTTCCTTCGAAAACGTTTCCTTCGCCTGGCCCGGCATGGCCGAACCGCTGCTGCGCGGCCTGACCGTGCGGCTCGGGCCCGGCTGGACGGGCGTCGTCGGCGCCAACGGCGCCGGCAAGACCACGCTGCTCAAGCTCGCGTGCGGCTCGCTGGAGCCGTCCGCCGGCGCGGTGTCGCGCCCGGCCGGGAGCCTCCGCGTCGAGCAGCGCACGGACGACCCGCCGGACGGCCTCGCGGACTTTTTCGCGTCCGCCGACGCGGAGGCGTGGCGCGCGCGGATCGACCTCGGGATCGGCGATGGCTGGGAAGAGCGCTGGGACACGCTTTCGCACGGCGAGCGCAAGCGCCTCCAGATCGCCGTCGCGCTCTGGCGCGCGCCGGGGCTGCTCGCGCTCGACGAGCCCACGAACCACCTCGACGCCGGCGCCCGCGCCGCGCTGGAGGCCGCGCTCGGGCGCTTCCGCGGCGTCGGCCTGCTCGTGAGCCACGACCGCGCGCTCCTGGACGGCCTCTGCTCGCAGTGCCTCTTCGTGCGGCCGCCGGCCGTCTCGCTTCGCCCCGGCGGCGTCACGGCCGGCATGGAGCAGGACCGGCGCGAACAAGCCGCGGCCCGCGCGAAGGACGACGCGGCCAAGCACGCCGCCGGGCGTCTCCGCGCCGCCGCGCAGGAGCGCCGCGAGGAAGGCGAACGCATGGCCGCCCGCACGAAGGAGAGGACGAAGGGCGCCAAGTCGAACAAGTGGGACCACGACGGCAAGGCCGAACGCAACCTCGCCAAGCTCACCGGCAAGGACGCGTGGGCCGGCAAGCAGTCCGCCGCGCTCGCCAGGCGCGCCGCCAAGGCGCAGGCGTCCCGCGCGTCGATCCCGGTGCGCAAGGAGTTCGCCACGGGCTTCCGGCTCGAGGAGGCGGACGTCTCGCGCCGCAACTTCGTCCTGCGCGTCGGCGCCGGGGAGCTCCCCGTCGGCCCGGACCGCGTCCTCGCGTTCCCCGACCTCGAAATCGCGCCGGCCGACCGCATCGCGCTCGAAGGGGCCAACGGCCTGGGCAAGTCGACCCTGCTGCGCTTCCTGCGGCCGCTCTTCAACGTCCCGCCCGAGCACCTCGTCTTCGTGCCGCAGGAAATCTCCGCGGAGGAGTCAGCGGGCGTCCTCGCCGAGGCGAAGGCGCTGCCGGACGAAAAGCTCGGCGACGTCATGACGCGCTTTTCGCGCCTCGGTTCGCGTCCCGGCCGCCTCCTCGAATCGGCCATGCCCTCGCCCGGCGAAGTGCGCAAGCTCCTTCTCGCGCTCGGCATCGCGCGCGGCCCGCACCTGATCGTCATGGACGAACCGACGAACCACATGGACCTGCCGGGCATCGTGTGCCTGGAGGACGCGCTCGCGGACGCGCCCTGCGCGATGCTCCTCGCGAGCCACGACGGGCGCTTCCTCGACCGGCTCGCCCGCACGCGCTGGCGCCTCGAGGAAACCGCCCCCGGCCGCGTCTCCCTCTCCGTCCGGCTCTGAACCGCCGCCGCGCGCGCTTGAGCGCCCGTGGCGGGGTGTGCTAGAATCGCGCGCCGTGGATGCGAAACGAACCGGTTCCGGCGGCCCGCGCCGCGCGCTCTCCCGCTTCGCCGCAGGCGGCGGGGCGGCGTGGCTCGCGCTTGCGGCCCTCGCGCTCGTCTGCTCGCTTTCGAGCCCCGTCTTCGCGCGGCCCGCGAACCTGCTCAACGTCGCGCGGCAGAGCTCCTACACGGGCCTGGTCGCGCTCGGCATGACGTTCGTCGTGGTCGCGGGCGGCATCGACCTCTCGGTCGGTTCTCTCTTCGCCTTTTCCGGCGTGGCCGCCGCGCAGCTGCTCTCCGCGCTGCCCGGCGCGGCGGGCGGCGGCGCCGCGTTCGCCGCGGCCTGCGCGGCGCTGTGCGCGGCCCTCGGCGCGGCGGGCGGCGCCGTGAACGGCGCGCTCGTGGCGGCGGGCCGCCTCCCGCCGTTCATCGCCACGCTCGGCACGTATTCGCTGTTCCGCTCGCTCTCGCTCTGGCTCGCCGATTCCGGGAGCGTGCCCTCGCCCGGCTGGGACAACGCCGTGACGCGCTTCGGGCAGGCGGCGCCGTTGGGAGTGCCCTCGCCCGTGTGGATCCTGCTCGCGCTCGCGGCCGCGCTCGGCGTCGCGCTTTCGCGCACGCCCTGGGGGCGGCACGCCGTGGCGGCCGGCGCCGGCGAACGCGTCGCGCGTTTCGCCGGCGTGCGCGTCGGGCGCGTGCGCTTCGCCACCTACGTGCTGGCCGGCGCGCTCGCGGGCCTTTCCGCGTTTCTCGCGCTCGGGCGGCTCGGGACGCTCTCGAGCTCCAACGCGGGGCTCTTTTTCGAGCTGGACGCCATCGCGGCCGTGGTGATCGGCGGCGCGTCGATGTCCGGCGGGCGCGCGTCGGTGTCCGGGACTCTCGCCGGCGCGTTCGTGCTCGGCGTGCTCTCCAACGCGCTGCAGCTCTGGGGCGTCGACCCGTCGCTGCAGGGCGCGGTGAAGGGCCTGGCGATCGTCCTCTCGGTGCTCGTGCAGCGCAGGGCCGCGGCGGCGGCCTGAGGGCGCGCGGCCTCAGGTCGTGTAGTCGGCGTTGATGTCGACGTAGCCGTGCGAGAGGTCGCTCGTGTAGACCGCGTCCGAGAAGCGGCCCACGCCGAGCGAGACGCGCACCTCGAAGGCGCGCTTCTTCATCACGGCGGCGAGGCGGTCGTTGGCCTCGGCCGAGGCGATTTTCCCGCGGTCGAAGACGCGGACGCCGTCGAACGAGATGCGCGTCTTCAGCTCCGCGCACCTGGCGCCGGAGTTGCCGACGGCGGCGATCACGCGGCCCCAGTTCGGGTCGCCGCCGTAGCAGGCGGCCTTGAAGAGCGGGGAGTTGGCGATCGCGCGCGCGGCGGCGTAGGCGTCCGCCGGCGTGGCCGCCTTTTCGACGGCGACCGTGACGAACTTCGTGGCGCCCTCGCCGTCCATCACGATCTGCTTGGCGAGCGAAAGCGCGACGGCGGAGAGCGTCTCGACGAACGCGTCCCAACCCGGCTTGCCCGGCGCGAGGGCGGGCAGGCCGGCGGCGCCGTTGGCGAAGAGCGCGCACGTGTCGTTGGTGCTCTGGTCGCCGTCGACCGTCACGCGGTTGAACGAGTGCGCGACCGAGGCCTTGAGCGCGCGGCGCAGGTTCGCGGCGGAGACCTTCGCGTCCGTCGTGAGGAAGATGAGGGTCGTGGCGAGGTTCGGGCAGATCATGCCCGAGCCCTTGCACATGCCGCCCACGGTGACGCGCCCGCCGGCCAGCGGGAACGACGCGGCGGCCTGCTTGGGGACCGTGTCGGTCGTCATGATCGCGGCGGCGGCGGCCGCGCCGCCGTCCGGCGAAAGCGCCTTGGCGGCGAGCGCCACGCCGGGCAGGATGCGGTCCATCGGGAGGCGGCGGCCGATCGTGCCGGTGGAGCAGACGAAGATTTCGTCCGCGGGCAGGCCGAGCGCCCTGGCGGCGGCCTTGCCGGTGCGGACCGTGTCCGCGTAGCCGGCCCTGCCGGTGCAGGCGTTGGCGCAGCCGACGTTCACGACGGCGGCGCGGGCCCGCCCCTTCGCGGCGACCGCGCGGTCGTAGACGACGGGCGCGGCGGGAACGTTGTTGGAGGTGAACAGCGCCGCGCACGCGGCGGGGCGGTCCGAGCACAGGATCGCCATGTCCGTGCGGTTCGCCTTGAGACCCGCGGCGACGCCGCTCGCGAGCCAACCCCGGGCGGACGTGGCGCCGCCCCCTTCGATCCACTTGAATCGCGTTTTCATGGCCCGCGGATTCTATCACACCCCGCCACGCGCGCTCAAGCGCCGCGCTCAGCGCGGCAGGTGGCGGGCGCGGTCCTGGCGCAGGGCGAGCGTTTCGGCCGCCCAGGGGCCGTCGTAGGCGCGAAGGTAGCGCGCGGCGGCCTTCGCGCGGCCGGCGGCGGCGAGCGGGGCGACGGCCGCGCCCAGGTCTTCCACCGTCCGGCGGGCGCGCGCCTTGGCTTCGGCGCCGAGCGAGTCGCGCAGGGCGTCCGCGCGGCGGGCCAGTTCCGGCTCCGCGGCGGCGAGCGGCGAGACGCGGAACAGGTCCAGGTCGCCGAGCGCGGCGGCGAGCGCCGCGGAGGTGGCGGGCGGCGCCGCTTCGCAGGCGGTTTCGAGCGCGGCGATCCGGCGGGCGCAGTCCGCGCGGGCGGCGGCGCGGTCGCGCGCGGCGAGCGAGGCGGCGGCGAGCAGCAGCAGCGCCGAGCCGAGCAGGCCCGCCGGGACGGGCGTCTCGACGAAACGGCGGGGAAGGCGCCGCAGCCCGGCCAGCAGCGCGTCCCGCCAGCCCGGCGCGGGCGCGGCGGCCGCGGCGACGGCGCCGGCCTTGACGACGATCTTGCGGGCGCGGCGCGTGGCGGATCGGCCGCCGCCGCGCCGGGCCGCCTTGAGGCGCGCGGTGCGCTCCTTTTCGCGGCGCGGGTCGCGCCCGAGCGTGCTGGGCTGCGTGGCGGGGTCCAGGGGAGGGAGCGTGGCGGGGCGGCCTTCGCGCAGCTCCGAAACCGAATCGACGACGGCGGCCCAGGTCGGGAAGCGGTCGGCGGGGTTCTTGGCGAGGAGCCGTTCGAGGAAGTCGAGGAAAAAGGGCGAGAGCTCGGGCGCGAGCCGCACGGGGTCCTCGACGCGCTCCTCGACCTGCTCGCGCATCACGTCGTCCGGGTCGGTCCCCTCGAAAAGGCGGCGGCCCGTCACGGCGTGGTAGAGCGTGGCGCCGAGCGAATACATGTCGGCCTGGGGCTTGAGCTCCGGCTCGCCGGTGCACTGCTCCGGCGGCATGTAGGCGGGCGTCCCGAAGACGTAGGCTTCGCCGTCCGGCGAGCGGCGGGCGGCGAGCGAGGAGAGGGAGCGCGAGAGCCCGAAGTCGGTGACCTTGGCCGAACCGTCCGCGCCGAGCAGGACGTTCTCGGGCTTGATGTCGCAGTGCACGAGCCGGAGGCGGTCCCAGGCGTAGCCGAGCGCGGCGGCCACGTCCGCGGCGACGCGCAGCGCCTCGTCCTGCGAGAGGCGCCCGCGGCGGCGGATCTGCGCGCCGAGCGTGGAACCTTCCACCAGTTCCATCACGAGGCAGAAGCGGCCGCCGCGGTAGAACGCGTCGTAGACCTGCACGAGGCCCGGATGCGACATGCGCGCGGCGGCCCGCGCCTCGGACTGGAAGCGGTCGATGTCCTCGTCGCTCGCGCTCTGCTCGGCGTCGAGGATCTTGACGGCGACGGGGCGGTCGAGCGACATCTGGCGCGCGCGCCAGACGCTCGCCATGCCGCCCCGCCCGATGAGGGAAAACGAATCGTAGCCGTCCATCGCGGGAACGGCGGGCGCTTCACCGGCCATGTCCGCTCCCTCCGCAGGCCGTGCACGCCGCCAGCCCCCGGCCGCCGCAGGCGGGGCAGGCGACGGCGCCCGGCGCGTCCCACGCGCCGCCGCACGAAGCGCAGGCGGGGCGCGACGCGGCGGTCCGGTCGTGCGAATACTGGTAGTCCTCGATGCGCGTGCCGCGGTCCGCCTTGAGCGCGTCGGCGGCGGGCGGGACGTGGGCGGCCGCGTCCGCGCAGGCGACGCGGCCGAAGCCGCCGCACGCGCGGCAGGGGACGGTCCCCGTGCCGGCGCAGGCCGTGCAGTCGGGGCGCGCGGGCGGCGGCTCCGCGCCGCTCCAGCCGGCGGGCAGCATCAGGCCGCCGCTCTCCTCGCGCCCGGCCTCCGCGGCGGCGCGGCGGTAGTCGCGGGCGCCGAGGAGCATCGCGTCGAGCATCCGGCGGCGGTCGCGCACGCGCGGCGCCTTGCCGTGGCCGCCGCACAGGGCGCAGAGGTAGGGCTTGGCCGCCTTCGGCGCTTCCACGACGCTCGCCTCCAGCGACCCCTTGGCGGCCGGCGGCTTCTTCGGCGGCTTCTTGCGCTCGAGCGTCCCGCGGCCGCCGCAGAGCGGGCAGGTCGCGACCTCGCGCGAACAGGACGCGAAAAACGCGTCGGTCCGCTTGCGGAGGCTCTCGAGCGCGGCGGCGGGGACCGCGGCCGGATCCAGGCGCGCGAGGGCGGCGGCGTTGCGCAGCGCCGCGAGCGACGCCATCGCCCCGCGGCCGCTCCGGGAAAACGCCACGTCGGCGCGGATCGCGTCCGCCAGCGCGCCGGTGCCGGCCGGCTCCGGTTCGGGCTCGGGCGCGGCGGAGGCGCCGGGGACGGGCACGCCGGAGAGGTCGCCGCCGCAGTTGTGGCAGAACGCTTCCTCGTAGCCGACCTCGTGGTCGCAGGCGGGGCACACGCGCGGGACGTCGTCCGCCGCGGCGCGGACGAGCGCGGCGGCGGCGGCGAGCATGGCGATGGCGCGGACGGGGTGCATCGGCGTGGGGGGGTCTCCGACGGCCGAGTATACCGCAAGCCGCCCCGCGGACGCAACACGGAAAAACCGCTTGCGTTCCGGGCGGGGATGTGCTAGCATCCACGCCGTTTTTCACGCAACACGACCCAACACGCTGCCATGCCCCGCGAACAAGCCATCATGGAATGCACCGTCTGCAAGCGGCGCAACTACACGACCACCCGCAACAAGAAGACGCAGACGAACCGGCTGGAGCTGGTGAAGTTCTGCCCGCACGACCGCAAGCGCACCGTGCACAAGGAAGTCAAGTAAAACCCTTTCCCACACGTCGGTAGCTCAATTGGCAGAGTACCGGTCTCCAAAACCGGTTGTTGCAGGTTCGATTCCTGCCCGACGTGCCACTTTTCCGAGCCCCATGAGCAAGATTGCAGAAGAATTCGCCTCCTTCGGGACCTTCCTCCGCGAATGCCGCGCCGAGGTGGGCAAGATCACGTGGCCCGGGCGCAGGCAGCTCGTGGAGTCCGTCTGGGTCGTCGGCGCGCTGATCGTCGCGCTCAGCCTCTTCGTCCTCGCGAGCGACCGGATCCTCGCCTGGGTCGTGACGGCGCTCACCCGCCTGGGCGCCTAGCGCCGCGGGGCTTCCCCCACCCCACCTTTTTCCAGGAGCCGCAATGAGCAAGCAGTGGTTCGTCCTGAACACCCTCACGGGCCAGGAACAGAAAGTCCAGAAGCTCCTCGTCGCCAAGGCGCAGGAGGCCGAGATCGACATGGCCGGCATGATCGGGGAGACCCTGATGCCGACCGTGAAGGAGGTTTCGACCCGCAACGGCCGCAAGACGACCGTGATGCGCAAGCTCTTCCCCGGCTATGTGTTCGCGGAGCTCGACCTCTACTCCAACTACCGCAAGCGCGAGCGCAACGAAGCGGTCTGGTCGTTCGTGAACGGGCTGGACGGCGTGATCGGTTTCCTCGGCGGCGACCACCCCCGGCCGATGACGGAGGACGAGATCGCCAACGTGAAGGCCGCCGCCGGCGACGAGAACGCCAAGCCCAAGGCGAAGATTTCCTTCGAGCCCGGCGAGCCCGTCAAGATCGTGGACGGCGCGTTCATGTCGAGCGAAGGGACCGTGCAGTCCGTCGATCCGGACCGCGGGCGGCTCGTGGTGTCCGTTTCGATCTTCGGCGGCGACACGCCCGTGGAGCTCGAATACGCGCAGGTCGAGCGCCTCGAGAAGACGGACGAGAAGAAGGCGGCCGCGGCCGAACAGGCCTGACCGGCGGTTTTTCCCGGAGCGGCGGGCGGCGCAGTCGCGCC